>NZ_JBEXVF010000073.1:0-44192 GCF_040629235.1 Amycolatopsis sp. NPDC005961 | reverse complement strand
CATGGACTTCCAGATGTTGAGCCCGGCGAGCGTCGGCACCGCCCAGCCGCCCGAGCCGAAGAACAGCACCGGCTCGCCGGTGAGCTTCGTGAGCCGCCGGTTCGCGCCGGTTCCCGTCAGCCGCACGTCCTCCCGTCGATCGCGAAGGCCGCCGGGTTCGTGTTGCTTCCCGTGTAGCTGCCGTTGAAGCCGATCGCGACCGACTGCCCCGGGGCGACCGCAGCGTTCCAGGACAGCGCCGTGGCGGTCACCTCCGCCCCGGACTGCGCCCACGTCGCCGACCAGCCCTGCGTCACCTTCTGGGTGCCGGGGAACGTGAAGCCCAGTTTCCAGCCCTTCCACGCCGTGGTGCCGGTGTTCTTCACCGTGACCGTCGCGGTGAAGCCGCCGTTCCACGTGTTCGCCGCGTACGTCACCGCGCAGCCGCCCGCCGGCCGGGTCGTGAACGACGCGGCGGGCGAATCCGGGCTCGGCGTGCCCGCGCCGTTGCGCGCCACCACGACCACCGTGTACGCCGTCGACGGGGACAGGCCCGTCAAGGTCGCCGTCGTCCCGGTGACCGTGGTCAGCACCGTGCGGACCGAACCGGCCACCCGGACCACGTCGTAGCCCCGGACGCCGCTTTCCGGATCCGCGGCCGCCGTCCAGGTCACCGTGGCGCCGCTGTCCGACACGGCGGACACCGCGGGGGTGCCGGGCGCGGACGGCGGGGTCGTGTCCACGGTGGACGCCGACTTCTCGGCGGTCCAGCCGGCCAGCCAGGCCAGCGCCGCGTTCCAGTTGATCGCGACCTCGTTCACCGAGTACGCCTGGATGTCGTCGACGAAGCAGCGCTGCGGTGCGCACCCGGTGAGCAGCCGGGCCGCGGTCGGGTCCTGCAGGCCGCTGTTGGGGCCGCCGGACAGCGCGCCGGGCGGCGCGGACGGCAGCGACGCGTCCAGCTGGTGCGCCCAGAACCGGTGGTGCACGTTGCGCACCGGCTGGTCGCCGTGGCCGGACACGTAGGAGTAGTTCGCCGGGTTGCGGCCGAGCAGGTAGTCCATCGCCGCGAACGCGCCGTCGCGGTACCTGGCCTGCCGGGTGAGGTCGTAGGCCAGGGCGAGCACGACGCCGTTGTTGGCCACCAGGCCGTTGGACCCCCATTCGTACGAGCCGTCGGCCGTCCGGTAGGGCGCCGGGTAGCCCATCTCGGCCATCTGGGCCAGGTGGCTGTCGGCGGCCGTCGTGATCGCCGTCCTGATCGCCGCGACGTCCGCGGCCGGCAGGTCGGTCGGCACCACCGCGAGCGTGATGTCCCCGAGCGCTCCCGTCGAGGCCCAGTCGAAGCCGTGCGTGGTGAAGCTCTTGCCGCGGTAGAGCGGAGAGCCGGTGACGTCGGCCCGGTACGCGCTCTCGCCCGTGGTCGTGAACAGCTCCGCGGCGGCCCAGTAGAACTCGTCGGTGACGGTGTTGTCGCTGTAGGTGCCACCGCCGGTGCCGTCGTTCGGATCGGCGAGCACGGCCGGGTTCGCCTTGGCCGCGGCGTACGCCTTCCGCGCCGCGGCCAGCAGCTTCGCCGAGTACGCCGGGTCGGTGGTCCGCCACAGCCGGGACGCCTGCGCGGCGACCGCTGCCATGTTCAACGTCGCCGCGGTGCTCGGCGGCGACAGCCGGCGCGGCTGGCTGTCCTGGTCCGGCCGGGTGGGCAGGGACGTCCACTGCGCGTCGTGGATCTTGTGGTGCACCATGCCCGCGCGCGGTGCGCCGTCCGGTACCTGCATGGCGAGCAGGAAGTCGACCTCCCACCGCGCTTCGTCGAGGATGTCCGGCACGCCGTTGGCCCGTTCCGGGATGGCCAGCGTGCCGTCGCCCAGCGCGCTCGCGTCGCCCAGCCGCACGGCCCGCTCGTACTCGTCGAGCAGCTCCCACGCCGCGATCCCGCCGTTGACGACGTACTTGCCGTGGTCACCCGCGTCGTACCAGCCGCCGCGCACGTCGAGGGTGTAGCCGCAGTCCAGGTCCGCCCGGCAGGGGACGTTGTCGTCGCCCTGGTTCGGCGCGACGTTCACGTGCCCGGCCGGACGCGCGTAGGCGGCGCCGACGTACGCGGCGCCGATCGCGATACCGCTGCGCTGGTGGTAGAAGAACGCCAGTGAGTCGGAGCGCAGCCGCTGCAGCCCGGCGGCGGAGATGCCGAACGGGAAGCTCGTCTCGGTCCCGACGCTCAGCGTGTACCCGGTCCCCACGGTGTCGTAGGCGGAGAAGTCGATTTCGTGCACGTTTTCCCCGGAGGCCGCGTCCGCGCCCCGCGGCGTCGTCCGGCCGGTGGCCACCGCGGTGCCGGCGGAGTTCTTCAACGTCCAGGTCTGCGCGGTGGCCGAGTCGCTGATCAGCGTGGCCCGCTTGGGCAACCCGGGCGCGTAGCTCTCCTGGTTCACCCGGATGCCGCTCGTCGGCGGCAGGCCGCCGGGCGGGAGGACGCCGCCGATCAGCGAGATGTTGTCCAGGCACACGGTGTTGGCGGCGGCCTGGCCGCCGAACCAGAACGCCAGCTGGCCGTTGCCCGCCGCCGGGAAGTCCAAAGTGGACGTGAACGTGACCGTGAAGTGCTGCGTGGACGGGGTGACGGTCAGGTCGGTCCGGGAGATCTGCCGGTAGGGTGACACGGCTTCCCCGGCGACGGCGGAGATCTGCTGGGTGGTCGTCGCGTGCGCGTCGAAGGTCAGGGTGTACTGCTGGCCCGCCTCGAACGGCACCCCGTTCTGGCCGGACAGCGCGTCGTAGCCGTTGGCCGTGCCGCCGGGGACGTCGGTGCAGAACTCGCCGCCGGTCACGCGGCCGGTCGTGCCCGACCCGGCCCACCACGGGTCGGAGGTGCCGCTGGAGAAGCTGCCGTTGAGCAGCCGCTCGTAGTCCGCGGCGGACGCCGGTGCGGCGGCTCCGGCCAGTCCGAGGGCCACCACGACCAGCAGCACCGGTCCGGCTCTCAGCTTTCTCGCCCGCATACGCCATCTCCTCGTCGTCGTCGACTTACGGATGAACCGGACTGAGAGCGCTCCCAGGCGACGGTAACCGGCACTCGCACCCCTTGGCAATCGTCGCCGAAACTTTCGAAGGGCCCTTCCGCGAATTCGGGCGAGAACCCCTTCGCCCCCTTTCCCGATCCGGCATCCCCGGCTACAGTCCAAGCGAATTGGGAGCGCTCCCAGCCTTTTCGGTCCGGCGATGCCGGAGCGGAGACGGTGCTGCGTGCCCGGCACGTTCGCCGGCGCGGCCGTCCTCGCCCCGACGCCACCCCGTCGCTCGAAGGAGAAGGTGCATGCGAAGCAGGACAGTGGCAGCCGGTGCGCTCGCCGCGTTGGCCGTGAGCGGTGTCGTCGCCACGACCACGTTGGCGGGCGCGCGGGCCGCCGGGTCGGCGTACTACACCGACCCGGGTACCAACGCGGCCAGGTGGGTCGCGGCGAACTCCGGCGACTCCCGCGCCGCGGTCATCCGCGACCGCGTCGCCGCGGTGCCGCAGGCGAGGTGGTTCACCACCACGAACACCTCCACGGTGCGCGGCGAGGTGGACGCCTACACCGGGGCCGCGGCCGCCGCGGGCAAGATCCCGATCATGGTCGTCTACGACATCCCGAACCGTGACTGCGGCGGCGCCAGCAGCGGCGGCGCGCCGTCCCACGACGCCTACCGGGCGTGGATCGACCAGGTGGCGGCCGGGCTGGCGGGCCGGCCCGCGGCCATCGTGCTCGAACCCGACGTGCTCCCGCAGATGACGAACTGCCAGAACAGCGACCAGCAGCGCCAGACCACGGCGTCGATGGCGTACGCGGGCAAGAAGCTGAAGGCCGGTTCCACCCAGGCGAAGGTGTACTTCGACATCGGCCACTCCGCCTGGCTGTCCGCCGGCGAGGCCGCGACGCGGCTGCGGGCCGCCGACGTCTCCAACAGCGCCGACGGCATCTCCACCAACGTGTCCAACTACCGCGCGACCGCCGACGAGGTGGCCTACGACAAGGCGATCCTCGGCCAGCTCGGCGACTCGCGGCTGAAGGCCGTGGTGGACACGAGCCGCAACGGCAACGGGCCGCAGGGCAGCGAGTGGTGCGACCCCGGCGGGCGCGCGATCGGCACGCCGAGCACGAACCAGACCGGCGACGGCCAGATCGACGCGTTCCTGTGGGTCAAGCCGCCAGGCGAGGCGGACGGCTGCATCGCGACAGCCGGCCAGTTCGTGCCCCAGCGGGCCTACGACCTCGCCGTCGCGGCGGGTCCCGTGCCGACCACGACCCCGACCACGCCCACCACCGGCAGCACTCCCCCGACCAGCACGACCCCGCAGCCGTCCGGCGGCTGCGCCGTCACGCACCGGGTGGTCAGCACCTGGTCGACCGGCTACACCGGCGAAATCGTCATCGAAAACCGCGGAGCGCCGATCGACCATTGGACGCTCACGTTCTCCGCACCGGGCGTGACGGTCAGCCAAGGCTGGAACGGAAACTGGACCGACACCGGCGACATCGTCGAAGTCGGCAGCGCGGCGTGGAACGGCACCCTCGGCACGGGGGCGACCACGACGATCGGCTACAACGCGAACTACACCGGCAGCGCACCGCCTTTCCGATCGGCGACGCTGAACGGCGCCTCCTGCGCCTGATCACCGCGACCGCACGGGAAGTCCTCTCCGGAGAGGGCTTTCCGTGCGTTCCCTTGCACCGGAATGCCTCGCGATCTGCACGGACGGCCCGATCTCACGGCGATTGTGGACAGCGCACCGCATCGTCAGCATGATCTCCGGCATGGCAATGCAAATCCCCCGAAATGTGACTATTCCGGCTATCGGTGTCACAATAATGGCCGCGGCCCTGACCGTGGCCTGCTCGGCGAAATCGTCGAATGCCCCCGCGCCGCAGAGCATCCCCACTTCTTCCGCGTCACCGGCGGCCGGCACCACGAGTGCGGCCGCCGACGCGACGGCCAAGGCTTCGACCGCGGAACAGGCACTGGCCCAGTGGGTCGGCGCGGTCGTCTCCGGCGACTTCGTCCAGGCGTGCTCCGTCATGGCCGACGCCGGCCAAACGCCGCCGAAGACCTTCACCCCCGAAGCCTGCGCCGGCCAGGACAAGACCATGAAGGCGATGCGCAAGGTCCTCGACGGCTTGCACACCGCGTTCACCCCGGACAACGCGGCGAACCCGCCCAAGGTCGAGGTCGCGGGTCCGGCCGCCACCGGCGACTCGGCGAAGATCGCCGCCGAAAAGATCTCGGTCGAGGGGAAGAAGCTCGACGACATCGTCCTGTCCCACTCCACCGGCGTGAAGCCCGGCCAGACGAACATCACCTTCGGCCTGCAGAAGGTCGAGGAAGCCTGGTACGTCACCAAGTTCGACCTGGACTTCTGAGTCCGGGACGCCGGGAACGGCCGGCGCCGGGCGTCAACGCGAGCCGGCGCCGGACGTGACGGTGAACCCCCGGCTCGGGAAGATCCGGTCCATGAAGAACTCGTGCACGGCGGGATCTTCGTCGGCGCAGCAGTCCGCGAGCACGGAGACGCCGTAGCCACGGTCGGCGGCGTCATAGGCTGTCGCGGCGACCATCGCACTCGTCGCCACCCCGGCGAGGGTCACCGTCTCCACACCGCGGGCCCGCAGGACGAGGTCCAGGTCGGTACCGGCGAAGGCGCTCGCCCGGCGTTTGCGCACGACCACGTCTTCGGGGCGCACCGGCAGCTCGAGTTCGACGCCGGGCGAGCCCTCGTGGAAGACGTCGCCCGCTTCGAAGAACGCGGCGAACAGTGCGCTGTTCGGCGGCAGGTCCGCCCGGTTGACGCGGAAAGCGGTGTGGACGTGGACCACCAGCCCGCCATTCGCGCGCACGCGGGGCACCAGCTCGGTCAGCGGCCCCAGCACCTGCCGGGTGAAGGCGAAGGAACCGAGGATGCCTCGCTGGAGGTCGCCGATGATCAGTGCGGTGCCCATGGGATCAGCTTTCCACCGAGGCGCTCCCCGCGGCGGCCCGCCGTGGCCAGGACGCCGAGCCCGGCCACCTCGGTCACGGCGATCACCGGCAGTAGCGTAGCTCTCGGTGTTCGGCGTTCAGACCTGGAGATACCGCCATTCGGCGGTGGCCAGGAGTCCGATTTATCTGATTGGATCGCCCGAAGAGCGTTTTACAACGTTGTAAAAACGAAGGGGATCTCGCCGATGAGAAGAGCCGCTTCCGTCCTCCTCGCCCTCCTGGTGGCGCTGGGCGTGGCGTCGGGAACGCCGCCCGCCGGTGCCGCCGAGCCCCTGCACGGCCTGAAAGCCGAGTACTTCACGATGTCGGCGCCGGGCGCGCACGACTTCGCGAACCTGGCCGGCACCGCGCTCGACGGGGAGGTCGACCACCCGGACCTGACCTCGGTCTTCGGGCTGGTCGCCGGGCAGACGGAGAACACGACCGCCCGGTGGAGCGGGCAGCTCGCCGTGCCGCAGACCGGCGACTACACGTTCTACGCCATCGGCGACAACGGGTTCCGGCTGTTCGTCGACGGCGCGCCGGTGATCGACCACTGGGTCGGCGACTGGGACCGGGAGCAGACCAGCGCACCGGTCACGCTGACCGCCGGCCGGCAGTACGACTTCAAGCTGGAGATGTTCCAGGACACCGGCGGCGCGAACATGTTCCTGCGCTGGTCGAGCGCGGCCATCGCGAAGCAGATCGTGCCGCTGTCGGCGTTCACGCCGCCGGCCGGCTACACCGGCGTGCCGCGCTCGGCGGAGGTGTCGAAGGACGGTCGCACGCTCACGACCGGCTTCGACGGCCGCGTCTCGGGTACCGGCGACCTCGCCGACCACCTGCGGATCGCGGTCGACGCGACGCCGATGCCGGTCTCGCTCATCACGACGAACCGCGACCGGGTCACGATCCGGCTGGCCGAGAGGGTGCTGAAGGGCCAGCGGGTCACGCTCTACTACGACGGCGCGGGTGCGCTCGCGGTGGACGGCGCGAAGGTCGGCAAGACCGGACGCATCGTCGCGAACGCGTCGACGGAACGGCTCAGGACGCCGTGGGGCGAGGACGCCGACCCGCGCCACCCGTTGCCGGAATACCCGCGGCCGCAGCTCGAGCGCGACCAATGGGTCAACCTGAACGGCCCGTGGGAGTTCTCGGCCGCCAAGGAAGGCCAGCAGCCGGCGTTCGGCAAGCGGCTGCCCGAGAAGGTGATCGTGCCCTACCCGATCGAGTCGCAGCTTTCCGGGCTCGAACGGCACGAGGACCACATGTTCTACCGCCGCACGGTCACCGTCCCGCGCGACTGGAAGATCGGCGGCGGGCAGCGCCTCAAGCTCAACTTCGGCGCGGTCGACTACCAGGCCACGGTCTGGGTGAACGGCAAGCTCGTCGCCGAGCACACCGGCGGGTACACGGCGTTCAGCGCCGACATCACCGACGCGCTCAAGCGCGGCGACGAGCAGGAGATCGTCGTCGCCGTCACCGACACGACCGGCCCGTACCAGCCCAAGGGCAAGCAGTCCGCCAACCCCGGCGGCATCTTCTACACGCCGTCGTCGGGCATCTGGCAGACGGTGTGGCTGGAACCCGTGGCGGACAAGGGCATCGACGAGATCAAGACGACTCCCGACCTCACCACGAACTCGCTGGCGCTGAACGTCAAGTCCGCCGGCAACGCCACCGTCACGGCGGTCGCCAAGGACGCGCGCGGCCGGCAGGTCGCCACGGTCACCGGACCGGCGAACGCGAACCTGAAGCTGCCGGTGCCGAACCCGCACCTGTGGACGCCGGACGACCCGTACCTGTACCAGCTGGAGGTCAAGCTGGGCGGCGACCGGGTCAAGAGCTACTTCGGCATGCGCTCCACGGGCATCACGAACGTCAACGGTGTCCCCAAGCTGACGCTCAACGGCAAGCCGTACTTCTCCCTGATGCAGCTGGACCAGGGCTTCTACCCGGACGGCCTGAACACCGCGCCGAGCGACGAAGCCCTCGTCTTCGACCTGAAGGCGCAGAAGGACCTCGGCTTCAACGCCGTCCGCAAGCACATCAAGGTCGAGCCCGCCCGCTGGTACTACCACGCGGACCAGCTCGGGCTGCTGGTGTGGCAGGACTTCGTGTCCGTCGAGGACGGCAACAACCCCGCGGCGCAGCAGGCGTGGCTCAGCCAGGGCCTGGAAGAGATGCACCAGCTGCAGAACTACCCGTCCGTCTACGCCTGGATCGTGTTCAACGAAGGCTGGGGCGAGTGGGACAAGACCGCCACCGGCCGGATCACCGACCAGGTCAAGGCCACCGACCCGAGCCGCATCGTCAACGCCCACAGCGGGGTGAACTGCTGTGCCTCCAAGGGTGACTCGGGCGCGGGCGACGTCATCGACCACCACGACTACAACAACACCGATCCGGCGCGTTCGGACGGCAAGCGTGTCGCGATGGACGGTGAGCACGGCGGCTTCACGCTACGCACGCCGGGCCACCAGTGGCCGGGTGCGCCGATCGCGATCTACAGCGGTGTCGAGGACAAGGCGGCGCTGACGGCGAAGTACGTCGACAACACCCGCACGTTCTACCTCGGGCAGGCGCGGGCCGAGCTGTCGGCGTCGGTCTACACGCAGGTCACCGACCTGGAAGGCGAGCTCAACGGGCTCTGGACCTACGACCGCAAGCGCATCAAGGTCGACCCGGGTCCCGTCCGCGAGATCAACCGGCGCGTGATCGAGGCCGGTGCCAATGCGGGCAAGCCGTACCCCTACGCGGGGAAGGGTTCGTGGAACCTCGACGAGCGCCGGGGCACGACCGCGAAGGATTCGAGCGGCGGCAACAACCCGCTGACGCTCACCCCCACCGGGGCGGCCTTCAAGGACGGCGCACTGCAGTTCACCGGCGGCTCCGCGGACACCTACGGCCCGGTCGTCGACACGACCGGTGACTACACCGTGTCCGCGAAGGTGCGGCTCGACGCGCTGCCCGGCAACTACGCGACCGCGGTGAGCCAGGACGGCCGGGAGCGCGAAAGCCCGTTCTACCTGCAGTACGGGCAGGGCGCGTTCGCGTTCAGCACGCCCGGCGGCAACCGGGCCCGGTACGAGGTCGTGCCGGAGATCGGCCGCTGGTACCAGCTCACGGGTGTGCGGGCGGGCAACGAGATCCGGCTCTACGTGGACGGGGTGAAGGTGGCGACGGCCCCGGCCGGACCGGCGCTGGTCAGCACCGGCGCGTTCACGGTCGGCCGAGCCAAGTACGACGGCCGCAACGTCGACTTCTGGCCCGGCGCGGTCGACGAGGTCGCCGTGACCGGCAAGGCGTTGACGGACACGGAGGTGGCCCAGCTCCCCTGAGCCCTTCCTCGGACGGCGCGGGTGCCACGAATCGCGGCACCCGCGCCGTTCCGCGTCGCACGTCTCGTCACGGCAGCGGGTAACGCACCCCGGTGAGCTGCTCGCACCGCTCCCACACCATCGCCCCCGCACCCTCGTCGCGCGCGACCGCGGCCGCCTCGACGCGTTCCGGCCGACCCTTGATGCCGTGTGGCCCGGCCGGGCCGTACAGGTCACCTCCGCGAACCTGCGGATCGACGGCCGCCCGCAGTGTGGGCAAAGCGCCTTCGGCCGCCGTGTTGACCAGCGGCGCCAGCAGCCACCGGACCGGCGGTGCCGAAGCCACCCGCAGCACACCGCCGCTGTTGCGGCCGAATTCGGTGGCCGCCGCCCCGGGGTGGGCGGCCACCGAAATCGCCGGCGTCCCGGCTGCCGCCAGCCGTCGCTGGAGCTCCGTGGCGAACAGGACGTTGGCCAGCTTCGTCTGCGTGTAGGCGCGCCAACGGCGGTACCGGCTCTTCGCGAAGCCGAGGTCGTCGAGGAGCAGCCGGCCCATCTCGTGGCCGCCGCTGGTCACCGTGACGATCCGCCCGGCCGGTGCGGCCGTCACGCGGTGCAGCAGCAGCCCGGTGAAGGCGAACGGCCCCAGCTGGTTGGTGACGAACGTCCGGTCCACGCCGTCCACAAGGGACAGTTTCCCGAACGCGGCTCCGGCGTTGTTGATCACCAGGTCGATGTGGTCGAACTCCTCGTCGAGGACCGCCGCCGCCGTGCGGACCGACGCCGCGTCCGCGAGGTCCAGCCGGACGGTGCGGAGGTCGGCATCCGGTGCGGTCGCCCGGATCGCGTCGCACGCCGCGGCGGCCTTGCCCGTGTCCCGGCACGCCAGGACCACCCGCGCGCCCCGTTCGGCGAGCATCCTCGCGGTCTCGAAGCCGACCCCGGAATTCGCGCCGGTGACGACCGCGATCCGCCCTCGCTGATCCGGGATGTCGGCGGCGGTCCAGCCCGAGCTCGCCATGAGCGCGTTCCCTCCTCGACGCGACGTCGTCGCACCGCAGTTCCGGCGTATGCCGCAAAAGACTAGGGAACGTCGACGGGGTCGCGAATCCCCGCTCCGGGGACAGCGCGGGTAGCTCCCCCGAGGGACATCGAGCGGAAGAACGGCCGGGCCTCAGCCGGGCATCGTGAGGACGACCTTGCCCCGCAGGTGCCCACGGTCGAGCAGCCGGTGCGCGTCGGCGATGCGCTCGAACGGGAAGGTCTCCTGGACGTGGACCCGGAGGCGGCCCCGGTCGACGAGATCGGCGAGGCCTCGCAGGGCGACCGGATCGGGGTCGACCGCGATGCCGCTGAAGCGACTGCCGGCCGTCTCGCACCGGGCGGCGAGGTCCGCGTTGTCCTCCGCGACCGCCGTCACCAGGTGACCGCCGGGGCGGAGCACGTCGAGCGACCGTTCGGCCGTCTCGCCGCCGATCGTGTCCAGGACCACGTCGACGTCGCGAACCGCGCCGGTGAAGTCGACCGCCGTGTAGTCGACGACTTCGTCGGCACCGAGTTCCTTGACGAAGCCGGCCTTGTCGCCGCTCGCCGTCGCGATCACGTACGCGCCGAGCGCTTTCGCGATCTGGACGGCGACGTGGCCGACCCCGCCGCCGCCCCCGTGCACCAGAACGCGATCGCCCTCGGCCACCCCGGCGAGGTCGACCAGGCCCTGCCACGCCGTCAAGCCGGCGATCGGCAACGCCGACGCCTCGACGTGGGACAGCGAAGCCGGCTTGCGCGTCAGGTGCAGAGCCGGCGCCGCCACCAGTTCGGCGTACCCGTCGGCCGCGCGCGGGAACAGGGGCATCCCGAACACGTCGTCGCCGGGCCGGAACCGCCACGTCTGCGGCGACGCCTCGACCACTCCGCTGATGTCCCAGCCGAGGACGAAGGGCGGCCGGCCGAGCAACGGGAACTCGCCGGCGCGCAGCCGCGCCTCCAGCGGGTTCAGCCCGATCGCCTTGACCCGGACGACGACTTCGGTCGGCCGGGGCCGGGGCTCGGGGGCGTCCACGACGGTGAGGACCTCGGGACCACCGAACGACTGCTGGGTGATGACCTTCATGGTCTCCTGACTCCTTTTTCGGGTGAGCTGCGACCCCAAGCTATGGTCCCGATGGGAACCCCCGGGTACCTTTCGGCGCCATGAGCGGTTTCCGCCCCCGGGACTTCTTCCTCGCCGACTGCCCCGGGCGCCTCGCGGTCGAGCTGATCGCCGACAAGTGGACGGTGGTCGTGCTCGCCGGCCTCAGCGAGGGCCCGGTGCGCCACGGCGACCTGGTGGAGCTGATCGGCGGCATCTCCCGCAAGATGCTCACCCAGACGCTCCGGCGGCTCGAGGCACACGGGCTCGTCCACCGCCGCGCCTACGCCGAGGTGCCGCCCCGCGTCGAGTACGAACTGACCCCGCTGGGGAAGACCCTGATCGACCCGATCCACGTCCTGACCGAGTGGGCCAGGACGAACGGCGACGCCGTGCTGGCCGCGCTCGACGCCGGATCCTCGGCGGCACCTCGCGGCTCTTGACGAAACACGGCGGCAAGATCACGCACGCGTGAAACCGGCCCCAGTGGGTACACGCGCTTGTCTCCTTGTGAGACGAAGGGTGGCGCCGGTTGAGCCAGCAGCCGGCGCCACCGCCCGGCCTCGGGGCCTCCGAGAGCTTGATCACGTCGGTGGCGACCGGCACCGCCGGTGTCGATCCGGTACCCGGCCCACGAGCCACCACGGAGGAGGATTCCGACATGAGCGATGTCGACAAGCAGACCGACGTCGGCTGGGAAGCGGATCGTGTCCGGTTCCGCGCCGATCCGGCCGGTGACGGCTGGGACCGTTGTCCCCTCCCGGAAGACGGGCCGCTGGCTCACCACTTCGGCGCTTTGGCCGGCACGCTGCTGGAGGCCGAAACCCTGCACGAGGCGATGAGCCAGGTGGTCGTCGCGGCGTTGCGCATCGTGCCGGAGGCGGATCTGGCCAGCATCACCCTCCGCTCCCCCGACGGCGGCTTCCACACGGCGGTGAGCACCGACGAGACCGCGGAGGAGCTGGACCGGATCCAGTACCTGACCGGCGAAGGCCCCTGCGTGGCGGCGGCGGAGCACCGAGGTCCCGGCCACGCGCTGGCCGACGACCTGGCCCGCTCGGCGGAGTTCCCGGAGTTCGGTCCGCGCGCCGCCGAACTCGGCTTCGGGTCGCTCCTGGCGACCACGCTGCTCACCGAGCGCGACTCCGACCGGGAACCCGGCGCCATCAACCTCTACAGCCGGCGGCGCGGAGCTTTCGGCGACGGAGCGGTCGACCACGCGCTGGTCCTCTCGGCCCACGCCTCGGTCGCGCTGGCCGGGACCGCCGCGCACACGGCGGCCGCACTGCGCGAAGAGCAGTTGCGGCGCGCCATCGACAGCCGGGACGTGATCGGCCAGGCCAAAGGGATCTTGATGAACCGCCGCGGGGTGAGCGCCGACGAAGCGTTCGACATCCTGCGTCGCACCTCCCAGGAGCTCAACGTCAAACTGAGCCGGCTGGCCCACACCCTCACCGAGCGGCACCAGGAACTGGACGGCTGATGCGCACGTTCACCTGCCCGGAATGCGCCAACCTGCTGTTCTTCGAGAACTCCCGGTGCGTGGTCTGCGGCACCGCCGTCCGCTACGACCGTGCGACCCGCGCGATGGTCGAAGCCGAGGACTCGCACGGGTGCGCCAATGCCGAGCTCGCCGGGTGCAACTGGACCGCGGCCGAGGGCATGCTGTGCGGCTGCTGCGCCTTGACGAGAACGCGGCCCGACGACGGCGACGACCGGGCCCTCGACGCGTTCCGCCGGGCGGAAGCCGCCAAGCGCCGGCTCGTTTACCAGCTCGACGACCTCCGCCTGCCGGTGACCGACCGCACGGCCGATCCCCGGCAGGGCCTCGCTTTCGACCTACTGTCCAGCCGCGACCGCCCGGTGACCACCGGGCACGCCGGCGGCGTCATCACGATCGACCTCGCCGAGGGCGACGACAGCCACCGTGAAGCCGTCCGCGCCCGCCTCGACGAGCCCTACCGCACGCTGCTCGGCCACTTCCGGCACGAGGTCGGGCACTGGTACTGGGACCGCCTCGTCGCCGACGGGCCCGCGCTGCCGGAGTTCCGCCGGCTGTTCGGCGACGAACGAGCCGACTACCGGCAGGCCCTGAGCGACCACTACGCGACGACGCCCGGCACCGCGTGGGCGGAGAGCCACGTCAGCCACTACGCCGCGGCGCACCCGTGGGAGGACTGGGCCGAGACGTTCGCCCACCTGCTGCACATCCGCGACACCGTGCAGACCGCCGCGGCGGTGGGCGTGCTCGTGGCCGGCGACCCGATCGAGCCCCACCGGAGCACCCCGGTCGACGCCATCCCCGACGAGCACGGCGACGACCTCGACGTCCTGCTGGCGACGTGGACGCCGTTGTCGCGCGCCCTCAACCAGCTCAACCGCAGCATGGGCAAGGACGACCTCTACCCGTTCGTCCTCGCGCCCCGGGTCCACGCCAAGCTGAAGTTCGTCGACGACCTCGTGCGGCCCGGCCGCTGACCGGCCGGGCGGGCACCGCGTCAGCCGAGCCGGACCACGGCCCACACCGTCTTGCCCGCGTCATCGACGGCCTGGCCCCAGGTGCTCGCCCCGTCGCCGACCATCCGCATCCCGCTCACGCTGCGGACGTCGGGAGCCGGAACGTACGCGAGCGCCGGACTGTGGTCGGCGACCTTCACCACCACCCGGTCCGTCTCCACGGCGAGCACGACGTGGCGGCAACCCCCGCCGTGGAGCACGGCGTTCGACATCAGTTCGTCGACCACCAGCAGCACGTCGGTGACCCGGTCTTCGGGGAGGTCCGGGCTGACCTGCCGGAGGGTCCACCGCGTCCACGCGCGGGTCCGGCCGGGGCTCTCCGGGCCGTCTCCGGGCACCAGCACGCAGCGGGCCTTCGTCCGGGTGGGCGTCGCGGGGTCCTGCGGGTCGTCGATCGTCACCGGGGCCTGCCTTTCGCCGAAGTCGAACCGAGGGCTACCCGTTCCCCCCGCGTTTACTCCGCCGCGACGCCGTGACGCCGTGACGCCGTGGTGACTACCCCCGGCCGACCGCGGGATAGGCGCGGTTGAACCGCGGCGGCGTGTAGGGCAGATAGCGTCCTTGCCCGCCGTCCACGGCCATCGCCAGGCGGTTCATCGTCGCGGGTGCGGTGTCCGGCCAGTGCCCGGTCCGCAGCCGCGCCAGCATCCGGTCGATCGCCGCCTGCTGCTCGCCGGTGGTGTAGGTGCAGTGGCCGGCGGTCCGGACGTAGGTCTGCCGGAGCAGGGACGCGGTGCCCGCCCGGCCGGCCAGTGCGCCGTAGGACTGCTGCTGGGCGACGGTCGAGATCTGGTCGCCGGTCCCGTTGACGGTGAGCACCGGGATCCGCAGGTCGCCGGTGAACACGATGCCCCGCTCCAGGTGGCGGACGGCCGCGGGATCGGCGGACACGCGGGGTTCGGCCGCGAGCCGTCCCAGGTCCGCGCGCAGGTCGAGCCCCGCCCGCTCGTACAGCCGGCGCACGGCGTTCCGCTGGTCCGGCGTCGCCGTCGCGAGCTGGCGTGCGTAGTCGACGCCGGTGTTCCACGACGGGTTCCCGCCCGTCACCTGCTCGATCGCCCGGCGGCTGCTGACCGCCTGCCCGAGGTAGGGCAGCGGACCACCGGCGAGCGCCAGGTACATTCCCTGCTCGACGCCGTCGGCGTCACGGCCGTCCGGCACCGGGGTCGTCGTGCCGTCGGCGGCCAAGCCCCAGCCCGGCAGCTGGCCGATCGCCGCCGCGAGCGCGATGCGTGCCCGGCCCGCCGCGGTGCCCTGCGCCGACGTCACCGCCGACAGCCACCGCTGCTGGGTGCCGGGGACGTCGGCGGGGATGCCGGTGACCGGCAGGGCGGTGTCGCGGAACAGCAGGGTCTTGAGCGTGAAGACGGTGTCGAGCTTCTGGTTCCACTGCCCGACCGAGCCGCCGAGGCCGCCGCACATCGGGACAGCCGCGTCGAAGCGGTCCGGGTGCACCTGCGCGGCGCCGGCGGCGACCATGCCGCCCATCGAGCGGCCTTCGGCGATCGCGTACCGGGCCGGGCCGAACGCGGTTTCGAACCGGCGAAGCGCTTCCGCCTGGTTGTCGATGGCTCGCGCGATGTTCCAGCCGGTGACCGTGCGCGTGGTGCCGCCCACGGCGTAACCGCGCTCCAGCAGGCTCGCGGTGAGTGCGCTCGCCAGGCCGCCCGCGGCGAAGTCGAGGTCCACCAGCACGGCGCCGTTCCAGCGGCCCGGTCTGGCGAAGGTGTACGGCGTGCCGTCGGCCAGCTGCCCGTCGACGCACCGCGCGGCCGAAACCGGTGCGGGGCAGGGTTTCCCGGCTTCCGCCGCGTGCGCGGTCGCGGGGAGACCGGCCGCCAGGACCGTGAGCACGGCCAGGTGGGACAGCACCTTGGTGCGCATGAGCAGCTCCTTCATCCCTGCGAGGCCGCGTTGAGGACCGGCTTCGGAACCGAGACCTGGTTGAGTCCCCAGCGGGACATGATTCCGACGTAGGTACCGTCCTGGAAAAGCTCTTCGAACACCTTCTGCAGGACCGGCCCCAGCTTCGAGGACTTGGGGACGTACAACGCCAGGTCGTCCTTGGTCGCTCCCTGCGCTTCGGTCTGGGTGACGTACTTGTTCCCCCCTTGCCGCTGCGTGACGTCGATCGCGGCGGCCTCGGTCATGCCGGCGGCGTCCGCGCGGCCCGAGCGGGTGGCCAGCAGCGTGGCGTCGGTGTCGTCGAGCCCGACCGTCCGCGTGGCCGGGCGCTTGCTTTCCGTGCAGAACCGGGACAGCTTGTTCAGCTGGTCTTCCACGACGCTGGCGGTCACCACGGCGACGCGCTTGCCGCAGAGGTCTTCGACCCGGGCGATCCCGGCCGTCGAGCCGGTCGGGAACACGTACGCGGTGCGGGTGGTCATCCAGGTGATCGTGTCGAACTGCTTCTCGCGCTCGGCGGTGGCCTTGACCGGGCCGTTGAACGCGTCGTACCGGTTGCCCAGCATGCCCTGGAGCGCGGCCGGGAGCCCGGCGACGACGGTGGTCCGCGTCCGCACCCCGAGCACCTGGCCGATCGCAGCCTGGAAGTCGGCGTCGATTCCGGTGACCGACCCGTCCGGGGCGACCGTGCGGTAGGGCGGGTGGGAGTCGCCGGCGAACCGGATCACCCCGGCGTCCTTGATCGCCTGCGGCAGCGCGTCGTGCAAGGACTGCACCACGGCGAGGTTCGTCCCGGTCGCCAGCGGCGGCGAGCCGGCTCCCACCGTGCACCCGCCGGCCGCCAGGCCGAGGGCGGCGGCCGCGAGGATCGTTCTTCGGCTTCGTCGGCGAAGAGGTCGTCTCACAGGGGTTCCTTTCCTGACGGTCAAAGCAATGCGTCGAGCCAAGCGGTCATGCGCGCGTCGAGGTCGCCGCCCGTGCGGGCGTCGACGTTGTCCGCGTGCAGTTCGAGCACCGGGACGCCCGCCGCGCGCAGGGCCCGGGTGGTGAAATAGCTGCCGCGGGCGTCGTCGGAGACCAGGTGCACCACCCCGTCCACCCCGTGGTGCCGGGCCTCCTTCACGTACCACTCCGCCGACCACGGCGGTGTGTAGAGCTGGTCGCCGAAGGCGGCGAAGCGGGCGGCGAGGGCGCGCAGCGGGTCGTCGCCGTAGCGCAGGTAGCCGTCGGCCGCGATGGCCAGGTACATCGACCACACGAAGACCGCGCCGTGCGACCGCTGGAACCGCTGGTAGAACTCGAGGTCGAACCACAGCCCGCGGCCGATCCACATCAGCCGCAGCCGCTCGTCCGGGCACACCGCGACGCCCGTGTCGATCCGCTCGCGCACCTCGTCGTGGAACGCGCGCGCGGCGTCGCGCGCCCATTCGGTCCCGCGATGCCACTGGGGCACCATGACGCTCGGGATGCCGTCGGTGACGGCGATCGGGCACGGCCGGGCGGCGGCGATGAGGTCACGGGTGCGGCGGTTCCACTCCTGCTGCTCGTTGACCAGGTCCAGGACCTCCCGGAACCGCGTCTCGGAGAACACCCGGCCGGTCGTCTGCTCCAGGAACCGGATCAGCCCGGTCAGCTCGCCGGTCAGCAGGTCGAGACGGTCGCTGCCGATGGCCTCCTCCCAGCGGTGCGGCATCAGCTCCCACCACCGCTCCGGAACCTCGTTCTCCGCCGCGCTCTCGAGCGGGTAGTAGGTGACGCCGGGCTGGGCGTCCCAGACGTCGAAGATCTTCCGGGACGCGTCGCCGGTGGTCTCCCCCAGCACGATCGACGGCTTCGGCAGCCCACCCCACGGCGCCTGGCCGGGATCGTCCTCGAACGCCGACGCGAGCGACGTCGCGCTGTACTGCTCGACGTAGTCGGGGTAACCGCGTTCGCGCAGCAGCCCGAGGTAGCGCTGGGTCTGGCGTTTCGCCGCGACGATCGAGGCCCACCACTGGTTGACCACGTACGGGATGTCCATGGCGCGGAAGATCTCCTGGGGCGCGTCCGCGTTGACCAGCGCCACGGGGCCATCGGCGGCGCGGACCCGGGCGAACCACTCGCGCTGGTAGGCGGTCGCGGTGGTCGCCGACGCCAGCCGGGCGGTCATGCCGCCGCTCCCGCCGGGACCAGGGCCGCCAGCGCCTCGGGAGTCAGCTCGCCGTAGGGCTGCCGCTCGGCCAGGACCGCGCGCAGCCCGGTCGCGGCCCGCTGCTCCGGGAAGTCCCACGGCGGCGCGTCGTCGTGGACGCGCGCGTAGGAGAACAGGACCTCCGCACCGCAAGCGCGAGCAGCCGCGGCCGTGTGCGCGGCGCGCTGCCGGATGGACGCGCGGGGGGCGGCGGGGCCGTTGTGCTGGTAGCGCTCGGCGAGCGCGAGTTCCGTGGGCGCCGCACAGGTGCGGGCGAACAGCAGCTCCCCCCAGTCGTGGTCCTCCCCCACGACGAGGAAACCGTTGTGCTCCAGCGTTTCGTACACCTCCGGGGAGTCGTGCGAGCTCCCGGTGAGGAACAGCCGCACCCCTTCGGTCTCGCGGGGGTCGGCGAGGACCCGATCGACGAGCGCGATGGCCTCCGTGACCGGCACCGCGGTGGTCGCGGCGACGAGTGCGAGGAAGCGGGTGCCGCTCAGCCGGTTCGCCCGGCGCAGGGCGGCGGCCTGCCCAAGCGACCGCCGGAGGGTGTCGTGGGCGGTGATGGCCGCGGCGAGGTCGTCGTCGCCGATCGGCCGCCACTGCCCCAGCCACTCGCGCAGCTGCGCGATCTTCGCGTGGACGTACCGGGTGGTCGTGTGGTGCGGCAGGTGCAGGACGTCCACCAAGCGCACCGGCGGCAACCGCCGCTCCGGCTCGACCCGGTGCAGCTCGCGCAAGGCGTAGAACAGCCGCAGCGAGGCTTCGCAGTCGCGGGACACCACGATGGCTTCGAGCGGACCGTAGTCCTCGGCGAGGATCCGCGTCAGGATCGACCGGGCCACCGGGTCCACGCCCCGGCCCAGGTACCGGTCGCCGGGCGCGCGGTCCTGGCCGGGCTTTCCGGTCAGCCGCAGCGGGAGCAGCCCCGCCGCGGTGATCAGCTCGACCGGGACGTCCGCGCCGACGTACCCCACGGCGCTCAAATCACGGCCTCCGCGACCAGGTCCGCGACCTGCTGCTCGGTGTAGCCGAGCAGCTCGCGGTAGACGTGCTCGTTGTGCTCGCCCAGCCCGGGTGCGGGCCGGTCGAGAGCGACGCGGGCGCCGGAGAACCGGATCGGCACCCCGGTGCCGGCCAGGTCGGCCACCGCGCCGTGCCGCGGGTGCGTCAGCGGCACGACCTCCTCGCGGGCCAGGACCAGCGGATCCCGCACCGCCTCGCGCGGCTCGCGGACCTCGGCCGCGGGCACGCCTTCGGCGGTGAACGCGGCGAGGATCTCGGCCAGCGGCCGCACCCGGCACCATTCGCGGATGAGCTCGTGCAGCTCGTCGGCGGCGCGGACGCGCTGGTCCCGCGTCCGGTAGCGGTCGTCGTCGGCCAGTTCCGGACGGCCGATCGCGCGGAGCACCCCGTGCGCGAACGCGTCGGTCGGCGCGCAGAGGGCGAGATAGCCGTCCAGCGCGGGCAGGATGCCGAACGGCGCCAGCCGCGGCACCATCGACCCGGTGCGCTGCGGCAGGCCGACCGCCTCGAAGGCGTCGAACGGCTCGCACGCGACCAGCGAGGTCAGCGCGCCGAGCATCGACACGTCGACGTGCTGGCCCTCGCCGGTGTGTTCGGCCTGCAGCAGCGCGGAAACGGTGCCGACCACCGCGAACAGCGGCGCCAGCAGGTCGCCGATCGGCAGGCCGAAGCGGACCGGGCCCTCGTCGGGCTCGCCGGCGGTCATCATGACGCCGCTCAGCGCCTGGATGATCGAGTCCATCGCCTTGCCGGAGCCCGGGCCACCCTGCGCGCCGAACCCGCTGATCGAGGTGTAGACGAGCCGGGGGTTGATCTCCCGGACCCGCTCGTAGGAGATGCCGAGCCGGTCGGTGACGCCCGGGCTGTAGTTCTCGACCAGGATGTCGGCGTCGCGGACGAGGTCGGTGAACACCGCGCGGGACCGGGGGTTCTTCAGGTCGAGCGTGACGCTGAGCTTGTTGCGGCCGCGCAGCAGCATCGACACCGACAGGTCGTCGTCGTGCCGCCGCGCCAGGTTGAGCCCGTCGCGACCGACGTAGGGCGCGTTGTTGCGGGAGGAATCCCCGCCCGTGGCCGGGTTTTCGACCTTGATCACCGTGGCGCCGAGCCCGGCGAGCAGCAGCGTCGCGTACGGTCCGGCGAGCGCGGTGGTCAGGTCGACGACGGTGCGGCCGGCCAGTGGCTGGTCGGTCATGCGGGAACCCCTTCGGAGAGAGCGACGAGCACTTCGGTGCCGCGGGTGGTGAACCGGCCGTTCAGCCGGGCACCGCGGGTGATGTCCTCGACGTACTTCGCCACGGCCTCGCCCTGCGGAGTGCCCCCGACCGGCACGGGACGGCCGCGGTCGTCGATCCAGCACGGGACGAAACCGGCTTCGCGGATCCCGTTCTCGTCGAAGCGGCAGAAGGCGATGACCGTGTTGCGGCTTTCCGGGTGGAACGGGAAGAACGGCATGTCCGGGTCGGGCGCGAAGCCGTAGAGCTTCGTCCGCCGCTCGGCCCACGCGCGCAGCTCGTCCGCGCCGACCCCGGCTCCCGGCGTCAGGGCGTGGGTGACGGTGGCGAAGTTGCCGAGGCCGTGGAAGATCGGCCGTCCTCCGTGGACCTCGATGCCACGCATGATGTGCGGGTGGTGGGAGAACACGGCGTCGGCACCGGCGTCGACCGCCGCGCGGGCGACCGGGCTTTCGTACATCGCGACGGTGACCGGCGTGTGCCCGACGCCCTTGTGCAGCGCCACGAGCACGACGTCGGCCTCGGCCCGCAGACGGCGCACGTCCTCGGCCATCGCCTCCAGGCTGTCCGGGTCGGCGAAGGTGTAGATCTTCGGCGGTCCGCCCGGGCTGGCGTGGTCCAGTTCGTAGTGCGTGAGGACGTGGACGTACGCGCACCCCGGCTTGCGGGAGGCCGCCCAGGACTCGCGCGGGCCGACGCAGTTGTAGGACAGCACCCCGATGCGCAGGCCACCGCGTTCGACGATCGCCGGGCGCCGGGCTTCGGCCAGGTTCGTCCCGGCGCCCGCGGTCACCATGCCCGCCGCGCGGGAGTAGGCGATCGTGTCGGCCAGCCCCCCGGCACCGGCGTCGAGGACGTGGTTGCCCGCCAGGGTGACCACCTCGAAACCGGCCTCGGCCACCGCTTTCAGCGCCGCGGGATCCGCGGGCGGCGCCGGGACGTCGGTGCTCTGCTGCACCGCGGTGGTCGAGTGCGGCACCTCGACGTGCCCGATCGCCAGGTCCATCCCGCGCAGCACCGGCGCGGCCGGGGCGAGGAAGGACTCCGGGTCCGGCTCGTCCAGAATGAGGTCGCCGACAGCGCCGACAGTGATCACGAAACACCCTCCTTTTCGGACAGATGACGGGACAGGAAGGCACGCAGCCGGTCGGTGCGCGGCCGCGCGAAGAACTCGCCGGGCGGACCCTCCTCGACGATCCGGCCCGCCTCCATGAACACGCACCGGTCGGCCACCTCACGCGCGAAGGCCATCTCGTGGGTGACCACGACCATCGTGGTCCCCGCCGCGGCGAGGCTCCGGAGCACGGCCAGGACCTCGTCGACCAGCTCCGGGTCGAGGGCGCTGGTCGGCTCGTCGAACAGCATGATCCGCGGCCGGACCAGGACGGCCCGGGCGATGGCGACCCGTTGCTGCTGCCCGCCCGAGAGCTGCCGCGGGTAGTGGTCCTCGCGCCCGGCCAGGCCGATGCGCTCCAGCAGTTCCCGGGCCTCCCGCTCCACAGTGGACCGGTCCCGCCCGTGGACGCGGATCGCCGCGTCGGTCACGTTGCGCAGCACCGTGAACTGCGGGAACAGGTTGAACTGCTGGAAGACCATGCTCATCCGACGGCGCTGGGCGGCGATCCGCCGCTCGGTCAGCGGACGCAGGCCGGCCGGGGAGCGCCGGTGGCCCAGCAGCTCGCCGTCGAGGTACATCGCGCCGCCGTCGATGGGCTCCAGCTGGTGGGCGCAGCGCACGAGCGTCGACTTGCCGGAGCCCGACGGCCCGACCACGACGACCGCCTCCCCCTCGTGGACGTCGAGGCTGACGCCGTCGAGCGCGGTCACCGTGCCGAACCGCTTGCGGACGTCGCCGATCCGCAGCACCGGCGCGCTCATCGCGCACTCCGGTGCCCGCGGGAGAACCGGCGTTCCAGCCGGCGTTGCCCGGCCGTCAGGACGGTGACCACGACCAGGTACCAGAAGCAGGCGACCAGCAGCATCGGCACGATCTCGTAGGTGCGGTTGTAGATGACCTGCACCGAGTGCAGCAGGTCCGACATCGCGATGACCGACACCAGCGCGGTTCCCTTGAGCACGTTGATGAACTGGCTGCCCGCGGGTGGGATGATCACGCGCATCGCCTGCGGCAGCACGATCCGCAGCAGCGTCTGGCCCGGCGGGTAGCCCATCGCGCGGGCCGCGTCGCGCTGCCCGGGGTCGACCGACGTCACCCCGGCGCGGAAGATCTCCGCCAGGTACGCCGATTCGACCAGCGACAGGCCGATCACCGCGGCCGTCAGCGGCGTGATGACGCTGTTGGCGTCCCAGCTGCCGAAGACCGGGCCGAACGGGATGCCCAGCGAGAGCCGGGGCAACAGGTAGGCGAGGTTGAACCAGAAGATCAGCTGCACCAGCGGCGGGATGCCGCGGAACAGGCCCACCCACAGGGTCGCCACCCACCGGGCGGGCCCGAACCCGCTCAGCTGCATCGCCGCGACCACCCCGCCGGCCAGCGAACCGAGCACCATCGCGGCGACCGCGAGCAGCACCGTGGTGCCGAGGCCGGCCATGACGCTCTTTTCGAAGAGGTACTTCGCCACGACGTCCCACTGGAACCGGGGGTTGCCGACCAGGAAGACGACCAGCTGGGCCAGCACCACGGCCAGCACGAGCACGAACAGCCAGCGCAGCGGGCGGAAGCGGCCGCGGGCGGCGGCGACGTCGTCACCGGCCGCCGACGTCTTCTCCACAGTGGACACCGCGGTCATTTCGCGGAGGCCACGTCGAACAGCGGCTGCGGGACCGTCACGTCCTCGAGGCCCCACTTCTGCATGATCCGGGTGTAGGTGCCGTTGCGGAACAGCTCTTCGAAGGCCTTCTGCAGGACCGGGCCGAGTTTGCCGGCCTTCGGGGTGTAGAGCGCGAGGTTGTCCTTCGTCGCGCCCTGCTCCTCGGTCTGCGTCACGTATTCGTACTGCCCCTTCTGCTGGCTGGTGACGTCGATCGCCGCGGCCTGGGTCATCCCGGCGGCGTCGGCGCGGCCGGACTTGGCGGCCAGCAGGGTGGCGTTCGTGTCGTCGAGCCCGACCACCTGCACGGCCGGGCGCTGCTTGCCCTCGCAGAACGTGGACAGCTTGGCGAGCTGGCCCTCCACGACGCTGGCGGTGACCACCGCGACGCGCTTGCCGCACAGGTCAGCGGCCTGCTTGACGCCCGCGGCGGAGCCTTCGGGGATCACGTAGGCGGTGCGGGTGGTCATCCACGTGACGGTGTCGAACTGCTTCTCGCGTTCGGCGGTGGCCTTGACGGGTCCGTTGAAGGCTTCGTAACGGCCGCTCAGCATGCCCTGCAGCGCGGCCGGGAGCCCGCTGACGATGGTGGTTTCCGTGCGCACGCCCAGGAGCTGGCCGAGCGCTTCCTGGAAGTCGTGGTCGATGCCGGTGACCGTCTTGCCGTCCGGGCCGACGGTCCGGTACGGCGGGTGGGAGTCCCCGGCGAACCGGAGGACGCCCGAGTCCTTGACCGCCTGCGGCAGCTGGTCGTGCAGCGCCTGGTCGGTGGTCAGCGCGGCGGCCGTGGGCGCCGGGGCCGCACCGTCGTCGACCGTGCAGCCGGCCAGGACGAGCCCGGCGGCGACCACGGCGAGCGAGCTTCGACGCCATTGACGAAGAGAGGAACCCATGTCGTTTTCTTCCTGGGGAAGGCCGTCCTGGCCGGGCGGCGAGGGAACCTGAAGAATCAATTGGTTGCTATCTGGGCGCCGATCGTCGCATGATGTGTCGCGTGATTCAACCCCTCGATGCGACCGGGCGGAGCGCACTGCCACCATGGACACCCGCGGTGGGCAGCTCCGGCCGACCGCCGAGCCGAACCCCGGAAGAGGCAGGCGCGCGATGACGACCGGCCCGCTGCCCCGCGCTCAGCAGGGAGCCGAACCGCAGCTGCTCCTGACTTCCCTGCTCGGCGACTTCTGGTACTGGCGCGACGAGCACATCCCGTCGGCCGCGCTGGTGGAGCTGCTCGGCGAGTTCGACATCAGCCCGGCGAGCGCGCGGGCGGCGATCCGCCGGCTCGCCGCCCGCGGCCTGCTCACCGTGTCCCGCAGCGGGCGGACGACGGCGTACGGCATCCCGGCCCGCACGTCCGAGGTCATCATCGAGCGCACGCACCGGATGCTGACCTTCGGCACGACCGCGCCCGACTGGGACGGGCAGTGGACCGTGGTCACCTTCTCGGTACCGGAACAGGACCGCGGCCTGCGCACCGCGCTGCGGTCACGGCTGCGGGTCCTGCGGTTCGCCGCGCTCTACGACGGGGTGTGGGTCAGCCCGCACGACCTGACCGGACCGGCGCTGACCGCACTGGACGAGCTCGGTCTCCGCAGCGCGACGGTCTTCCGCGCCACCGAGGCCCCGGGGCCGGCCGCGGCGGTCGCGGCGTTCGACCTCGAGCCCCTCGCCCGGGAGTACGAGCAGTTCGTCGAGCGGTACGAGCAGGTGCTCACCGGCCTGGACGCCGGCCTGATCAGCCCGGCGCAGGCCTTCCGCGCGCGCACCGAGCTGCGCGTCGACTGGCGCCGGTTCCCGGAGTCCGACCCCGACCTGCCCGCCGAACTGCTGCCCGCCGACTGGGCCCGCGACCGGGCCCAGAAGGTCTTCCTGCAGATCTACGACCGCCTCGGCCCGCTCGCGGAGCTCCGGTTCCGGCAGGTGCTGGCGGCCACGGACCCCGCACTCGCCGAATTCGCCTCCCACCACGACTCGGTGAAGGTGGCGGCGTTGTTCGCCGGGCTGGGCGATCGTCACCCGGCGGGCGACACGCCGTTCGAGCAGGCCGCGCAGGCCCGGCGCCTGGACGACGCGCGACGCCGGTAAGCGCGGCACTTCCCGGTTCGTTCGCCTGAGCACCTGCCCCGGTCCGGGGACCGAAAGTCGATCGAAACTCTTTGCGGGCCGGCGATCCACCGTGTTCTTCTGCTGGCGGTAAGTAACTACGTCGACTCGTCCAGGTCACCGGCGACCCGCGGTGGGCAGTTCCTGGGCGCGCATGCCGGTAAGGAGACCACCGATGGCAGGAAGTTCGCCGGGCCCGCGCAGATGGTGGCGGTCACCCGCCACCCGGGCACTGGCCGGAGTGGCCACCGTCGCCGCGACCGCCGCTGTCCTGGTGACAGCCCCCGGCGCCGACGCGGCGGCCAGCACCCTGGGGGCGGCCGCCGCCCAGTCCGGCCGCTACTTCGGCACCGCGATCGCCGCGAGCAGGCTCGGGGACTCGGCCTACACCACGATCGCCGGGCGCGAATTCAACATGGTCACGCCCGAGAACGAGATGAAGCCCGACGCGACCGAGCCCAACCAGAACCAGTTCAACTTCTCCTCCGGCGACCAGATCTACAACTGGGCCGTCGGCCACGGCGCCAAGGTCCGCGGCCACACCCTCGCCTGGCACGCCCAGCAGCCGGGCTGGATGCAGAGCATGGGCGGCAGCTCGCTGCGCAACGCGATGATCAACCACATCCAGAAGGTGATGGCCCACTACCAAGGCAAGCTCGCCTACTGGGACGTCGTCAACGAAGCCTTCAACGAGGACGGCAGCCGCCGCTCGTCGAACCTGCAGAGCACCGGCAACGACTGGATCGAGGTCGCGTTCAAGACCGCGCGCGCGGCCGACCCGTCGACCAAGCTCTGCTACAACGACTACAACATCGACAACTGGAACTACGGCAAGACCCAGGGCGTGTACAACATGGTGCGGGACTTCAAGTCCCGCGGCGTGCCGATCGACTGCGTCGGCCTGCAGGCCCACTTCACCGGCGGCAGCTCGGTGCCGAGCAACCTGCAGACCACGATCTCCAGTTTCGCGGCCCTCGGCGTCGACGTGGCGCTCACGGAGGTCGACGTCACGAACGCGTCGACCTCGCAGTACGCGGCGCTGACCCAGGCGTGCGTGAACGTCGCGCGCTGCGTCGGCATCACCGTGTGGGGCGTGCGGGACAGCGACTCCTGGCGATCCGGCGAAAGCCCGCTCCTGTTCGACGGCAACGGGAACAAGAAAGCCGCCTACAACTCGGTGCTGAACGTCCTCAACTCCGGCGGCGGGACGACCACGACACCCACCACCACACCGACGAATCCGACGACGACACCGACGACTCCGACCACCACCCCGACCACCCCGGGCGGGGGCAGCTGCACCGCTTCGCTGTCGGCCGGGCAGTCCTGGAGCGACCGGTACAACCTGAACGTCTCGGTCAGCGGCGCCAGTTCGTGGACGGTCACGATGACCGTGCCGAGCCCCGCGCGGATCAGCGCCACCTGGAACATCAACGCGACGTGGCCCAGCAGCCAGGTCCTCGTCGCGACGCCCAACGGGAACGGCAACAACTGGGGCGTCACCATCCAGCACAACGGGAACTGGAACTGGCCCAGCGTCAGCTGCAGCACTTCCTAGGGTGCCCACGGGTGGCTCGTCCGCGCGAGCTGCGCCGGCGAACGAGCCACCCGTGCGGTCACGGTTTCCCGGGCGTCCCGCCCTTGCCCTTGACCTTCCCGGCGTCCGGGTGACGACCGCCCTCCGGCTTCGCCGGGCCCTTCTCGGGCCCCGCACCGGCTTTCGGCGGTGCGGCGGCCACCACACCGTGGGACGCGGGCCTCGCGGCCTGCGACGAGACCACCACGACGGCCGACGCCGTCACCTGGGACGGCAGGACGACGGAACTGGTGGGCGGTGCGGCCTCGGGCAACCGGGCCGGGGGGTTCCCCGGATCGGCCTGCCCGGTGAGCACCACCGCGAGCACGGCGGCCGCCGCGGCCGTCAGGACACCGGCCGCGGCCACCACCCGCCGTCTCCGCGTGGGCGCCGCGGCGGCGAGCGGGACCTCGTCGAGAGTGGGGGAAGGGCCGCGCAGCAGCTCCGGCAGCTGCGCGGCACTCGGCCGGTCCGCGGGTTCGCGGGCGGTCATCCGGGTCAGCGCGTGCGCGAGCGGCTCGGGCGTGCCGGCGGGCACGCACGGCGCGCGGTGCAGCCGAGCCATCGCCGATTCCGCCAGGGTGCCGGGGAACTCGCGCTGCGCGGTCAGGCACTCGATCAGGATCAGGCCGAGTGCGTAGATGTCGGCCGGCGGGCCGGCCGGCTCCCCCAGGATCTGCTCCGGCGCCAGGTACGCAGCCGTGCCGGTGACCAGGCCGGTACCGGTGATGTGCGTGGAATCCAGCGCGTGCGCGATGCCGAAGTCGGTGATCACCGGACCGTCGGGACCGAGCAGGACGTTCGCGGGTTTCAGGTCGCGGTGCACGATGTGCCGGGCATGGACGTGGGCGAGCGCGTCCGCCAGCCGGACCCCCAGCTCGCCGACCTCGTCCGCGGTGAAGGGCCCGGCGGCCAGCCGCTCGGCGAGGTTCTCCCCGTCGACCAGCTGCATCACCAGGTACGGCCGGTCCCCTTCGGTGCCGCTGTCGAACAACGCGACGACCCGCGGGTGGTGGACGCTGGCCAGCAGCGTCTTCTCCCGCGCCCGCCGCAGCTCGTCCACGGCCACCGCCTGACGGTCGTAGACCTTGATGGCGACCGCGCGTCCCAGCTCCCGGTCGAAGGCCCGGTAGACCAGGGCCGTGGCTCCGCTGCCGATCGGCGAACCGACCTCGTACCGCCCGGCGATCACGTCCGGCAGTTCGTTCGTCAGTTCGCTCGTCATCGGCAGGTACCCCATCCGGCTCGTGGTCCTACCCGGTACCCGGAACGCGGGGCGGGGTAAACACGAGTGGCCCGGAACACGGGACCGGCCTCAGCGCCGATCGCCCTCCGCGCGGACCACGAGAGTCCGCGCGACCAGGTCGCCGATCCGCTGGCGCCGCCGGGTCACGACCACGCTGACGACCGCCACCAGGCCCAGCAGCAGGCCGTCGATCGTGAGGAGCACCCAGCGGACCAGGTAGGCACGCCCGCTCGGCCGGCCGCCCCGCAGGGTCTCGACCCGCAGGCCCATCACGAGCATGCCCGGGGTGACCCCGCCGCGCCGCACCGGAATCCAGATCTGGATCACGATGTCGGCGGCGTAGAAGACCGCGAGGAACGTGATCGCGGGTGCCCAGAGGATCAGCTTCGGCGGCACCCAGCCCCACCGCAGCAAGGGAATGGTGACGAGCCCGGCCGCGAGCGCGGCGAACACCCCCACCCCGACGGCGAGAGCCTGGTCCAGCACCGCCTGGACCACCCGGCGACCCGCCATCCCCAGCCGCTCCGGCACCTCGGCCGTTCGCCGGGGGCCGGCCGGTTCCGGGGCCGGATCAGGCGGGGCGGTCATCGCGCTGACTCCACACCCGGCGAGTTTCGCACACCGGCCGAGGACGGGCTCACCCGAGCAAACCACGCTGCCACGCCCACACCGCGATCTCCGTGCGGTTCCGGAGTTCGAGCTTGCGCTGCACGCCGGCCAGGTGCGTCTTGACCGTCGACAGCGAGACGCCCAGCTCGTCGGCGATCTCGGCGTTGGTGCGGCCCCGGGCGACCGCGAGCACGACGTCGGATTCCCGGTCGGTCAGGAGGGCCGGCGTTCCCTGCGCGCGCCATCGGGCTTTCTCGGTGAACCGGGCCAGCAAGCGCAAGGTCACCGACGGCGAGACCATCGCCTCACCGCCGGCCGCCGCGCGGACGGCGTCCACCAGCATCCGCGGACCGGCGTCCTTGAGCAGGAACCCGCACGCGCCGCCGAGCAGGGCGGCGTAGACGTTCTCGTCGGCGTCGTACGTCGTCACCACCACGACCCGCAGCGGGTCCGCGACGGCCGGTCCGGCCAGCAGCTCGGTCGCCCGGAGACCGTCCACGCCCGGCATCCGGATGTCCATCAGGGTCACGTCCGGCCGCAGCTTCCGCGCCAGCCGGACCGCGGCCTCCCCGTCGGCGGCCTCGGCGATCACCTCGATGTCCGGCGCGGCGGTCAGCACCAGCCGGAAACCGGTGCGCACCATGGCCTGGTCGTCGGCGACGAGCACCCGGATGGTCATCAGATCCCCCGCGGCAACGACTCGAAGGGCGCGTCCTCGGCGCCGAGCGGAAGACGGGCCGAGACCCGCCAGCACGAGCCGGCCTCGCGGCCCGCGGTCAGCTCGCCGCCCAGCATCGCGAGGCGCTCGGTCATGCCGATGATCCCGAACCCGCCCGGCGATGGCAGCGGTGTCGCCGGGACACCGTTGTTGCGCACCTCGAGCACGAGGTCGTCGACCTCGACACGCGCGGACACCGACACTTCGGTCGCCGCCGGCGCGTGCCTGCGGACGTTGGTCAGGGCTTCGGTCACGACGCGGTGGAGGGTCGTCGCCAGCTGCGCCGGCACGGGAAGCCGGTCCAGTTCGTCCGCGACGTCCACCCGGGCGGCGGAACCGGCGGCCGCGCGCACCGCGTCCCCGAGCGCGGCGCCCGACGGCGGGGGCACGTCTTCGGTGTCCCGCAGCATCCCGACGAGCTGCCGGGCGGCGGCCAGCGCGGTGCCCCCGGCCTCTTCGATCTCGCGGTACACCGCGGCGTGGTCGCCGATGTCCGGATCCGCTTCGGTGATCGCGCGGGCCGCCTGCACCCGGACGACGATTCCGCTGACGTGGTGGGACACCAGGTCGTGCAGTTCCCGGGCCAGCTGCAGGCGTTCCTGGCCGCGCGCCCGCTCCAGCGCGTCCCGCTGCCGGGCGTCCGCCGCCCGCAGGAGGAGCCCGACCCCGAGGCACGCGCCCCAGTACGCCGCGGCGGCCACCGCCACCAGCGCCTCCGGCGCGCCGGAACCGTAGCGGAGCAACGGCGCGGCGATCATCACGACACCCAGCGCCGGCACCAGCGCGGCCGCGTGCTTCGGCTCGAGCCTGCGCGCGGCCGCGGCGGCGAGGATCCCGGCGGCCACGACCTCGGAGACCGGCGGCTCGCTCCGCGTGTGCCCGGCGAGCGGCACGATCGTGGCGACCACCGACAGCGCGACGACGACGCTTCCCAGCACGCCGATGTGGCGGGGGAAGCGCCGCCGCAGCACGGCCAGCACCGGGATCGCCGTCCCCGTGGACGCCAGGATCCCGGCCAGCGGGGCCGCCCACCCGTGGTCCCCACCGGGCCCGCGCACGACCAGCACCGCGTCGGCGACGACGGCCGCGGCCAGCACCGCGATCTCGGGGCCGAGCATGCTGTGCCGGGCGCGGTTCCCCGCTGTGCGCATGGGCGTCATGATCCACCGGCCGGGGTCACCCCGCGCGCCGGACCCCGGCGATGTAGCGGTTGGAGGGCGACGCGTAGCTCAGCACGGTCGCCACGACCGCCACCCCGCAGCTGACGTAACCCGCCCACGACGGCTCCGTGGCGACCAGTGAACCGGCCTGCAGCAACGTGAAGATGGTGAGCGTGACGCGGGCCCAGTTGCGGCCCGCCTTGAGCTTGAACGACAGCCACAGGTAGACGAGCGCGATGACCGCGGCGATCGCGACCGGGATGGCCTGGGCCAGCAGGGTGAGCTTGTCCAGTTGTTCCGGTGACACGGTGGCGTTCGTGCGGCGCAGGGCGGCGGCTATTTCTTCGCGCGAGCCGAGGATGACCACGGCGCCGGCGATCGAGGAGACCGTGGACACCAGGAAGCCGAAGAACGCGGCGATGATCGTGCTGGGCGGGTTCTCCCGCACCGTTTCGGTAGTCATACCGGGAAATTAGGACCCCGCGCCGCCCGCCACCCGCTGAGTCGCGCTCGTCTCGTACTTTCGGCCGAGGTATCGACGCTTTCGATCAGCTCGGACCGAGGAGCTGATCGAGGATCCAATCGAGGCCGAACCCGGACGTGCCGAGGGTGGGGTAACGCTCGGCGGAGCCGAGGACGTGCGCGCGGACCTTGGCGATCGCGGCCGGGCCGTCCAGCCGGCGCCAGGTCGCGTCCGCCATCGACGAAGCCGGCAAGTTCCGGCTGCCGGTCGAGCGGACTTTTCCCCTGTCCGACATCACTGAAGCCCACCACGCGAGCGAGACCGGCCACGGCCGGCTGGTCCTCATCGCCGGCTGAGGGAAATCAGGTTCGATCGGCCACCGCCGGCTTGACGGTTTCTTCGGCGAACTCGCGGAAGGTGGTGGGCGTGGTGTTCTCGGCGGTGCGCGGTGTGGTGTTGTTGATGCCGCGTTCGCCGGCGCGGTCCATGTCCATCATGGACCGGGCCATCGCGTCGGAGAACCCGCGTCCGGTGAGGAACTGCTCGATCGCGGCGCGTTCTCCGAACTGGTACCGGACGGGCGTGCCGAGAACGTCGGTGAGGGTTTCGGCGATGTCGTGGTACGAGAGGTCCTCACCGCCGAGGGTCTCGACCGAGTCCTGCCCGGTCCAGGTGCGGTCGAGCAGGTACCCGGCGGCGAGCGCGGCGATGTCCTTGGTCGCGATCCACGGCATCCGGAAATCGGCGGGCAGGGTGCCCGGGACGACCCCGTTCCCGATCGCGGCCACCTGCCGCAGGATGTTGTCCATGAAGGTCGGCAGGGCCAGTGCGCGCACGTGCGCGCCGGTGCTGCGGAAGAGGTCCTCCATCGCGTGTGACGCCGACACGTGCCCGGCGTAGATCCGCGAGCCGCGCCCCAGCGCGGAAATGATCACCACGCGCGGTACCGCGTGGCGGACGACGGCGTCGGCACCCGGGATGGAGGCGGTCACGTACGCCTCGTAAGGACTGCTCGCGGTCGCGGCGGCCGGCATGAGCCAGAACAGCGCGTCGGCGCCGTCGAGAGCGTGGTCCAGGACGTCGCGATCGCGGTGCGACCCGACGACGACTTCGGCTCGCTCCCGGACATCGCCGGGCAGCTTGGCGGGGTCCCGGACGACGAGCCGGACCGGCTCGCCCCGCCCGAGCAGCATGGGGACGAGCTTGGCGCCGATCTGCCCGGTGGGAGCGGTGACGACGATCATGGATGATGACTCCGATCGCTGAGCAGCAGAAGTAAACTCGACTGTACCGTATACTTTGAGGTGGACGCCATGGCCCGACGCGGGGAAGCGCTGCGCGAGCACATCCTCGACACGGCGAAGCTCGCGTTCCTGGAGACCGGCTTCGACCGGACCTCCATGGACGCGATCGCGGCACGCGCGGAAACGTCGAAGCGGTCCCTGTACGCGCACTTCCCGACCAAGGACACGCTGTTCCTCGCGGTCGTCGAACGCATCCGCGCCCTGTTCGGCGACCGGATGGGCACACCGGCCGACTACGCCGGGCCACCGGAGGAGGCGATCGTGCGGTACTGCGGGCGCTTCGTTCAGCTGCTGGGCTGGTCCTCCGTCGGGAAGATGGTCCGCCTCGGCATCGGCGAGGCGGACCGGCTGCCGGACCTGGCGGCGGGACTGTTCGACGTCCTCTTCGGAGTCACGACCGGCAACCTCGCGGCCCACCTGGTGACGGCGTCGGGGCTCGCGGCCGGCGAAGCCGAGGCGGTGGCGAACGAGCTGATCGGCCTCGCCGTCCACCCGGCCCTGCCCCGGCTGCTGTTCGGCATCGATCCGCTCACCGAGGAGCTGCCGGACCCCACCCGGCTGGCGGCCGACGTCGATCTCGACCGGATCCGCCGGCTCGTCCGCCTCCTCGTACCACCGCCGCCCGAACCGTGAATGCGAGGCACGGCTCGAGCGGCGGCGGTCCCGGGATCTGTTCCTGAAACGTCGTGACCAGCAGGGCAACCAGCTACCCCGTAGACGGGCAGACGGACGCCCACCGACCTGCTTACCAGCATCGCAACGCCCGCGAAGCGCTACTTCAACCGCCTCAAGCCTTAACCAGTTCCGCGCCACCGCCGTCCGAGCCGCGAACACCAAGCACAGCTCGGGCGGCGGTCCGGGATCTGTTCCTGAACGTCGTGACCAGCAGGACAACCGGCTACCCCGTGGACGGGCAGACGGACACCCACCGGCCTGCCTTCCGACATCGCAACGCTCGTGAAGCGCTACTTCACCCGCCTCAACCTTCAATCACCTCAAACAGTTCCGCACCACCGCCGCCCGAGCCGTGAACACGAAGCACGGCTCGGGCGGCGGCGAAGACGACGGTCCTAGGCCGCTGCGGCCCACTGCTGGTTGGACCCGCCGTTGCACGTCCAGATGATCACCTTGGTGCCGTTGGCCGTGGCGGCGCCCGTCACGTCCAGGCACAGGCCCGACTGGCCGTTCGTGATGGTGCCGCTGCCGGTGAACGTCCACTTCTGGCCGGTGCCGCCGGTGCAGCTCGCGATGACCGCCGCCGTGCCGGCCGCCGCGCCGCCGCTCGCGGTGTCCAGGCAGCGCTTGCCGTCACCGGAGTAGACCGTCAGCTCCCCCGTGCTTGCGCGGGTCCACTGCTGGTTCGTCCCGGTGTGGCAGTCCCAGATCTGCAGCGCGGTGCCGGCCGCCGTCGCCGAGCCCGGCACGTCCAGGCAGCGGTTCGACGCCACGGCGCGGACCGTGCCCCCGCCGCCCGGGTTCGGCGCACCGCCGTTCAGCACGTCGAGGACGGCGGTGTACGCCTGCTTCTTGCCGTAGTTGCCGTCGAACAGCAGCGGGGTGTCGCCCGAACGCCACGAGTACTTGTCCGTCACGCCCCACACCGTGATGCCGGTGCAGCGGGACACCGCCATGCACGCCTGGGCGACCTGCCGGTAGACGTTCGCCTGGCCGGAACCCGAGCCGCCGACGTCGAGCTCGGTGATCTGGACGTCGACACCCAGGTCGGCGAAGCGCTGCAGGTTCGCCTGGTAGCTGCCGAGGTTGGAGTTCGAGCCGAGGTGGCTCTGGAAGCCCACGCAGTCGATCGGCACGCCGCGGCTCTTGAAGTCACGGACCATGTTGTAGATGCCGGTGCTCTTCGCGTTGACGCCGTCGGTGTTGTAGTCGTTGTAGCAGAGCTTCGCGTTCGGGTCGGCCGTGCGCGCCGCGCGGAAGGCGTCCTCGATGTAGCCGTCGCCGAGCTTCTGCTGGAACACCGACTGCCGCCGGGTGCCGTTCTCCTCGAACGCCTCGTTGACGACGTCCCACGCGATGAGCTGGCCCTTCCAGTGGCCGGCCGCCTGGCTGATGTGGTTCAGCATCGCCGAGCGCAGGTTGTTCGCGTCCAGGCCGCTCACCCAGCCGGGCAGCTGCTGGTACCACACGAGCGTGTGCCCGCGGATCTTCATGCCGCGGCTGCGGCCCTGGACGGCGATCTGGTCGCCGGGCCCGAAGTTGAACTGGTTGCGGTTCGGCTCGACCGTGTCCCACTTCATCTCGTTCTCCGGCGTGACGCCGTTGAACTCCGCCGCCCACGTGTTGACGTAGGCGCTCTCGCCCAGGTGGCTCGTCGAGATCGCGGCACCGAAGTACCGCCCGCTCTGCGCCGCCGCGGCGCCGAGGGTGCTCGCCGCCCCGGCGACGCCGGGCGACAGCACCAAGGCGGTCGCCGAGAGGCAGGCCGCCGCCAGGACGGTGACGGCGGTCCGGGTGCGTGAACTGATGGTCATGACAACTCTCGTTTCGTCTCGGGTGGGGGGATCAGCCCAACGCCCACTGCTGGTTGCCGCCGCCGTTGCAGGTCCACAGCTCGACCGGCGTGCCGTCGGCGGTGGCGGCGCCGGTCACGTCGAGGCACAGTCCTGATTGGACACCGGTGACCGTGCCGTCGGAGTTGACGGTCCACTGCTGGTTGCCCTGGCCGTTGCAGGGCCACGTCACCACCTTCGTGCCCGCGCTCGTGCCCTGGCCGGAGGCGTCCAGGCACAGCGTGGCCCCGCCGAGCGTGGCCGTCAGCCTGCCGTCCGACGTGCGTGTCCAGGTCTGGTTCGCCTGGCCGGTGCAGCCGGCGATCTGCGCCTGCGTGCCCTGCGTCGAGTTCGGGGCGGACAGGCACTTGCCCGCGCCGACCGCGCGCACCGGCCCGGTGCCGGTGGTGTTGCCGCCGGTGCCGTACCCGGCCGCGACGATGTTGGCCTGCACGGCGTTCTCGGTGGCGTCCGACGGGTAGCCGGACGTCATGACGCCCTCGTAGAACGTGCCGGCGGAGCCGATGCTGTTGTCGCCGCCGGTGCCGAGGATGATGGCGCCTTCCTTGCGCATCGGGTTGTAGCCGGACACGTTGGGGCGCACGCCGTCGTAGAACGTCGACACGCCACCGGACTGCGCGTTGCCGCCGCGGATGGCCCACCGGTTCGGGCCGCCCTTGACGATGGCCGTCAGGTACCGGTGGCTGATGCTCGGGTCGTTGGCGTTGTACCGCTGGTTGACGCCGGAGAAGAGGCCGTTCTCGAGGTCCGCCATGATCCACGGGCCGTTCCCGGCACCGTAGCCCCAGACCTTGATGTTGCCGAAGTAGATGGCTTCCATCGTGCCGTTGCCGTTGTCCCGGCTGTTGCGCTCGGCGTTGCCGTAGTCGAAGCAGCATCCGCCGTTGTAGTGCGTGCCGTCGAAGATGGCGTACATGCCCTCCGGCTGGTCCCCGGTGGCGGTGCCGGTGGCGTTGTTGTCGCGGTAGCCGGTACCGGGCGCCACGAACACGCCGTACGCCTTCTGACCGCCGACCGTGGTCGGGGCGGCGGTCGCGTTGGCCAGGTTGTCGTACCCGCCCGCGGCCGGGCCGGAGAAGCCGCCCGGCGGGGCCTGGGTGAGGTGGTTGCCGCGGCCGGACTGGTCGTAGATCACGGTGATCAGGCACGTCGTCCCGGCGCAGAAGGAATCCTGGGCCGCGGCGTTCGCGACCCCGCCGGCGCTCAGGACGCCGATGTCCCGCGTCGTGTTGTCCGAAGCGCGCCGCACCTGGTAGAGCGAGCCGTTGTACGCGCCGTACAACGCCCGCGTGGTCGCGTGCGCGGCCACGCACGGCGTGCCGCCGGCCGCGTAGAGGTCGCATGGTCCCTGGCCGGCGGCCTGCGACGGCGTGGCCGTGCCGGCCACCGCGCCCGCGGCGATCACCACGGCCGGCCACCACGTTCTCCAGCGTGCACTCATCGGTGAACTCCTTTGTCCGGAGGAAAGGCGATCAGCTCCGCGTCCACTTCTGGGCGCTGCCGCCAGTACAGGTCTGCAGGGTCACCGGCGCGCTGTTCCCGGTGCTGCCCGGGGTGAGGCACAGTCCGGACGCGACACCGGTGATCGTCCCGTCGGCGGCGGCGGTCCACTGCTGGTTGGTCCCGCCCGTGCAGTCCCAGATGATCGCCCGGGTCCCGGCGGCGGTACCGGCACCCTCGGCGTCGAGGCACTTGCTGCCGTACACCTGCAGCTGCTTCCCGGAAGTCAGGGTCCACTGCTGGTTGCCGCCGCCGTTGCAGTCCCACAGCGTCACCTGGGTGCCGTTGGTCTGGGAGACGTTCGGGACGTCGAGGCAGCGGCCGGCGCCGGTGTTGCGCAGCACGGAGGTCGACCCGCCGCCCGAACCGGCGACGGCGAGGTTGTCGAACTGCGCGGTCTCGCCCTGGGCCGTGCCGATCCCGACCTGGCCGGCCGGGAAGGTGCTGTCGGTGACGGTGCCGAGCACCGCGCCGTCGACGGAGGCGGTGATGGTGCTGCCGGAGAAGCCGAACGACAGCTGGTGCCAGCGGCCGGTGCCGAGCGCGGTCGTCGTGCCGCTGCGCAGCGTCGTGTTCTGCTGGCTGGTGTTGTTGCGCCGGATCGACCAGGCGCCGGTGTCGCTCACCCGCAGGTAGTACGCGTTCAGCGCGCCCTGATTGCCGGTGTCCTGCGAACCGGCCCGGCCGAGCAGCTCGACGTACCCGGACTTCTCCAGCAGGACGTCCGTGCTCAGCGTGTAGTTGCTCCAGGCCACGTTGCCCAGCAGCGCGTAGGGATCGGTCGTCTTCTTCCACGGGATCGCCTTCTGGGGAGCCGACTGGCGCACGCACGTGCCCGCGCGGCCGGCGCCGCACGCGGACGTCTCGAAGGCGCCCTCCATGTCCATCAGGTACTTGGCTTCCTTGCCCTTCGCGTACCCCTCGAAGTCGTCGCCGTAGGGCAGGTTCAGCGAGCCCTGCGGCGGGCCGGCCGCGGTGCCCTTGCCTTGCCCGGTGGTCGTCGTGACGGTGTAGAGGTAGCCGGGCTGCGCGGTCAGGGAGAAGGCGCCGCCGGACGGGGTGATGTCCGCGCTGTGGACGAAGTGGTCGCCCGCGTTGTTCGAGTTCAGGTTGGTCGCCCACACGTGCACCTGGCCGGTCGACAGCCCGCCGGTGACGTTCAGGTTCAGCGTCTGGGCCGCGGTGGCGTCCATCGTCTCGATGATCGTGCTGTAGCCGGTGTTGTCCGGCGACTTCAGCGAAACGTAACTGCCGTTGGCGCGGTTGCCGCCCAGGTAGCCGCTCGAGGAGTCGAGGTACTTCCAGCCGGGTGCGGTGAACTGCGTGGTGTGCGCCAGCGCCCAGGCGTCCTTGCCGACCGAGTAGTACCCCGACCACGGCTGGTTGGCGAGGATCAGCCCCACCGTCGGCCAGGGGATGTTCGGTGTGGTGGCGGCGATCAGGTCCCAGTTGAGGTACGCGGTCATCTTGCCGTCGAGGTAGACGCGGTTGATCCCGCGGGCCAGCGGCTTGGCGCCGTCGTTGTAGTCCTGGGAGCCGTTCTCGCTGGACCACAACGTCTTCCCGGTGTTGACGACGTTCGCCGGGACGCTGCAGGAGGTCTGCGCGCTGAGGTAGCCGCAGGTGTAGTGGGCGCTGAGCACGTCGCTCGCGGCGCGGTAGGCCGCGTTGGTCGAGATCGCGCTCGCGGGTCCCCAGTCGCCCGGCCACGAGTCGCCGGAGATGACCTTGACCGCGCTGTACCCGTTGGCGTTGAGCGCGTTGCGCAGGGTCACGGTCCAGTCGGCGCTCCACTGCTTCTCGTTCTGGACGCTCGTGAGGTAGTCGATGGTCAGCCCGTGCTGCTTGGCGCACCCCAGCCACGAGAGGTAGTAGTCCGTGAGGTCGTTCGAGAAGAACGTCCCGTTGCCGATCCAGCCCGGCGCTCCCCAGGGCAGGCCGACGAGCTTGATGCCGGGGTTGCGCGCCTTGGCCTGGTCCATGATCCACCACTCGTAGCCGCGGTTGCAGTCGAGATCGCCGCGGAAGTGCGCGTGGCTGGGTTCGGCGCCGCTGGTCGAGTTGGTGTCCCCGCCCATCTCCACCTTGAGGATCTGCAGCGCGGCGCCGTAGCCGGGCTTGAAGAGGTAGTCGAGGATCTGGCCGCGCTGCGGCTCGGGGTAGTCGATCAGCAGCCGGCTGTTGCCCCCGCCGCCGCTGACCGCTCCGACGCCGTCGAACGTCCGGCCGGCCGAACCGCCGTCGATCGTGATCGAGGTGGCGGCTTCGGCCGGTGCGGCGGCCACCACTCCCCCGGCCAGGACGACGGCCGCGGCCATCGCCGCTCGAACCCTTCCGCGCATGGTGGTTCTCTCCTCCGGAGACGGGGATCAGACGGCCGTGACGGTCCATTGGTTGTTGGTGCTGCTGTTCGGCGCCCACAGGACCACGGTGGACCCGGACGTCGTGGTGCCCGCGCCGTCGAGCGCGGTGCCGGTGCCGCGGTTGACGATCTGGTAGCGCCCGTTGCCGAGCCCGGCCAGCCGCCACTGCTGGTTGTCGCCGCCCGTCCAGGCCGCCTGCCCGGCGCTGACGCCGTTACCGGTGCGGCCGAGGCTGTCGGCGACCATGCCGTTGGTGCGGTTGACGATCCGGTGGTACCCGGTGCCGAGGTCCACCAGCTGCCACTGCAGGTTGGTGGAGCCGTCGTAGGACCACTGCTTGAGCACCGACCCGGACGCGACGTTCCCGCCGCTGTCGAGCGCCAAGCCGGTCGTGACGTTGGCGATCCGCACCCAGCCGGTGGGGAGCGGCCCGGACCCGGGCGCCGGGATCTGGCCGGCGAACGTCAGCTTCACCACGTACGCCGGGGCGCTGAACGGCGCGGTGGCCGACGGCATGCGGATGTGCAGCCCGGAGCCGTCCTGGGTGCGGTCGGGCAGGTCGGTGTAGGTCCCCGCGGTGGCGCCGAGCAGCTGCACGGTCTTCAGCGAGGCGAGGGTGATCCGGTTCGAGCCCAGCGTCGGGATGTCCAGCGTCGCGCCCGGCCAGCCCAGGACCGTCGCGTACAGGACGGTGTTGTCCTTGCTGCGCGTGAACCGGAGGTCGCGGTTGGTGCCCTCGCGCGGAGTGGTGAAGGAGCCGCCGCCCATCTGCGTCGGGCCCTCGCCGTAGACCGACCAGGCACGGGTCGCGTAGATCGACTCGCCGAAGCGGCCGAGGTAGTCGCCGATGCCGAGCAGGATCGTGCGCTGCCCGGCCGGAATGGTGCCGTCGGCCATCGGTGCGATGTTCAGCAGCATGGTGCCGTTCTTGCTGACGCGGTCGATCAGCGAGTGCAGCATCGCCTTCATCGAGTAGTAGCCGATGCCGGTCGTGTAGCACCAGCTGGAGGAGGAGATGCTGTCGTCGGTCAGCCAGTACGGGTTCTGGAGGTCCCCCGGGCCGCCGCGTTCGAAGTCGAAGACCTCACCCCGGTTGTCGAAGCCGTCCTTGTAGGTGGCGACGACGTCCTTGTTCCACGCGACGGCCTTGTTGTAGTAGTACGCCAGGAAGTTCAGGCGCCGGGACTCGTCGACGCGGGGCAGGTTGAAGTCCTGCCAGAGCAGGTCCGGCTGGTAGCCGTCGACGACCTCGGCGAGCTTGTCGTACCAGAGCTGGTTTTCCGCCGCCGAACCCAGCTGGCCGTACAGCTTGCGCAGGCTGGCGTCCGATTGCGCCGGGACGTGGTCGTAGAAGCCGGTGAAGTGGTAGGCGTGGTGCAGCGACACCATGAACTTCAGGCCGCGGGCGCGGATCGCGTCGGCGTGCAGCCGGACCAGGTCCAGCCGCGGGCCCTTGGCGACGGAGTTCCATTCGTTGACGGCGCTGTTCCACATCGAGAAGCCGTCGTGGTGCTCGGCGACGGGCCCGGCGAACTTCGCGCCGGCGTCGGCGAACAGCTGCGCCCACTCCGCCGGGTCGAAGTTCCCGCCCGCCGACTTGAGCTTCGGCGCGAACTGGACCCAGTTGCCCGCCTTGTCCCGGGCCCCGTTGACGAAGTTGTGGTACGGCCACGCCGACGGGTCGCCGTACACGGCCTGGTGGTGGTTGTTCTCCGCGGAGCCGCCGATGTACATGTTGCGCGGGTACCACTCGTTGCCGAACGCGGGGACGCTGAAGACGCCCCAGTGGAAGTAGATGCCGAACTTGGCGTCCTGGAACCACTCCGCCGCGGGCGGGTGCTGGTCGACCGAGGACCACGTGGGCGTGTAGCTGCCCGGCCCGGCCGTCGCCGCCGCGGTTCCGCCGCGCAGGAGGCCCGCCGTCGCGGCACCGCTCACGGTGATCAGGCCCAGCATGGTGCGTCGGCTGAACTCGGGCATGGCGCGAAAGCCTCCTCGACACCGGAAAAGAGTTAGCGCTAACAAGAACTGCAACCGAATTCAGGTGTAGGCGCAGACGGCATCCACGGTCAAGCCTTCCGGCGGATCACTGGTGACAGCTCGCCTAAACCCCAGCGTGGACCCGACTAAAGATGTGTAACTTTCAGGCTCGGTGGCGAATGGTTGTGAGCGTGAACATCGCCGTGCCACACTCCTCCTCGCCCGGCTCCGGAGCGCGAGCACAGTGACCACGACCCCAAGGAGCACTCGTGAAAGCCGCGTCCTCCCCTTCGGCGATCTTCAAGCCCCGGCGCTGCTTCGCGCTGATCGCCGGACTGCTCTGCGCTCTGGGGATGTTCCCCGCGGTGGCCCGAGCGGACAACCCGATCATCCAGACCATCTACACCGCCGACCCGGCACCGCTGGTGTACAACGGCCGCGTCTACCTCTACACCGGCCACGACGAAGACGGCTCGACGAACTTCACCATGAAGGAATGGCGGGTGTGGTCGTCGGCGGACATGGTGAACTGGACCGACCACGGGTCGCCGCTGAACCTCGCCAGTTTCACCTGGGCGAGCGCCAACGCCTGGGCGGGCCAGACCGTCTACCGGAACGGCAAGTTCTACTGGTACGTCCCCATGACGAACCGGGCCACCGGCTCGATGGCGATCGGCGTGGGCGTGTCGGCCAGCCCCACCGGGCCGTTCAGCGACGCGCTCGGGCACCCGCTCGTCGGCAACGGCGAATTCGACCCGACGGTGTTCGTCGACGACGACGGCCAGGCCTACCTGTACTGGGGCAACCCGCACCTGTGGTACGTGAAGCTCAACGCGGACATGATCTCCTACTCGGGCGCGCCCACGCAGATCCCCCTCACCACCGCCGGGTTCGGCACGCGCCCGGGGAACACGAGCCGGCCGACCCTGTTCGAGGAAGGCCCCTGGGTCTACAAGCGCAACGGCTTGTACTACAACGTGTTCGCGGCGAAGTGCTGCTCGGAGTTCATCGGCTACTCGACCGCTCCCGGCCCCACCGGGCCGTGGACCTACCGCGGGACGGTCATGCCCACCCAGGGCGCGAGCTTCACCAACCACCCGGGGGTGATCGACTTCAACGGGAGCTCCTACTTCTTCTACCACAACGGCGCCTTGCCGGGCGGCAGCGGTTACACGCGCTCGGTGGCCGTCGAAAAGTTCGCCTACAACGCCGACGGTTCCATCCCCACCATCACCATGAGCACCACCGGCGCGCCGCAGGTGGGGACGCTCAACCCGTACACCCGGCAGGAAGCGGAAACGATCGCCTTCGAATCCGGCGTCGAGACCGAACCGTCCGGCGAAGGCGGGATGAACGTCGGCTACCTCGAGAACGGCGACTGGATCAAGGTCAAGGGCGCCGCTTTCGGTGCCGGTGCCCGGTCGTTCACCGCGAGAGTGGCGTCCGCGGCCGGTGGCGGCCGGATCGAGGTCCGGCTGGACGGGACCGGCGGCACCCTCGCCGGGACCTGCACCGTGCCGGGCACGGGTGGCTGGCAGACCTGGACGAGCGTGTCGTGTCCCGTGACCGGAGCCGTCGGCACGCACGACCTGTACCTCCGGTTCACCGGGGGCAGCGGCTACCTGTTCAACGTGAACTGGTGGCAGTTCGCCGCCTGAGCGCGGATTCGGCCACCCACCACCGGAAAGGGACGACGATGTCCGTTCGAACGCGTCAGCGGATCGCGTACTTGCTCACCGCCGCGGCGGTGGCCGCCACGGCGTGGTCACCACCGGCCGCCGTCGCCGCACCCGGCAGCCCGGCGCTCACCCCGCCGCTCGGCTGGAACAGCTGGAACAGCTTCGGCTGCGGCGTCAGCGAAACGGCGGTCCGCCAGGCGGCCGACGCGATGGTCTCCTCGGGGATGAAGGACGCGGGCTACCAGTACGTGGTGGTGGACGACTGCTGGTTCGACCCGCAGCGCGACAGCCAGGGCGCCCTGCGCGCCAGCCCGTCGAAGTTCCCGAGCGGCATGAAGGCGCTGGGCGACTACATCCACGGGCGTGGCCTGAAGTTCGGCATCTACCAGGTGCCGACCGACCGCACCTGCGCCCAGCGGACCGGCACCTACCCCGGATCCACCGGCAGTGCGGGGCACGAGGCCCAGGACGCCCGCACGTTCGCGTCGTGGGGCGTGGACTACCTCAAGTACGACTGGTGCTCCCCCGCCGGCACCCGCGACGAGCAGGTCGCCCGCTTCGCCCTGATGCGCGACGCGCTGCGCGCCACCGGGCGTCCGATCGTCTACAGCATCAACCCCAACAGCTACCACGCCATCACCGGGGACAAGTACGACTGGGGCCAGGTCGCCGATCTCTGGCGCACCACCGAGGACCTGCTCGACATCTGGCAGAACGGCAACACCAACAGCTACCCGATGGGCGTGGGCAACGTCCTCGACGTCACCGCCCCGCTGGCCGCGCAGGCCGGTCCGGGACACTGGAACGATCCCGACATGCTGGTGGTCGGGCGGCCCGGGCTGTCGCTGACCGAGTCCCGGGCCCACTTCGCGCTGTGGGCGCTGATGGCCGCGCCGCTGATGGCGGGCAACGACATCCGCACCATGTCGGCCGACGTCAGCGCGATCCTGCGCAACCCCCGGCTGCTGGCGGTCGACCAGGACCGGCTCGGCGCCGGCGGCCGCCGCGTGCGCGACGACGGCGACGTCGAGATCTTCGCCAAGCCACTGGCGGACGGGTCGGTGGCGGTCGGCCTGCTCAACCGCGGCGTCGGCACGACGACCATCGGCACGACCGCCGCCCAGATCGGGCTAGCCGGTTCGGCGTTCACCCTGACCGACCTGTGGACCGGGACCACGTCGACGACCGGCGGCTCGATCTCGGCGAGCGTGCCGGCCCACGGCGTCGCGGCCTACCGCGTGTCCGGCGGTTCCCCGCTGGCCGCCACGACGTCCCGGCTGCGGGGCACGGGATCGAGCCGGTGCCTGGACGTCGAAAACGCCTCGACGGCCCCCGGCGCGGGCACGGTGATCTGGGACTGCCAGACCGCGGCGAACCAGCTCTGGACGACCTGGCAGAACGGCGAAGTCCGCGTGTTCGGCGACAAGTGCCTGGACGGTTCCACCAGCGGCGCCCGCGTCCTCAGCCGGCCGTGCACGGGTCAGGACAACCAGAAGTGGACGCTGGCCGCCGACGGCTCGGTCCGGAACGTCCAATCCGGACTGTGCCTGGACGCCGAAGGCGCGGCGACCGCCAACGGGACCCGAGTGGTCCTGTGGACCTGCAACGCCCAGCCGAACCAACGATGGGCGCGCGCCTGAGCCGTCGAGGCCCGGACCGGGGCCGGTAAGTGGCAGTCAGGTGCTCTGCCCCGGCCCCGGAGACCGGGGTGCCGAGCACGGACGCACCCAAGGTTGCGTTCGGTGCGTGTGACGCGCCGAACGCAATTTTGGGGGCGTTCGCCGCCGCCACCGAGGAAGCACCAGTCGAGCCAGCGGTGGACCCGCGCCTGACCAGCCAAGGAAGGCAGTGGCGGCCGGATGCTCTGCCGCGGCCCGGTCGTGAGTGGGAAACAGGGTTAGAACGCTGTTTCCCA
>NZ_JBEXVF010000072.1:0-46586 GCF_040629235.1 Amycolatopsis sp. NPDC005961 | reverse complement strand
CGCCGCTCCCGGCCCTCGGTCCGCCTCGCGCGCGAGCGACGCGGTCGCGCGCGCGACCGCGGAGTCCGGTGGGCCGGGGGTGCCCCGCATGGGGGATCAGCGCGCCGAAGACCGCGTCAACCCCTGCCGGACCCGCCCGTCGAACGGAGCAACCGCCACGTCCATCCGGGCTAAGTACGTGGAGCGCGACCAGGCGTTTCTCCGCCGGTGCCCCCATGAACCCCTACGACGCCCCCATACCGGGCGGGAATGCGGGCGCAGCACCCCCATGTAACCCGCGTCACCCGCTGGCATGCTCGATCTCGTGATTCCCCCGCAGCCGAACCCGGCGACCACGACGCTCCCGCCCACCTGGTGGGCCGCGGCGCTGACCGCGCGGGAACGCCGTACCGACAGCTCCCTGCCCGCGTGGGCCGCCTTCGCCGAGACGGCGCTCGCCCACGAAAGCTCCGCCGAGCCTTCTCGGGAAAGCTCCGCGCACTGGCGTACGGCGTTCGCCTCGGTGTTCCGCCCCTTCACCGACGCGGCCCGCGCCGCGATCGCCGGTGCCGCAGCGGCTTCGCCCGCCGTCGACGCCGCCGCGGTCGCCGGCCGCTGCGCCGCGCAGCTGGGGCACCAGCTCGCCGGGCTCGCCGCCCGCACGCTGGTGCTGGAGCTGGGCCGGGCGCGCCGCGCCGAGGTCCTTGCGGGGGAAACTCCGGAAGAACGCTTCGCCGGCTTCGTCCGGCAGACCGGCACCCCGGCCGGGATCACCGACCTGCTGCACCGCTACCCGGTGCTCGCCCGGCTCGCCGCGCAGGCGTCACTGCACGCGATCGAGTCGGTCACCGAGCTGCTGGGCCGCTTCGCCGACGACCGGGCCGCGCTCACCGCGTTCACCGGCGCCGACCCCGGCCTCCTGGTCGAGATCAGCGGCGGCACCGGGGACGCCCACCAGCGCGGCCGCTCGGTCCGCGAGCTGCGGTTCGCCGGCGGCGCGCGCGTCATCTACAAGCCCCGCCCGCTCGACCTGCACGCGGCGTTCACCGGCCTGGTGGACTGGCTCAACCCGCGGGTGCCGGGCCTCGAGCTGCGCACGGTCGACGTCCTGGTGCGCCCCGGCTACGGCTGGCTCCGCTTCGTCGAGCACCGGCCGTGCGCCGACCTCACCGAGGTGGACCGCTTCTACCGCCGCCAGGGCGTGCTGCTCGCCCTGCTGCACGCCCTCGACGGCACCGACGTGCACTTCGAGAACATCATCGCCGCCGGCGACCAGCCCGTGCTGATCGACATCGAGACGCTCTTCCAGCCGGTGCTGCCGGCCGAAGAAACCGAGGTCGACCCCGCGGCCGAGCTGCTCGCGCGGTCGGTGCACCGGACCTTGCTGCTGCCGCAGATGATCGTCGGCGAGCACGGCGCGGTCGACATCTCCGGCCTCGGCGGCGGCCGCGCGGCGGCCCCGGCGCTGACCCGCGTCGACTGGCTCGACGCCGGCACCGACCGGATGCGGCTGACCCGGGTGCCCGGCGGCGTCGGCACCGGCGTCAACCGGCCCACCCTCGGCGGCGTCGACGTCGAGCCGGCCGAGCACGGGGCCGCGCTGCTGGCCGGGTTCCGCGCCGGGTACGACGCCATCTCCGCCGGCGCGGCGGAGTTCGGGCGGCTGCTCGACCGCTGCGCCGGCGCCGGGATCCGCGTCCTGGTCCGCCCGACCAGCTTCTACACGCGGCTGCTCGACGAGACCACGCACCCTTCGCTGCTGGCCGGAGCCGACGCGCGCGACGACGCGTTCGGGCTGCTGCACGACGACAGCACCGACGAGGTCCGCCGGGGGCTCGTCGCCGCCGAGCTCACCGATCTCTGGGCGGGCGACGTCCCGATGTTCACCGGCCGCCCCGGGTCCGCGGACCTCTGGGACGCCGAAGGGAACCGCCTCCCCGGGCTGCTGGGCGAAGCGCCGCTGGAGACGGTGCGCGCGAAGGTCGCCGGTATGACCACGATCGACCGGCGCGACCAGGAGTGGCTGATCTCCGCGGCTTTGGCCACCCGGCCGGCGGCCGAGACCCACGCCGGCACCGGCGTCACCGGCAGCGTCCTGCCGAGCAAGAGCCCCGAACCCGCGCACCTGCTGTCGGCCGCGTGCGGCGTCGCCGACGCGATCATCGCCCGCGCGTCGTCGGCGGGCGGCCGCGTCAACTGGGTGGGGCTGGAGCTCGTCGACGAGAAGTACTGGACCGTGCTGCCGATGGGCGCCGGGCTCGGCGAGGGCTACACGGGCGTGGCGCTGTTCCTCGCCCAGCTGGCCGAGCTGACCGGCATCGACCGCTACCGCGACCTGGCCGGGAAGGCGCTTTCCGGCCTGCCGTGGCTGGTGTCGGCGCTGGAGGCCGACCCGGAGCTCGCCGCCGCGGCCGGCCCCGGCGGGCTGCTGGGGCTCGGCGGCGTCGCCTACGCGACAGCCCGGCTCGCCCGGCTGCTCGACCGGCCGGACCTGCTCGACCTGACCGCCCGCACGGTCGCCGTCATGCCGGCCCCGACGCCCGAGACGTCCCCGCGGTACACCACCGGCCTGGCCGGCGGCCTGGTCGCGCTGCGCTCGGTCGCCACCCAGACCGGGTCCGGCGAAGCCGCGCTGCTGGCCGACGCCTACGCGGCCGAGCTCGCCGTCCGCTCCCTCGACCCCGACCTCGCCGACCCGGGGTTCGCGCACGGCGCGGCCGGCGTCGACTGGGCGCTGGCCGGGTACCCGCGCGAAACCGCGACCCTGCCCCCCGCCCAGGCCGCCACCGGGCACGGCTGGTGCTCCGGCCTGGCCGGGCAGGTGCTCGCCTACGCCGGGCAGCCCGCCGTGCTCGGCCTCGACGAGCAGGTCGCGGCCCTCGCCGCCCAGGACCCGCTGCGCGACCTCAGCCTCTGCCACGGCGAAGCCGGCATCACCGACGTGCTCGGCTTCCTCGCCGAGACCGGCCACCAGGGCGCCGCCGCCGCCGTCGCCACCCGCACCGGGCAGCTGCTCACCGCCGTCGAACAGGACGGCGCGCGCTGCGGCACCCCCGACGGCGTCCCGTCCCCCGGCCTCCTCACCGGCCTGGCCGGCATCGGCTACGGCCTGCTGCGCCTCGGCTTCGGCCCCCGCGTCCCGTCCGCCCTGCTCCTGCAACCCCCGACCCGCTGACCGCACCCGTCCCCACCCCGTTCCATCCCGAGGAGAGAACGAACGATGCCCGAAATCACCACCGAGACCGTCGAAGCCACCGTCGGTGCCCTGGTACTCCCCCGCGCGAACCGCTGCGGCATCCGCAACCAGGCACTGGCCGGCACCCGGCCCCGGCTCTCCGGGATGACCCTCGAGACGCTCGGTGGCCCCACCGTCGTCACCAACGGCACCTTCGCCCTCTGACGTCCGTCCCCCTGCCTCGACCTGCGACCGAAAGCGGAGAACACGCCATGAGCGAGCACGACTTCATCGGCGCCGACAACCCCATCGGCGACCCCACCCTCCCGGCGCCGACCCGGACCGGCGCCCGCAACCGCGCCCTCTCCGGCCGGACCGCGCGGCTGAGCCACAACGGCGCCGACACCCTGGACATCACCCCCGTCTTCACCGTCAGCATCGCTTTCCCCCAGTAGTCCTCCCCACCCCAGCACTACCGAGAGTGGAGCCACCCGCATGACCGAGCACGACTTCGCCGGCACCGACAACCCGATCGGCGCCTTGACCCTCCCCCGGACGTCCCGCACCGGTGCCCGCAACCACGCGCTGTCCGGCAAGGCGGCGCGGGTCAGCCAGAACTCCCTGACCACGATGGACATCACTGTCGTCACGGGCGGTTTCACCGAATAGTGAGACGTTTCCGGCGTCGGTAATTCGACCTACGTCCGGATGTGGCCACTCCGGATATAGTGACCGCGATGGGCATCCGGTCGACGCGTCTCATCGGACGCGACAGGGAGCTCGGCGCACTGTCCCAGGCTCTGGAGAAGGCCCGCACCGACCACGGTGGGGCCTTCTTCCTTGTCGGCGAGGGCGGGATCGGGAAATCCCGGCTCGCCGCCGACATCGCCTCGCGGGCACTGGCGACCGGGCTCCCCGTGCTACGCGGACGAGCCAGCTCCATCGGCCCGATGGTGCCGTTCCGGCCGCTGGCCGAGGCCCTGCTTTCGCACTTCCGAGGTGGCCTCCCGCCCGCCGCTCCCGAACTCGACCCGCTGGTCCCCGTGCTCGCCCGGCTCGTGCCCGACTGGTACCGCGGCGACCGGCCGCACGACAACGGGAACCTGCTCGTGCTGGCCGAAGCCGTGTTCCGGCTGCTGTCGGTGGCGGGCCGCGAGGGCGGCTGCCTGATCGTGCTGGAGGACCTGCACAACGCCGACGCCGAGACGCTCTTCATCGTCGAATACCTCGTCGACAACCTGGCGTCGAGCCGGGTCATGCTGATCGGCACGCTGCGCGGCGAACCGGGTGAGGCGCGGCGGCTGGCGACCGCGGCGGCGCAGCGCTCGTCCAGCCACACCTTCGAACTGGCCCGGCTCGACGCCGAGCGCACCCGCGAGTTCGCGGCCGCCTGCCTGGAGACCGAGCCGGCCGCGGTTCCGGCCGCCGTCGCGAACCTGTTGTGGCAGAACAGCGAGGGCGTGCCGTTCGTCGTCGAGGAGCTGCTGCACGGCATGCTCGGCGACGGCCTGCTCGTCGGCGGGGCGAGCGGCTGGCAGGTCGTCGGGGAGCTGCAGGCCCGCGTGCCGGAGGCGCTGATCAGCAGCATCGCCGCCCGCGTCGACGCGCTCGGCACGGACGGCGAGACGCTGCTTTCGGTCGCCGCCGTGCTGGGCAGGCGGTTCCCGCTGTCGGTGGTGCAGGCGGTCACCGACATGGACGACCGCATGCTGCACAACCACATCAGCGCGAGTGTCGCCGCCCACCTGGTCACCACCGACGAGACGACCCCCGGCTGGTACGCCTTCCGCCACCCGCTCACCGCCGAGGCCCTGCTGGCCCGGCTCGTGCCGTCGACGAAGGCCACCCTGGCGCGCCGGGCCGCGGACGCCGTCGAGCTCCTGCACCCCGGGCTGCCCGGCGAGCTGTGCGCGCTGGCCGCGGCGCTGCGGCTGACGGCGATGGACCACCCGGGCGCCGGGCGGCTGTTCGCCGAGGCCGGCCGCCGGGCGCTCGACGGCGGCGCGGCCGACACGGCGGTGACCATGCTGACCCGCGCCGTCGACCTCCTGGCCACGGCGAGCCCCGACGACCGGGCCGACGCGCTGGAGACGCTGCTGCACGCGCTCGGGCAGACCGGGCAGTTCGACCGGGCCGTCGAGTTCTCCGCCCGCTTCGCCGAGATCGGCCGCCTGGAGCGGGCGGTCGACCTGCACATCCAGCTGGCGTGGGCGGCCTACATCGGCGGGCGGCACGACGAGTGCCTCAACCAGATCGAGCAGGCCCGCGCCCCGCTCGGCGGCGAGATCACCGAAGAGCAGAAGGCCGGCCTGGACGCCGTCGAAGCGACGCTGTGGCTGGACATCCCGGGCCCGGCGCACACCGAGCGGGCCCGGAAGCTGGCCGAGCAGGCGTGGGAGGTCGCCGAGCGCGCCGGCGTGCCGTTCGTGTCGTGCCAGGCGCTGCAGGTGCTCGGCATGGTGGCGCTGGAGACGGACCTGGCCGAAGCCGAGCGCTACCTGCAGCTGGCGCGGCGGCTGGCCGAACAGCACCAGCTGACCCACCTGCGCACCCAGGTGCTGGTCCGCCTCGGCGGGCACCGGATGCTCGCCGAGGGCGACGTCCGCACGTTCGACCTGGCCCGCGCGGAAGCCCAGCGCACCGGCGCGATCACGCTCACCTGCGCGGTCGACGCGAGCCGCGCGGTGCACGCGGCGATGCGCGGCGAGTTCGCGCAGGCCGACACGATCCTCGACGAGAACCTCGCGGTGCTCGGCCGGCTCGGCCTGGTCGCGCTGCTGCAGTACACGCACATGACGCGCGCGATGGTGGCCGCCCACCAGGCGGACCGGCCGCGGATGGAACGCGCGCTCGAGGACTTCCGCGCCGAGGGCGGCGCGACGGCGCAGGAGCTGGTGCTGAGCGTCGGGCTGGCGCAGGTGTTCTGTTCCCTGCTCGAAGAGGACGCCGAACGCGCCCGCCGCGAGCTGGCCCAGGTGCTGTCCCTGGAGGAGCGCCAGCCGAGCCGCTTCCACCTGGCCGGCCAGCACGGCCTGCGGCTGCTGATCGAGGCGCTCGACGGGACGGAGCCGGAGGTGGCCCGGCCTCCGACGGCGGTGAGCGGGATGCGCTGGAACCGCCAGTTCGTGCTGCTGGGTGACGCGGTCCGCCACGGCCGCGCGGGTTCCCCGGAGCAGGCCGACTCGGCGGTGGCGGCGGCGATCGAGGCGGCGGCCCCGTTCCCGGTGAGCAGGCACCTGGGCTTGAGGATGGTCGCGGAGTCCGCCTCGGCCGACGGCTGGGGTGACCCGGTGACGTGGCTCAAGGAGGCCGAGGAGTACTTCCACCAGGCCGAGGTGACGGCGGTGGCGAGCGCGTGCCGCGGCCTGCTGCGCAAGATCGGCGCCCCGGTGGGCCAGCGCCGCACGGGCTCCGACCGCCTCCCGGCGACCCTGCGCTCGGCGGGGGTGACGGTGCGCGAGTACGAGGTGCTGCAGCTGCTGGCGGACAACATGGGGAACAAGGACATCGCCCGCCGGCTGCACATTTCGCCGCGCACGGTGGAAAAGCACGTGGCGAGCCTGATGGCGAAGTCGAACCTGCAGAACCGCGGCGAGCTGACGGAGTACGCGCGCAACACACCGCACTAGGCGGTGAACCGCTCCACCGCGATGAGGTCCCACGGGCCGCCGAGGTAGCGCCAGACGGTCACACCGGTCGCCGTCACCGCGGCCGGACCGGGGTCCGCGCGCACCGCGGCCAGCGTCTCCGCCGCCACCTCGGGACCCACCTTGTTCTGCACCGTCACGTGTGGCTTGAACGGTTGCGCGTCCTGTCGCGTCAGCCATGCCGACCATCGAGCCCGCAACGCCGCGTGCACCCGGCCCAGCTCCGGGGAGCCGACGTCGAGAGCGACTCCGCGCCCGAGCGATCGCGCTCCGGCCACCGTCACCGCGAACGGGGCGGTGGCCCGCGCGATCTCGGCGCAGTCCGCCACCACTGTCGCCGACCGCTCGCCGGGGAGGGCGTGGAACAGGGTCAGGTGGGCGTCGACGACCAGCCGCTCGGGCGGGAACCACCTGCGCCGCAGGGCGTTCCACGCGGACTGGGCGCGCTCGTCGACGGCCAAGGTCACCACCAGAGGGTCCACGGCTGCGACCGTACCCCGCGTTCACCACCGAACGGTCCTTGACGGGCGTGACCCGGGTCACGTAAATTACTTCCTCATTGAATCGTTTCAATACACGCGGAGGGAGCGTCATGCCCGAGCACGACGAGGTGCGGATCGTGGCCGGCGGCCTGTCCCGGCGGCAGCTGCTCGCGTTCGCCGCGGCGACGACCGTCGCGACCGGACTGGCGATCCGGGTCCCCGCCGCCGACGCGGCCGAAGCCGGAACCGGCGAAGCGAAAGCCGCCGGTTTCCCCGCTGCCCGGTTCGCCGACCCGCGGCCCGACTCGCGCCCCACCGTGCTGTGGTTCTGGAACGGCACCGTCACCCCGGACCTCGTCGCCGCCGGGCTGGCCGACCTACGTGGCCAAGGCGTGTACGAAGTCCTCCTCTTCCCCTTCGAAACCTCGGCCCTGAAGCCCGCCTTCTTCAGCGAAGACTGGTTCGCCATCATCGAATTCGCCCTCCGCGAAGCCCAGCGCCACGGCATGCACCTCTGGCTGTTCAACGACGACTACTTCCCCAGCGGCCGCGCCGGGGGGTTCGTCGTCGACGGCGGGACCGTCGGTGGCCGCGTCTACCCGCCGCGGCCGGATCTGCGGCTCAAGGGCGTCGGGCACCAGGTCCTGACCGTCACCGGCGGCGCTCCGGTGCCGCTGGTGAGCCGCGGACTGTCCGTTTCGGACGGTCGACTCCTCGTCGACGCCGCCGCCCGCGACGGCGTCACTCTGCTGAGAGAGGGCGCTCAGTGGCAGGACTACGACGTCGAGGCGAAGGTTCGCGTCGAGAGCGCGACCGCCGGGCTGATGGTGCGCAGCGCGAGCGAAGGCGACGGCGTCCTCGCCGACCTGCGCTCCGACGGCGCCGTCGACGTCTGGCAGCAGACCGCCGGCGCGTTCTCCCTCGTCCGGAGCGGCACCCCGGTCCCGGGCTTCGACGCGAGCGCGGACCACGTCCTGGCCGTGGGGATCCGGGGCACGCACCTGACCGTGACGCTCGACGGCACCGCGCAGGCTCCGGCCGACATCGCCTTCGCGACCGGCCGCGTCGGGGTGCGCGCGGTGGCGAGCCAGCGGTCCTCGTGGGACCGCCTGACCGTCCGCGACCCCGCCGGAACGGTGCTGTACGACGAAACCTTCGACACCGCCGCCGTGCTCGACGCCTTCGACCTGCCCGCCGGCGGCCTGCCCCTGGTCGCCGCGACCGCTCGCCCGGCGGGCTCCGGCGATCCCCGGTCGCTGGTGGATCTCACGGAACAGGCCCGCGCGGGCGGGACGTGGACGCCGCCGGCGGGCCGGTGGCAGCTGGACCTGTTCACCGTCCGCCCGCTGAGCACGCCCACCGGCTCCGGCCGCGCCTACCTCGACCTCCTCGACGACGAAGCCGTCCGGTTGTTCCTCGACGCCGTGCCGGGCGAGTACCTGCGCCGCTTCCCGTGGGCGGCGAACGCGGTGCTGCGCGGGTTCGCCGACGACGAGCCCTACCTCGCCTCGGCGCACGGCCCCTTCGACACCGTCCCCTGGTCCCCCACCCTCGACGCCGAGCTGGCCCGGCTCGGGACGTTCCCCGGGATCGCGCTGACCGCGGTGCACGACGACCTCGGCACCGACGGTCTCCGCCTGCGCGGCCTGTTCTGGCGGGCGGTGAGCAACCGGTTCGCCGCCGCCTACTACCGCACCCAGGGCACCTGGATGGCCGACCACGGCGTCGAGTTCATCTCCAACCCGCTGTGGGACGAATACGGCCCGGGCGAACAGCTCCAGAGCTCCGGCAACCTCAACGCGAACAACCAGTGGGCGCAGGTGCCCGGCACCGACCTGATCTTCGACCACTACCAGCGCGGTTACCACCGGACGCTGTCGCGGTTCCCGGCCAGCACCGCGCACCAGCTGGGGCTCGAGCGCGTCTACCTCGAGGCCATGGGCGGGACCGGGTGGCCGGTGACCCCGGCGTTCGTCCGCGAGGTCGTCGGCGCCTTCGCCGTGCGCGGGGTCAACCACACGCTGCTGCACGCGCGGTTCAGCGACGAGAACCAGATCGTCTACCCGCCGCCGTTCCAGCCCGCCAACCCGTGGTGGCCGGTGTCCGCACCGCTGAACGACTGGATCGGCAGGCTGATGGAAGCCTGCCGCGCGCCGGCCGCCGCACGGACCGCGCTGCTGCAACCGCAACGCGCCGCGGAGTCCACTCAGGACACTCCCGCGATGGCCGCGCTCGACACGGCCTTCCTGACCGCCGCGCACGCGCTCGAAGACGTCCAGGTGGACTTCGACCTCCTCGACGAAGGCGCGCTCGACGCCGACCCCGCGCTGGTGACCCACGTCCGGCCGAACGGGCCGAAGCTGGTCGTCGGGCGGCAGGCGTACCGGATCGTCGTCGTGCCGGAGACGCCGGTCCTGGCCCTCGGCGCGGTGCGGACGCTGATCCGGTTCGCTCGCGGTGGCGGCGTCGTGGTCGTCACCGGCACACCGGCGGCTCGCGAAGCCGGCGGCGACGATCCGGGCCTGCGTGCCGCGCTGGCCGAGCTGTTCGCGACGCGCTCGGTCACCCGGGCGGCCGATCCGGGCGGAGCCGCGGCCGCGGCGGTCGTCGCCGGTGGCGCGGCGGCCGCTTTGGACCCGCCCCACACCGACATCCGCCTGCTGCGGCTGGAAAACCGGGGCGAGCAGGCGTTCGTCGTGGTGAGCGAGCGCGCCGACGCCGTCGAGCTGACCGCGACGTTCCCGGCGACCGGAACCCCCGAGGTGTGGGACCCCGACACCGGGTCGGCGGCCCCGGCCGGCGTCTGGCGGAAAACCGGCGCCACCACGGCGGTGCCGCTGCGACTGGAGCCGAAAGCGGCCGTGCTGGTGGTCTTCCGCGGCGGGCGGGAGCCGCTGCACGCGGTGTCCGCGTCGGCGCCGGTGGAGCGCATCGACGGCCGCCGCGCGATCGTGCGCACGAGCGGGCCGGGCCGCGTCACCGTCACCGCGACGGACGGGGCGCGCACCTACTCGGGCGCGGCGACGGTTTCCGACGCCCTCGCCTCCGTCCCGGTGAGCGGCGACTGGACGTTCCGCTTCGACCGCCCGGGCGCGCCGGTCACCACCCGCCCGCTCGGCTCGTGGACCGATGTCGACGCCGGGTACTCCGGATCGGCTTGGTACGAAAAGGAGTTCGACGTGCCCGCCGTCCCCGGCCGGCGGTGGACGCTCGACCTCGGCGAGGTCCACGAGGTGGCCGAAGTGGAGGTCAACGGCCAAGCCGGCGGGTCCCGGCTGTGGCCGCCGTACCGGGTCGACGTGACCGCCGCGCTGCGCCCCGGCCGCAACCGCGTGCGGGTGCGCGTGACGAACACCGGCGCCAACGCGCGCGGCCAGTCGCTCGCGTCCGGCCTGCTCGGGCCGGTGGTCCTGCGCCCTCACCGGCTCGTCGGCGTGCCGCTGACTTAAACGTTTCACATCACTCGCTCTGCGAGTTGAGTGCACGTCTGTACACTCAATGAGCATGGCTGAAGTGGGAATGCGTCCCCCGGCGTCGCCGCTGCGGCGCCGGGCACTGCGTGCGGTGCGCTGGCTCTTCACGCCCCTGCGCCCGGACGACTACCTCGAGCTGATCAACCCCCTGTGGTCGACCCGGGAGCTGCGCGGGCGCGTCGAGCGCGTCGAGCCCGAACGGGGTGGCGCGGCCACCGTGCTGATCCGGCCGGGCTTCGACTGGGTCGGGCACCGGCCCGGGCAGTACGTGCGGCTGGGGGTGGTCATCGACGGCGTCCACCACTGGCGCGCGTATTCGCTGACGTCGAGCCCGGACCGCCCGGACGGGCTGATCTCGGTCACCCCCAAGCGGGTCGACGGCGGGGTCGTCTCACCGTTCCTGGTCGAGCGCGTCCACCCCGGGGAGGTCGTGCGGCTCGGGGAGGTCGAAGGATCGTTCACCCTGCCGGACCGGCTGGACCGCGGCCTGCTGTTCGTCACCGCCGGCAGCGGCATCACGCCGGTGATGAGCATGCTGCGCCACCTCGCGCCCGGGCCCGGCCTGCGCGACGTCGTCCACGTGCACTCGGCACGGGAGGCGGACGGCGTCACCTTCGGCGACGAGCTGGCCGCGCTCGAGAAGCAGCACGAGGGTTTCCGGCTCGAGCTGCGGATCACCAGCGAGGACGGCCGGTTCACCCCCGCCGACCTCGACGCCCTGTGCCCGGACTGGCGCGAGCGGGAAACCTACGCCTGCGGGCCCGGCGAACTGCTCGACGCGCTGCACAAGCACTGGAAGGGCCACGGCGACGTGGGCCGGCTGCACCACGAACGGTTCCAGCCGATCGTCGGCGGCGAGGACGCCGAGGGCGCGGGCGGGAGCGTGCGGTTCGCGCACCGCAACCTGGACGCGGACTGCCCGCCCGGCACCCCGATCCTCGTCGCGGGCGAGAACGCGGGCGTCGACATGCCGTTCGGCTGCCGGGTCGGGGTCTGCCACACGTGCGTGCTGCCGATCCGGGAGGGCCGGATCCGCGACCTGCGCACGAACGTCGTCAGCGAGAAGCACAACGAGATCGTGCGCACCTGCGTGCACGGCGCCGAAGGCCGGGTCACGGTCGAACTCTGAAAGGAAATCATGACCGCCACCACGCACCCGTTCGCCCATCTGAGCGCGGACCAGCTCGCCGAACTCGCCCGCGAGTTCGACGCCATCCACGACCAGGTCCGCGGCGACCTCGGCGAGCGCGACCGCCGCTACATCAAGGGCGTCATCCGGCTGCACCGGCAGATCGCGGTGGCCGGCCGGGCGCTGCTGCTCGGCTCCCGGTCCAAGGTGGCCTGGACGGCGGGCACCGGCTGCCTGGCCATCGCGAAGATCCTGGAGAACATGGAGATCGGGCACAACGTCCTGCACGGCCAGTGGGACTGGATGAACGACCCGTACATCCATTCGTCCACTTGGGACTGGGACACCGCTTCGACGGCCGCGGCGTGGAAGCACTCGCACAACTACATCCACCACACGTACACGAACATCCGCGGCAAGGACAAGGATCTCGGGTACGAGATCATGCGCATCGACCCGCACCAGAAGTGGCACCCGGCGTACTTGGCGCAGCCGCTGTACAACCTGCTGCTGATGGCGTTCTTCGAATGGGGCGTCGCGGTCCACGACCTCGACGTCGAAGCCATCCGCGCCGGCGAGAAGCCGATGAAGGACGTCTGGCACGACCTCAAGGGCATCTCGGGCAAGGCCCGCGACCAGATCCTCAAGGACTACGTCGGCTGGCCGCTGGTCAGCGCGCTCGCCGCGACCGCCGTGAGCCGCCTCGCGAACCCCGAGCCGCGTTCGCGAGCCCGGGTGGTGGCGGACCGGGCGCGCGGCCGGCGTCGTCGCGGCGCGGTGCGAGCCCAGCTCGCGGCGGCCCGCCGCGACGGCGGCGCGACGTTCGCCGCGACGTTCTGGGCCGACTTCACGGCGAACATCATCCGCAACCTGTGGGCGCACTCGATCATCTTCTGCGGCCACTTCCCGGACCAGACGTACACGTTCAGCCAGGAGGAGGTCCGCGACGAAACCCGCGGCGGCTGGTACGTCCGCCAGCTCGTCGGCGCGGCGAACATCACCGGGTCCCCGCTGTTCCACCTGCTGAGCGGCAACCTCGGGTACCAGGTCGAGCACCACCTCTTCCCGGACATGCCCAGCAGCCGGTACGCGGAGATCGCACCGCGGGTCCGCGAGATCTGCCGGCGCTACGGGCTGCCGTACAACACGGGCCCGCTGTCGAAGCAGCTGGGCACGGTGCACCGCACGATCCTGCGGCTGGCGTTCCCTGGTGGGAAGGTGCGTCCGAAGCCGGGGCCTTACCAGGGAGACGAGGTGCGCCGCGCCGCGTGAGAGCGGGCTGGGGCGAGTCGTGATGTTCGGAGATCGCACCGCGGGTCCGCGAGATCTGCCGCCGGTACGGGCTGCCGTACATCACGGGGCCGCCGTTTAAGCAGCTCGGCACGATGCACCGCACAACCTCGCGGCTGGCGTTCCCCGGCGGAAAGGTCCGCCCGAAGCCGGGGCCCTACCAGGAAGACGAGGTGCGCCGCGCCGCCTGAGAGCGGGCGGGTAGGCGGCTGACGCAAGCCGGCCTGGTCGGGCGACTCGCTGCGGCCCCTCAAGCCATGTCCGGCCGCCAGCGCGAGACCCGCGGCGCCCGCCCTGCCAGACCACGAACGAGCCCGGCCCTTACCAGGGAGACGAGGTGCGCCGCGCCGCCTGAGGGTGGGCTGGGGCCAGCAGTACGACCATTCGGTCAATAGCTTCGTTTCGCTCGTATCAAGTCGCCGTACCTCCTACTCTCACTGGTGTGGACGGCATCGAGAGTCTTCGGCACGCGATCGAGACGATCCCCATTCCCGGCGCTCCGCCTCGGCTGTCGCGGCAGGGTGCGGCCGTCGGGCTCGCGCTGCTGGACACCTCCTTGCGGCTCAACCACGTGCGCCGGCTCACCGAGCGGCTGACCGTTGTCGAACACGGGACCGCCCGGCGCAGCACCGAGGTCGACGTCAGTCTCAAGCTCCTCGACGAAGGACAGCGGCAGGCCACCGCGCAGCTGCAGGACCTCATCGGCCAGGAGCACGGCGAGCGGGCGGCTTCGCGACCGGCGCGGCAGCGGTCCCTGTGGGTGCCGCTGGCCCGGCTGCCGCGCCGGGACGTCTCCCCCATCGACGTCTTCGACAGCTCGGGCCAGAAGCTGCCGCGGCTCACCCAGCACGAGGCGTCGCGGCTGGTCGCCGCCGGGCTCTACCGGTTGCTGCGCGGGATCCTCGCCGGGGACGAGAACGCCCAGACCGCCAAGCACGAGCTCAACACCTTCCTGTTCCAGGTGCACGAACCGCGCTGGCTCATCCAGCAGGCGCTGCTGACGCTGCTCACCGAGCGGAACCACCCGGAGGAGGAGTTCACGCTCGCCCCGGCCGGCGGCACGGTTCCCGGGTACGGGCGCCAGTGCCGGGAGCTGGCGCTGGACATCCTCGAAGGCTGCGCGGATCTCCTGGTCGAGTACGCGTACCTGCTGAACGTCGCCGTGCGCGACTACATGCTGGTGGTGGCGCTGGACGACTCGGTGGAGGAGCACCGGCTCAGCTACGAAACGCCGCTGAACGTCGACGCCCGGCAGCCCGTCGCGAAGGAGCAGTGGCGGCGGCTGGCCTCCAGCCGGCGCGGCTACGTCGTCGGCTACGAGACCATGATCCCGGCGACGCTGAAGTCCTACCACCTGGTGGCCGGGACCGCGCCGGAAGCCGAGATCTCCCGGATGTACCTGTCCACCGACGCCGACCAGCACCAGGTGGAGAGCCTGGCCGAGGATCTGCTCTCGCTCGCCGAACGTCAGGACGCCGCGCCGCTGCAGGAAGCCGACGGTGCCCGGCACAAGATCCTGGAGCTGCAGGCCCAGACCGTGCTGCGGCGGCTGGCGGACCTGGTCCGCCGCCGCAAGTGGGAGGCGGGCCAGTCCGGCGTGGAACTCTCCCCGCGCAGCCTCCCGGCCTGCCACCGGCTCGCCGCCGCGGCCACCACCGGCGAGGCGGTGCGGACCGGCGCGGGCGAGCTGGACAACTCGCTGCGGCGGCACCCGGAGTTCACCGCCGCGAACCTGCGCGAGGCCGCGCGCGAGCTGACCGACCGGGAGTTCGGGCAGGACCTCGTGCTGGTCAACGGCATCACCGACAACGAAGCGCGGGCGTACTGGCGTCGTTCCGGCGGCCGCGACGCGCGCGGCGACCACGTCCGGGTGCGCGCGACGCTGGTGCTCAAGGACTCCACGAAGTCCGGCCCGCTCAACGTGACGTTCTACGCGCTGGCCGTCGCGACGGTCTCGTTCGTCCTCGGCTGGATGCTGGTCGGCAGCCCGTGGCCGTACGGCCGGGCCGCCACCGAAGCGCTCGGCCACATCGGTGACGGCCAGTCCGTGATCACCATGCTGTTGCTGCTGCCGGGTTTCCTCTACAGCCGGCTGTCCCTGCCACCACGGCGCACCGTGCTCGGCTACCTCGGGACGCTGCCGCAGGCGCTCGTCCAGCTGAGCATCGCGGCCGTCGCCGGGTTCGCCGCGGCCGTCGCGACGCAGAGCCGGGGCGAGGTCGTCCAGGTCACCCTCACCATCGCGGTCGGGCTGCCGGTGCTCGCCGCGCTCGTGCTGTTCGGCCAGGCGTCCTGGCGCGAATCGGCGATCCCGCTGTCCCGCATCGGGGCGCCGCGGTGGGCGGGCTCCGGCGCCTGGGACCGCCGCAAGCCACTGGAAGCCGACGTCCGGTTCGACTCGTCCGGAGGGTGGTGAACGTGCGCAACCAGCGGATCTCCGTGCGGAACGTGGCCGACCTGGCGCGGGCCGGCTTCGAGATCGCGCGGCAGCCGGTGACCAAAGTGGACTTCGAGGTGCACCACGCGATGGCCCGCCACGGGTACCTGCGCGAGCTCGTCTCCGCGGACTCCGAAAGCTCGGTCTTCCTGGAGACGCTGTGCTCGGCCACGAACGGCGCCGGCGTCGTGATCGGCACCCGCACCCGCAAGCCCCTCGACGGCACCGAGGTGGTCGAGCGCGTCGACGGCCACCAACCGGCGGAACGCCCGGAGCAGAACGCGGGCGGCTGGGTGTTCCGCCAGACGACCTCACCCAACCCGACGTTCATCTACGAGTCGGCCCAGCGGTTCGAGGGCCTGATCGCGATCGACCCGGGGGCCCACGAGGTGTGCGAGTGGCACGGCCTGGCGATCCGCGACCTGGTGCGGGAGATCTCCGACGCCGCGGCCTCGCTCGTCGACGCGCCGCTGCTGTCGCTGCAGTGCCCGGCCCAGCTGCCGACGCTCGTCAAGACGCGCAACCACGACCTGCGCACCCGTAAGGAGGTCGCGTCCCCGTGCGCGTCGCTGGCGGTCCGGTTCGCGATCGCGCTGCGGGACGCGTCCGCGACCGCGCGGTTCGAGCTGGCCGACCGGTTCCGGGAGCTGTGCGAGAAGCACGGGTACAGCTTCTGGCTCGCCGACACCCGGCCGGGGCACCGGCAGGGCAACTGGTTCGAGGTCTACCACGCCGACGGCGAGTTCTCCCCGCTGTACAAGGGCGACCTGCGGTCGCGCCAGCGGATCGGCGCGGTCCTGCCGGTGACGTTCGTCGGGCCGGCGCGGATCGGCTCGACGCACGCGATCGCCGCCTTCCTGCAGCGCTACCCCCAGGTGGGCGTGGTCGGCTGCGCGGCCACGACGCTGTCGGACGTCGCGTTCGTGCACCTGCAGCTGGCGATCCACGGCGTGGCCGCCGACCGGCTGAACCGCATCCTGGGCAAGCTGCTCGGCGAGTCCACGACCCCGGCCCGGCCGCACAAGCTGCTGCGCGAGCTGTTCAAGCGGCTCGGCCTGCCGCCCGACCCCGACGGGCCGGGCCCGGCCGCCCAGGACCCGACCGGCGACTACCAGACGTTCACCGGTCCCGCGTTCGCCTACCGGCCCTACCAGATGCCCGACTGCGTCGCGGTGTGGGTTTCGTGGGAGATCGCGCGGCAGCACCGGGGCCTGGCCGCCCCGCTGGACTGCCTCTACCGCGCGCTGGCCCAGGTCGCGCCCACGGTGTCGCCGGACACGCCGGGCTCGGCGGGTGACCTGGCCACCGTCGAGTACCTCATCTGCCGTGCGACCGAGCAGTCGGTGGTGCGGGGCAAGGCGAAGCTGGCGGTGCCGAAGTCGGTCCTGCGCCAGTTCTCCTCGGGTGGCGTCGAGCTGCCCGCGTCCAAGCTGTGCGCGTCGCTGGAAGAGGCCTGGAAGGCGCACGTCGACCAGTCCGGTGTGGACGGGGTGAGCGAGCTGACGGTGGCCTGGCGCGAATCCTGGTTGGGCCACTGGACCTATTCGTAGCCGAAGAACTCGCGCAGCTCGCCGGCCACGGCGAGCGGGACGCCGTCGTTCTCCGGTCCCGAATGGCCGGCTCCCTCCAGCGCGCGGCTTCGCGCGTGCGGGAGCACCTCGGCGAGTTTCCGCAGTGCGCCCTTCAGGTACTCCGCGCTCTTGGTGCCGCCGAGGAGCAGGACCCGCGTTCCGAGCTTCGCGTAATCCCCGGCGGTGTCGGCCAGCTCCTCGATCAGCTCGATGTCGTGGTGCAGCGTGGGGATGAGCGCCGCGACCGGTGACTCGCTTCCCTGCAGCCGCGCCCCGACCGAGAGCGCGGGGACCAGGGCGAAGCGCGGGATCCGGCTGAACAGCGACGGTTCGGTGGCCAGGCCCTTCATCCCGGTGACCAGGGCGGCCGCGGTCTTCCCGGCGGCGATCTCGCGGTCGAACCGCGGCAGCCAGCCCGTCGGCACCGAGCCGTCGACGGACAGCGGCGGCTCGTACAGCGCGATGCGCTCCACGCCCGGCGTGACCAGCGCCGTGCGCAGGACGACCAAGGCGCCCGTGCTCAGGCCGAAGAGCCGTGACGCGCCGGTCGCGGTGATCAGCGCCCGCAGGTCCTCGACCTCCTTTCCGACGCGGAAGTCTTCGCCGTGCGGACCGCTCAGGCCGCGGCCGCGCCGGTCGGGCACGTGGACGGTGAAGTCCGTCGCCAGCGCCGTGGCGAGCTTCGTGAAGTCCTGCGACGCCAGCATTCCGCCGTGCAGGAGGATCAGCGCGGGGCCGCGGCCGAAGCTGCGGTAGCCGATCGTGGTGCCGTCGGCCGAACGGACCTGCCCGGTCATCGCGTCTCCTCCGCCACCGGGACGAACCTGCGCAGGGCCTGCTTGCCGGCCTCGACCGCCGCGTTCCCGCGGTCCAGCAGGTCCCGCTGGTACTCCGCCAGCGCCTGAAGCAGGTCTTGGCGGCCCCGCTCGGCCTCGGCCAGCCGCGCGCTCAGCCGCACGGCGTCCTGCATCGCGGTCATGGCGCCGTTGCCGCCGCTGGCCAGCGTCTGGTGCGCGGCGTCCCCCAGCAGCGTCACCCGGCGCACCGGCCACGGCGGCATCGGGCGGTCGAAGACCTTCGAGCGGCCGACGGCGCTGAGGTCGGCGTCGCGGACCAGGTCCCGGAGATCGGGGTGCCAGCCCTCGATCAGGTCCAGCACCAGTTCACGAGCGTCCTCCCGACGCGGCACGGTGGCGGGCGGGACGAGCAGCACCCACCGCACGTAGCTTTCCCGGCGGGGCAGGGACAAACCGAGTTCGGCGGCCGCTGCGGACGGCTCGCGGTCGAACCGCATCCGGCCCAGCATCAGCGTGACCTCGGGGCCCTTGACCATGGTTCCGCGGCCCGGGACGAGCCGGCGGAAACGCTCGGCGAGGGGCGTGCGTCCCATCGCGCCGCACAGGTCGGCGTCGACGAGCCGGACCTCGGGCACCAGCTGCCGCCGCACCGCGGAGTTCCCGCCGTCGGCGCCGACCAGGACGTCACCCGTGGCTCGCGTGCCGTCGGCGAAGAACGCCGTGACGGTCTCGTCGTCGGTGAAACTCCTGAGCCGCTTGCCGAAGGAGACCCGGTCGCCCAGGTCGGCGAGCAGGATCTGCCGCAGCACCTGCCGGTCGAACGCCCGGCTCTCCTCCGGCCCCGGCAGGTCGTCGCCGAGCAGGGTGAGCTGCTCGTCGAAGAGCAGTCCCGGCCCGGTCAGGCTGCCGCTGGTGGCCACGGCCAGGTCGTAGAGCCGCGGCGGCAGGCCGGCGCGCAGCGCGTCCAGTGCCGGCGGCGCGAGGGCGATCCGGTAGCCCTGGGTGCGTTCGCCGGCGACGTCGCCGGCCTCGAAGACGCGGACGTCGAGGCCCGCGCGGACCAGGGCGTGCGCGAGCGTCAGCCCGCCGAGACCGGCCCCGATCACCAGAATCCTGCTCATCGTGCTCCCCCATTCCGAGGTGAACAACGTTCACGTGTACATTGTTCACGTAGACGCAGCAGGCTTGTCAAGCCCGGATCCGGGGAGGACTTCGTGGGGCAGCGACGCACCGAGGTGCTGCAGGCGGCGATCGAGCTGCTGGACGAGGCCGGCTTGGACGCCCTCACGATGCGGCTGCTGGCGAGCCGGCTCGGGGTGCGGGCGAGTGCGCTGTACCGGCACTACCCGAGCAAGCAGGCGTTGCTGGACGCGATGGTGGCTTCCCTGGTGGGCCCCGCCTCGGTACCGGAAGAAGGCACCTGGGAGGAGTCGTTGCGCGGCGCGGCTTCCGGCCTGCGCGAGGTGATGCTGGCCCACCGCGACGGCGCCCGGCTGATCTCGGGGTTCCACCACCCGGGCGACGAGGCCGTCGCGGTGTTCACCAGCCTGGTCGAAGCGTTGGCCGGTGCGGGCGTTCCGGCCGAGGGGGCGGCGGTCGCGGTCGACACCGTTTTGGCCTACGCCAACGGTTACACGATCGAAGAGCAGGCCCGCAAGACCGAGTGGCCGAGGGCCGAGCGGGACCGCGCTTTCGATGCCGGGCTCGAGCTGATCATCGGCGGCATCAGGACTTCCCTGCCCTCGTGAGCGGTCACAGCGTCAGCACGATCTTGCCGTGGACGTGCCGGCCCGCCTGCAGTTCCACCGCCTCGCGCACCTTCTCGATCGGGAAAGCGGCCGCGATCGGCACGACGATCTCCCCGGCGACGATCGCGTCCGTGAGACGGGCCATCGCCCCCGGGGCCGCTTCGGCACCGCCCGTCGCGTGCACTCCTCCCGGCGGGTTCGGGCCCGCCGCGACCGTCGAGATCCGCTCGGGCGGCACCCCGAGCGCGAGCGCCGCCTCGGCCGTCTCGGTGCCGAACAGGTCGGTGGCCGCGGTCGGGGCCAGGTCCCGGACCCGGTCCGCGAGTCCGGGGCCGTAGGCGACGGGCGTGGCGCCGAGCTGTCGCAGGAACTCGAACGTGCCTTCCCCGGCCGTGCCGATCACCCGGGCCCCCGCGAGCTTCGCCAGCTGGACGGCGAACACGCCCACTCCGCCCGCCGCGCCGCCGATCAGCACCGTGTCACCCGGCCGGAGGCCGATCGCCGCGAGCGCCGCCGCGGCCGTCAGGCCGGCCACCGGAAGCGTCGCCGCCACCTCGTCGGTGATGCCCGCCGGGGTCGGCCAGAGCGTCTCGGCCGGCGTGGCCACCACCGCGAAATCCGCCGCGGCGCGAGCCATCACGCCACCGAAGACGCGTTGGCCCACCGTGAAACCCGTGGCGCCGGGCCCGACCTCGTCGACGACGCCCGCCAGGTCGTAGCCGAAACCGGACGGCACCGTGACACCGAACTGCGCGGCCAAGTCGGGGTGCGACGCGAGGCCCCAGTCCATCGGGTTGAGGCCGGCGGCCGCGACCCGGACGCGGATCTCGCCCGGGCCCGCGTGCGGCTCCGGCACCTCACGCAGCTCCAGGATCTCCGGACCACCGAACTTCTCGTAGACGACAGCGCGGCTCATGAGCACCTCCGATGTGATGGGACTTTGTCCCATCACCGTACACGAAGTGACGGGACCAAGTCCCGTACACTCGGTCCATGGCCCGCTGGCAGCCCCACGCATCGGAACGGCTCGTCGTCGCCGCGCTCGACCTGTTCGAGGAGAAGGGCTACGAAGACACCACCGTGATCGAGATCGCCGAACGCGCCGGGCTGACCAAGAGCACGTTCTTCCGGCACTTTCCGGACAAGCGCGAAGTGCTCTTCGGCGGCGACACGATGGCCGGGCTGCTCGCCGGCGGGATCGGCGACGCCCCGGCCGCGGCCACCCCGCTCGAAGCCGTGGCCCACGCTCTCGACACGGTCGGCCGCGAAGCCTTCACCGCCGAACGCCGCGAGTTCGGTGCCCGGCGGCGGGCGGTCATCGCCACCACCCCGGAACTGCGGGAACGCGAAGCGCTGAAAGGTCTCGGGCTCACCGCGGCGATGACCGAAGCCCTCGAACGCCGCGGCGTGCCCGATCCGGCCTCCCGCGTGGCCGCGCAGCTCGGCGCGCTCGTCATGGCGCTCGCCTACGAACGGTGGTGCGAACCGGGCGGCGACACCGAGTTCGGTGCCGCCGCCCGGCAGGCCCTGCGCGAAGTACAGGCAGCTACAGCAGCTTCCTGACGTCGTTGGGCCGGGCGCCGGCGGTGGGAGCGCCGCCGATGTCCGACTCGATCGCCGCCGTCACGATGCGGTTGCGGTCCCCGCTCGACAGCACGCCGTCGGCGACCAGCTCCTGGGTCACCGCCTTCACGTGCTTGACGAACCGGTCGTGCGAGGCGTACTCCGCGTTCTCGTCGATGACGTCGTTGATCGTGCAGCCGTTGCCGATGTCGATGTTCTCGACCTGGCTGTCGACCTCGCCGATCACCACGGTCTCGCGGGTGTCCGAGACCGGGCACGCGTCCGGCGGCGGTGGGGCCGCGACCACCGTGAACGTCCCCGGCGCCTCCGCCGAGACGTTGCCGGCGACGTCCGTGGCCCGTGCGCGCACCGTGTGCTCGCCCAGCGCGGACACCACCACCGGTGCGGTGTACGGCGTCCACACCCCACTGTCCACTTTGTACTCGACCGAGGCCACCCCCGACTCCGTGTCCACGGCGAGCAGCGTCACGGTGGCCCGGCCGACGAAGTCCCAGTTCCCGTCCTGGTCGCCCGTCACCCGCATCGAGACCACCGGCGCCGTCGTGTCGCCGCCGGCGACCACGGTGAAGGACACGCTCGCCTCGGCGGAGGAGTTCCCCGCGACGTCACGAGCCCGGTAGCCGACGGTGTGCGCACCCGGCGCGGTCACCGCGACCGGCGCGCTGTAGGCGGTCCACGCGCCCCCGTCCACCCGGTACTCGACCGCGGCGACCCCGGACCCGGTGTCCGACGCCACGACCGTGACGGTCGCCTTGCCGACGTAGTTGCCGTCGGCGTCCTTCGTGCCGGCCACGGAAGCCGTGACGACCGGCGGTGTGGTGTCGCTCTTCACGACGGTGAAGTGGGACATGCCTTCCGGGGACGTGTTCCCGGAAGTGTCGGTCGCCCGGTAGTGGACCATGTGCTCGCCCGCGCCGGTCACCGCGACCGGGGCGGTGTAGGCGGTCCACGCCCCGCCGTCCAGCTGGTACTCGACGGAGGCCACCGCGGAATCGGCGTCGGTCGCGGTCAGCTTGACCGTCGCGACGTCGACGTAGTTCCCCGAGGAGTCCTGCTGGCCGGTGATCGCCGCGGTCACCGTGGGCGGGGTCGTATCGCCCTGCCCCGCGACGATCGTGAAGTGCTCCATGCCCTCCTCGGAGGTGTTCCCGGCGACATCGGTGGCGCGGTAGTGGAGCATGTGCATGCCCACGGCGGACACCACGACCGGGGCCGTGTAGGCGGTCCACGTGCCGCCGTCGAGCTGGTACTCGACCGAGGCCACGCCGGATCCCGCGTCGGTGGCGGAAAGCGTCACCGTGGCCGACTCGACGTAGTTGCCGGACTGGTCCTTGTTCCCCGTCACGGCGGCGGTCACCGCCGGCGCGGTGGTGTCGCCGGTGCCGTCGGAGACGACGAACTCCCCCACCATCGTCGTGTGGCCGGGGATCGTGCAGAAGTACCGGTACTTGCCCGGCGTGAGCGTCACGGTCGCCTCGTGCCGCCCGTTCTGCGGGTCGAACGGGTTGGCCAGGACGTTCAGCGAGACGTCGTGGTTGTAGCCCGGCGTCGAGGTGTCGAACGTGAGGGTGTGCGACATCCCCGTCGTGTTGCCGGTGGCTTCGCTGTTCTCGAAGACGATCGTGGTCTCGCCGGGCAGCGCGCCGGTGGGCGCGGACGCGTATGCGGTGGTGCTGTTGTTCGCGGTCCAGGTGAGCGTCTGGACCGGCGCCGCCACCGCGGGGGTGGCCAGGCCGAGCAAGACCAGGAAACCGGCCAGCAGCACTGCGATCGGTCGTGGGGACATCGCCGGAGGAACCTTCCCGTGAGGGATGGGGGCCGGGCGCGTGCCCGGCCCCCATCGCGCTACAGCTGCCGTACCCGGATGTTGCGGAACTCGATCAGGTCGTTGTCACTGTGGTTCTGCAGCCCGATGAACCCGCTGACGAACTGCCGCAGGTCGGTCGGCGGGTCCCCGGCGCGCGAGGACTGCTGACCCGGCGTGTTGTCGAACTCGTTGATCACCACGCCGTTGCGGATCATCGTGTAGTGCTGCCCGACGACCTTGATCTCGTACTCGTTCCACGTTCCCTTCGGCCGCGCTCCCGCCTGGTCGAGCGGGCGCGGGTCGAAGTTGTAGACCGACCCGGTCTTCTGCGGCTCACCGGAGTCGCCGTCGTAGATCTGGATCTCGTGGCCGCAGTAGATCGCGACCCACGCCTGCGAGTCCCGCGCCGACCCGACCGTGCCGCAGCTGCCCGGCGGCCGCTGGGCCAGTGGCGTCCGCGGATCCGGGAACCGGACGAACACACCGCTGTTGGCCCGGTTCGCGTCCGGGGCGATGTCCTTGAACTGCACCTTCACCGAGAAGTCGGTGAACTGCCGCTGGGCGTACCAGAGCATGCCCAGCCCGCCGGCCGAGCGGATCGACCCGTCGGGCTGCAACGTGAACTGCCCGGATGGTGCCTGTTCCCAGCCGCGCAACGACGCCGCCGTGCCGTCGAAGATGGCGTCGTAGCCGGTGGTGCCCGGCTTCCCGATCGGCGACGCCTCGGCCGCCGCGTTCAGCTCGGCCACCTCGGCGTCGTTCAGCACCCCGAGGTCCGACAGCGTCTCGGTGGCCTGCTCGACGTGGTTGACGAAGGCCGCGTGCGTGCTCCACGTGCTTTCGTCGTCGATGAAGTCGTCCACCGAGCAGCCGCCGCCCGCGTTGCGGTTCGGCACCTTCGTGATCGCGTCGCCCAGTGTCACCACCGGCCCCGGATCGGCCACGAGACACCCGACGTTCACCGCGGTGCGCGTGGTCACCGCCTCACCGTTCGCGTAGGTCACGGTCAGCTTGGCCGTGAAGATCCCGGTCCGCGGGTAGGTGTGGCGCGGGTCCGCCTGGGTGGACACCGAGCCGTCGCCGAACTCCCAGCGGTAGGACACGCCGCCGGACTTCGAGCCGGTGAACGCCGCCGTCAGCGCCTTGTTCTGCACCAGTACCGACGACGCGGCCGGTGCCGGGGTCGGCGCACCGCCGGTGTAGCTGATCTTCAGCAGCTTCTGGTTGGCGTCCAGGGAGAAGAACCCGTTGCCGTAGTCCAGGACGTACAGCGCGCCGTCCGGCCCGAACTTGGCGTCCATCCAGCTCTGCACCTTGGTGTCACCCGAGCCGCCCGGGATGATCTGCCGGAACGTCTCGGCGAACACCGGCGGCTGGTGCGTCGGCACGCCCGCCGGGTCGACGGTCACCGCGACCCGGTTCTGGGAGTTGGACTCGTCGCCGATGAACCACTTGTTGTCCCAGTACGCCGGCCACGCGACGCCGCTGTTCGTGTTGACCAGCGAACGGTGGTAGGTCGGGCCCGACATGATCGCCTGGCCGCCGCCCCGCAGGTACGGCTGGGTGTAGGTGGCGTCCGCCGCGTTGTACGTCGGAATGGACGAGCCCGGCCGCTTCGGGAAGACCGGGCCGCCGCCGTCCGGCGAGTACCAGATCATGTTGTCCTTGATCGGCGGCAGGTTCACCAGGCCGGTGTTGCGCGGCGAGGTGTTCACCGGGTTGTCGCAGTCGTACCAGCCCGTCAGCTCCGCGGCGTTCGTGCTGCTGCGGTCGCGGTAGGGCTGCCGGTTGCCCATGCAGTACGGCCAGCCGTGGTTGCCCGCCTCGGTGATGATGGTCGCCGTCTCGTACTTCGCCGGGCCCAGCTCCGGGCTCGGCGAGGACGCGTCGGGGCCGACCCAGCCCGCGGTCATCCAGTCGTGCACCGGGTCGATCTGCAGCCGCGAGATGTTGCGGACGCCCATCACGTAGATCTCCGGGCGCGTCTTGTCCGCCGGCCCGTTCGGGAAGAGGTTGCCCGGCGGGATCGTGTACGTCCCGTTCGCCTCCGGGTGGATGCGCAGGATCTTGCCGTCCAGGTCGTTCGTGTTGCCCGCCGTGCGGCGCGCGTCCTGGAACGAGATGCCCTTGTAGTCGAGCGTCCAGTTGTTGCCCGAGTAGCCGTTCGAGCCGCCCGAGGAGTTGTTGTCCCCGGACCCGATGTAGAGGTTGCCGTCCTTGTCGAACGCCATGCCGCCGCCGGCGTGGCAGCAGCTGTGGATCTGCACGTCCCAGGACAGCAGGTCCTTGCGCGTGGCCTGGTCGAGCGTCTGCGCGGTGGCGTTGTAGGTGAACCGCGAGACCGTGCGCTTGCCGATCCGCTTGTCGCGGTCGATCGACTCGTGCGGCATCCAGTAGGCGTACATGTAGCCGTTCTCGGCGAACTTCGGGTCGAGCGTCAGGCCGAGCAGGCCTTCTTCGTTCTTGACGAGCTCGTCCCCGCTGCCCCGGTTGCCCATCACCCGCAACGTCGTGAGCAGCTTGACCTTCTTGGTGACCGGGTCCCACTGGTGGACCGTGCCGCAGCCGAGGCCGACGTTCGGGTCGTCCCAGCTGACGACCGGCCCGGTCGGGCAGGCCGCCTTGCCGATGTAGAACACCTTGCCGTCCGGGGCGATGGTGAGCCCGTGCGGCTCGCCGATCTGGTCGAGCTGCCCGGCCGCGTTCTTGCCGGTCAGCCGCTCGACCTTGTAGTTCGCGGCGATCCCGGCCTGGCAGTCGCCGCGCACCATGCCGGTCGTCCAGCGCAGGGCGCCGAGCAGGTGGCCGCGGAAGCGGTCCTCGCCGTAGGACGCCTCGGTGCGGCCCATGCCGGTGTAGAAGGAGCGGCCGCCTTCGTAGTCGCGGCACCACGAGATCGGGTGGAACGCGCCGTTCGCGCCGACACCCGGGTTGTAGCCCTTCTCCTCGACCTGCGCGACCGTGTGGACGGTGCCGACCGGGTTGGTCTCCCAGTTGAGCCACCGGTCGGTGCGCGTCCAGTTCTGCGGCAGCCCGGCGGTGGCCGGGTGCTGCGCGTCGAGGACGTCGACGACGGCCTGCTGCGGCGCCGGTTCGGGCGGCGGCGGGGTCGTCGAGGTGTCCTTGAACAGCTTGAGGTCGGCGAGCTGGATGAGCGGCTCGCCCGAGTTCGCGGTGATGTTCAGGCGGTAGTTCGGGTACACCGTCGTGTTGGCGAAGGTGAACGTCCGGGTCTGGAACCGGTCGGTGAACACCTCGTTGGTGCGCGTGTCCAGATCGGTCCAGGTGGTCCCGTCGGCCGAACCCTGCAGGGTCCAGTTCTTCGGGTCGCGGCCGGGGAAGTCGTTCGCCGACACCAGCGAGTAGCTGCTGACCGCGACCGGGGTGGCCATCTTGTAGGCCGCCCAGCCGGTCGTGGCGAACGTCAGCCACTTGGTGTTCTCGTTGTTGTCGGCCAGCTTCTCCTTGGTCTCGTTCGGCGGGTTCTCCGCGCTCGCGGTCACCGACGCCACGGCTTCCGGCGTCGGGCGGGCGCCGACCGGGCGCGCGCCGATCAGGCCGGTGAACCACTGGGACGAGTCCTGCGCGCGGGCCGCGTCGGAGATGCCGAGGAACCCGCCGCCGGCCTTCATGTAGGCCTGCAGCGCGGCTTCCTGCTCACGCGCGAGCGTCACGCCCTGCGCGGACAGGAACACCACGCCGCGGTACTTGGCGAGGTTCGCCGCGCTGAACACCGCGGGATCGGACGACGCCGTCACCGTGATGCCGTTGTCCTGGCCCAGCCGCGCGATGGCGTCCGCGGCACGCAGCACCGGGTCCTTCTGGTCGGCCGCGGCGCCGTGGAAGACCAGCACGTTCACCGCGACGTTCGCCGCCGGGGCCGCCTGGGCCACCGGCATCGTGATCAGCGGGGCCCCGGCCGCGAGGACCGCCCCGATGGCGAGCACGAGCGCCCCGCGCCTGCCGAACCATCGTCTTTTCATGGCTCCCCTCCTCATGCGTGTGTCCGGCCGTCGGGGTTCATGTCGTGCCCGGCGTGGCCGTGCTCCTTGAACCGGTCGATCGCTTCCTGCGCCCCGTCGGGCAGGCTGCCGTCGGCGTTGCGGACCAGGAACAGGCCCACCATCCCGCCGTCGGAGTGGCTCTGGACGTGGCAGTGGTACATCCACACCCCCGGCCCGACGCCCTCGCCGGCGATCACCTGGAAGCCGAACGAGCCGCCGGGGTCGAGGTTCTTGTTGTCGACGACCTGGGCGTTGTCGGCGGCGCCGCTCAACATCCCGGTGCGGGTGTCGGCCCAGCGGTGCGCGTGCAGGTGGAACGTGTGCGGCAGGCTGCCGTGGCCGATGCACACCCATTCGACGCGCTCGCCGAGCCGCGCTTCGAACATCGGGGTGTCCGGGGCCATCTTGTGGTTGATCATCATGTCGTTGAACACGACGGTGTACTGGCTGCTGGGCAGCAGGTCGCCGCGCTTGCGCACGATCAGCCCGCCGTAGAGCCCGCGGGCGAGGCCGCCGGTGCCGTGGTCGGTGCCCATCGCGTGGTCGTGGTAGTGCCAGTAGCCGGCGCTGCCCGGCATCCAGAACCCGCCACTGGCCTCGTACCGGTTCCGCGTCTTCCAGGTGTAGGTCCGGGTCTCGCCCGGCTTGTTGAACGACGCGTTGAGCGGGGCGCCGTCGGACCCGGTGTCGTAGTTGACGCCGTGCGGGTGGATCGACAGCCGCTGGTCGGTCCGGTTGACCAGTTCGATCTCGAGGGTGTCGGCCTCGTAGATCTCCAGCAGCGGCCCGGGAATCGTGGCTTTGCCCGGCTCCAGGCCGTAGCCGTAGAGACCGCCGGGAAGCGCTTCCGCGTAGATCGTGATCTTGCGGGTCAGACCCGCCGCCGACGCCGAATCGGCGCCTACGCCGATCGCGGGCACCAGCACCCCGGCGGCGGTTCCGGCCAGCATCGACCGACGTGACACTCGCATGTGCTTTCCCCCGGGAGTCAGAACCGAACGGTGCGGAGGTACTCGAAGCCGACCTTGGCGGTGCTCAGCGGGTCGGCCGGCTGGTCGTGCTCGACGATGTACTCGCCGATGGTGTGGCAGGACGCGGCGAAGATGCGCGGGAAGTTGATGACCCCCGCGCCGGGGTCGACCATCTGCCCGTCCGCGGTCCGGTCCTTGACGTGGTACTGGGTCACGCGCGGGTAGTTGCGGCGGAACAGCTCGACCGGGTCCGCGCCGCCGTTCACCGCCCAGAAGAGGTCGATTTCCAGGTGGACGTCACGCTTGTTCGTCTTCGCGGTGAGGACGTCGTACGGGAGGACGCCGTCGATCGGGTGGAACTCGTGGTCGTGGTTGTGGTAGCCGAGCTTGAGCCCGGCCTTCTTGAAGGTGACGGCCGCGGTGTTCATCCGGCCCGCGAAGGTCTCCCACTCGGCGATGGTGCCGAAGTTCGCGTACGGCACCACGACGGAGCGGTTGCCGAGGATCTTCGCGTCCGCGATGACCTGGTTCAGGTCGCCGTCGATGCCGACGTGCGTCGAGGAGGCCTTGAGGTGGCAACGGTCGAGGATGGCGCGGAACTCGGTGGCGCTGCGGCCGTAGGTGCCGGCCAGCTCGACCTTCCGGTAGCCGATGTCGGCCAGCGCGGACAGCGTGCCTTCGGGATCGTTCTGCAGGAGCGACCGCAGGGAGTAGAGCTGGATGCTGATCTTGTCGAGCGGGATCCGGCGCCGGGCCGTGGCGGCGTCCGCGGTACCGGGCAACGCGATGGCCGCCGCGCCCACCGTGAGGGCCGCTGTCGCCACGTTCAGGAATGTCCGTCGGGAGTGCTGCTCTGGCCTGTCACCGCACATGGAACTCCCTCATTTCTGGTTGCTGAAAGCCGCGTCGAAAGCCGCCGACGGCTGGTCGAACAGGTGCTCGCGCAGGTACTTCACCGCCTCTGCCGCGCCTCGGAGCCGGTCCATCCCGGCGTCTTCCCACTCCACCGAGATCGGGCCGGTGTAGCCGATCGAGTTCAGGGCCCGGAAGCAGTCCTCCCACGGGACGTCGCCGTGGCCGACGGACACGAAGTCCCAGCCGCGGCGGGGATCCGCCCACGCCAGGTGCGACCCGAGCCGGCCGTTGCGGCCGTCGAAGCGCTTTCTCGTGTCCTTGCAGTCGACGTGGTAGATCCGGTCGGCGAAGTCGAGGATGAACCCGACCGGGTCGAGGTCCTGCCAGACGAAGTGGGACGGGTCCCAGTTCAGCCCGAACGCGGGCCGGTGGTCCACGGCTTCGAGCGCGCGCTTGGTCGTCCAGTAGTCGTAGGCGATCTCGGACGGGTGGACCTCGTGCGCGAACCGGACGCCCACCTCGTCGAAGACGTCGAGGATCGGGTGCCAGCGACGGGCGAAGTCCGCGTAACCGTCATCGATGTCATCGCGCGTGACCGGCGGAAACATCGCCACGTACTTCCAGATCTTCGACCCGGTGAAGCCGATGACGGTGTCCACGCCGAGCTTCGCCGCCGCCCGCGCGGTGTCGGCCATCTCGGCCGCCGCCCGCTGCCGGACGCCCTCCGGTTCGCCGTCGCCCCAGATGCGGGACGGGAGGATCGCGCGGTGCCGGGCGTCGATCGGGTCGTCGCAGACGGCCTGGCCGACGAGGTGGTTCGAGATCGCCCACACCTTGAGCCCGTGCTCGGCCAGCAGCGCCAGCCTGCCGGGCACGTAGTCCTCTTCGGACAGTGCCCGGTCGACCTCGAAGTGATCGCCCGAGCAGGCGATTTCCAGGCCGTCGTAACCCCAGTCGGCGGCGAGCTTGCAGACCTCGGTGAACGGCAGGTCCGCCCACTGGCCGGTGAACAACGTGACCGGACGGCTCATCGGGTCTCCTCCACCGCGGTCCATTTCGCTTCCGCCGCCGCGCTCTGTTCGACGGCGTCGAGCACCCGCTGGACGCGCAGGCCGTCGTCGAAGCCCGGCGTGGGATCGGTGCCCGCGCCGATGGCCGCGAGGAGGTCGGCGACTTCGTGGGTGAACGTGTGCTCGTAGCCGAGGAGGTGGCCCGGCGGCCACCACACCCCGACGTACGGGTGCTCCGGCTCGGTGACGAGGATCCGCCGGAAGCCCGCTTCGGTGCCGGTGCCCTCGTACCACTGGAGCTCGTTCATCGACTCGAAGTCGAACGCCAGGCTCGCCTTCGACCCGTTGATCTCCAGCCGCATCGCGTTCTTGCGCCCGAGCGCGAACCGGGTCGCCTCGAAGCTCGCGACGGCTCCCCCGGACAGCCGGGCCAGGAACAACGCGGTGTCGTCGACCGTCACGTCGTCCGTGCCGCCGTTCTCCGACGGCCGCCGCTTCACGAAGGTGTTCGTCAGCGCCGAGACGCCCGTGATCACCTCGCCGGTGACGAACTGGGCGGCGTCGACGATGTGCGCGCCGAGGTCGCCCAGCGCACCCGAACCGGCGGATTCGCGCCGCAGCCGCCAGGTCATCGGCGCCTGGGGATCGGACAGCCAGTCCTGCAGGTAGACCGATCGCACGTGCCGGATCTCGCCGAGCGCCCCGCTCGCCACCAGGTTCCTGGCGTGCGCGAGCGCGGGCACCCGGCGGTAGTTGAAGGCGACCATGGCCCGGACCCCGCGGTCGCGGGCCTTCCGCGCCGCCTCGGCCATCGCCTCGGCTTCCGCGACCGAGTTGGCCAGTGGCTTCTCGCACAGCACGTGCTTCCCGGCCTCCAGCGCGGCGATCGCGATTTCGGCGTGGCTGTCCCCCGGCGTGCAGACGTCGACCAGGTCGACGTCGTCCCGGGCGATCAGCTTCCGCCAGTCGGTCTCGACGGCGTCCCAGCCGAACTTTTCCGCCGCTGCCTTGGCCCGGGTCTCGTCGCGCCCGGCGAGGACGGCGAGTCTCGGCACCAGCGGTGGATCGAAGAACCGGTGGACGCTGCGCCAGGCGTGCGAATGCACCGCACCCATGAACGCGTGGCCCACCATCCCGATCCCGATCGTTTCCCGTGCCGGGCTCATACCCCTCCTTGGTGCTGTGCCTGCGGATACCGGGTCAGGAGTCGAAGCCGACGTCGAGGTACTGGTCGACGTTCTCCTTCGTCACGACCGCGGAGTACGTCGTGATCTCGGCCGGGATGTCGTGCTCGGCCAGGTCGCCGATCCCCTTGCCCTGCCCGAGCAGGCGGGCGAGGGCGACGGCGGTCGAGGCCATCGACGGGCTGTAGAGCACGGTCGCCTTGATCGGCGAAGCGTCGGCCTTGATCAGGTTCATCATGTTCTTCGAGCCGGCGCCGCCGACCATGATGAACTCCTTGCGGCCCGCGGTGTCGATCGCCGCGTTGACGCCGATGCCCTGGTCGTCGTCGTGGTTCCACAGTGCGTCCAGCTTGGGCGCGCCCTGCAGGAGGTTCGCGGTCTGTTGCTCACCCGACTCCGACGTGAACTGCGCCGAGACGCGCGGGCCGACCTTGAACCCGGCCCGTCCGAGCGCGTCCGCGAAGCCCTTGCTGCGTTCCTGGGTCAGCGGCAGCGAATCGATCCCGGCGACCTCGCCGATGACCGGGTTCGCGACGTTCTTCTTCTTGAGCTCCGCGGCGATGTAGTTGCCCGCGTTGACGCCCATCCGGTAGTTGTCGCCGCCGATCCACGTTCTATACGCGAGCGGGGTGTCGAAGACGCGGTCCAGGTTGATCACCGGGATGCCGGCGTCCATCGCCTGCTGCCCGACCGAGGTGAGCGCCTTGCCGTCGAAGGGCAGGATCACCAGGACGTCGACCTTGGCGTTGATCAGCGTCTCCACCTGGGAGATCTGCTGGTTGACGTCGTTGGTGCCCTCGGTGGCGTTGAACTTCACCTCGCTGAACTTCTGCGCCTGCGCCTTGGCGTTCTTGGTGATCGCCGCGATCCAGCCGTGGTCGGCGGCCGGCGCGGAGAAGCCGATCGTGACCGGCTTGCCCGGCTGGGCGTTGTTCCCCGCGTTGGCGACCGGAGCGTTGGACTCCGACGCCGCCGGCGTGTTCGACGTGCAGCCGGCCAGCAGCGCGCCGGCGCCGACGGCGGCCCCGCCCAGCAGGAATCCCCGGCGGCCGAGGAAAGGTTGTTCGGTCATGACGGCCTCCATCGGTGTTGCGGTGGTGACTGTGGTGTCTACGGGGCGGTCCTGGCTTTCCTGGCCCGGAACTGCAAGAGCACGGCGAGCACGATGATCACGCCCTTGGCGATGTTCTGGATGTCGGTGTCCAGGTTGTTGAGCGTGAAGAGGTTGGACAGCACCGTGAAGATCAGCACGCCGATGAGGGTGCCGATCAGCGAGCCGCGGCCGCCGGTGAGCAGCGTGCCGCCGATGACGACCGCAGCGATGGCGTCGAGCTCGTAGAACATGCCGTTCGTGGAGGCGCCCGCCGTCGTCCGCGCGACGACCATGAGCGCGGCGATCCCGCAGCACAGCCCGGCCACGCCGTAGACGAGCGCGAGGTGGCGCTTGACGTTGATGCCGGCCAGCCGCGAAGCCTCGATGTTGCCGCCGACCGCGTAGGTCCGGCGGCCGAAGGTGGTGCGGTTGAGCACCACCCAGCCGACCGCGAACACCAGCGCGAACAGCCAGATCAGCACCGGGATGCCGAGCAGGGCACCGCGGAAGAAGGCGAGGAAGTCCTGGTCGGCGACCACCTGCGTGCGGCGGCCGCTGATCCGCTCGGCCAGCCCGCGCGCCGAGACGTACATCGCGAGCGTCGCGATGAACGGCACGACCTTGCCGTAGGAGACGAGCACGCCGTTGACCAGCCCGCAGCCGAGGCCGACGGCGAGCCCGCAGAGGATCATCACCCACGGCCCGTAGGACTGGGTGGCCAGCGTCGTCAGCCAGACGCTCGAGAGCGCGACGATCGAGCCGACGGACAGGTCGATGCCGCCGCTGATGATCACGAACGTCATCCCGACGCTGACCACGCCGATCGCCGCGGCCAGCCGCAGGATCGTGGAGATGTTGCTTTCGGTGAAGAACAGCTCGGGCCGGGTGAACTGGCCGACCAGGCACAGGACGACGAGCACCCCGGCCAGGCCGAGCAGCCGCGGGTCGGCCCGGAAGGCGAACCGCTTCCGTTCGACGGGAAGCGCTTCCTGTGGCGGTGCTTGGGTTTCGGTCATGCCGCGCTCCCCTCCAGAATCACGTCGAGCACTTCGGCCTCGGTCAGGCCGGCGGACGGCCGGTCGGCGAGGACCCGGCCCTCGCGCAGCACCAGCACCCGGTCGGACAGCCCGAGCACCTCGGGGATCTCGCTGGACACCAGCACGATCGCCACGCCGGTCGCCGCCAGCTCGTCGATCAGCCGGTACAGCTCGGCGCGGGCGCCGACGTCGACCCCGCGCGTCGGCTCGTCGAGCAGCAGCACCCTGCACCCGCGCACCAGCCACCGCGCGAGCACCGCCTTCTGCTGGTTCCCACCGGAAAGCGTGCGGACGATCCGGCGAGGGTCGGCGGGCCGGAGGTCGAGGCTCCGCAGGCTGGCGCCGGCGTCGTCGAGTTCCTTGCCGCGCTCGGTGAAGCCGAACTTCGCGTAGCGGGCGAGGCTGGCCAGCGTCACGTTGTGGACCACCGGCAGGTCCAGCAGGAGCCCCTGGCTCTTGCGTTCCTCCGGGGCCAGCCCGACGCCCGCCTTGACGGCGGCGAGCACGCTGCCGGAACGCAGGGGTTTCCCCTGCGCGGCAACGGTTCCGCTGTCGGCCTTGCGCGCGCCGAAGATCGTCTCCAGCAGCTCGCTTCGGCCGGAGCCGACCAGCCCGGCGATGCCGACGACCTCTCCCGCGTGCACGGTGAAGCTCACGTCCTCGAACTCACCGGCCCGGGTCAGCCCCTCGACTTCGAGTGCCTGCCGGGTCCGGTCGGCGTGCCCGTCGTGGCGTGGCCCGAAGACGGTCTCGACCTTGCGCCCGGCCATCAGCGCGACGAGGTCCGCGGTCGGCGTCGCGGCGGCGTCCAGGCCGGTGCCGACGGTCCGGCCGTCCTTGAGCACGGTCACCCGGTGCCCGATCCGGCGCAGTTCTTCGAGCCGGTGCGAGATGTAGACGACCGCGACGCCGTCGGCGGTCAGCTCGCCGACGATGCGGAAGAGGTTGTCGACCTCCTCGCCGGCCAGCGCGGCGGTGGGCTCGTCCATCACGAGCAGCCGGGCGTCGTGCGCCAGCGCGCGGGCCATCGACACGAGCTGCTGGCCGGCGGCGGAGAGCTTGCCGACCTCGTGCCACGGCCGGATGCCCGGGTGGCCGAGCCGGGCCATCAGGCGGGCGGCCTCGTCGCGGGCCTGCGAGATCCGGGTGAAGCCGAAACGGGCGCGTTCGTGGCCGAGGAAGATGTTGTCCGCCACCGAAAGCCCGGGCACGAGGTCGAGCTCCTGGTACATGGTGGCGACGCCCAGGCGCAGCGCGTCGACCGGCGAACCGAGCGACACGGTCTCGCCCTGCCAGGTGATCTCCCCCGTGTCGGGCTGGTGCGCCCCGGCGAGGACCTTGATCAGCGTCGACTTCCCCGCGCCGTTCTGCCCGAGCAGGCAGTGCACCTCGCCGGGTTCGACGTCGAGGTCGACGCCGTCGAGCGCGCGCACCCCCGGGAAGGTCTTCACGATGCCGCGGACGGAAAGCAGGCTCATACCGAGGCCTCCTCGACGAGCGTCGGGTTCGCGAACAGCCGCTCGGCGGCCAGGTGCGCGGCCCCCCGGAGCGGGGCCCCGAGGCCGAGCCGGGACGGCACCACCCGGGCGTGGCCGAGCGGCCGGACGGCGAGCTCGACGCGGATCGGCTCCACCAGCCAGTCCGCGAGCTCGGCGAAGTAGCCGCCGAGGACGACGACGTCCGGGTCGAGCACGTCGACCACCGTGGACAGGGCGATGCCGAGGGCGACGCCGAGGTCGTGGACCGCGGTGGCCGCGCGCCGGTCCCCTTGCCGGACGCGGTGCTTCAGCTGGGCGACCCGGCCTTCGACGCCGAGGGCGGGATCGTGCAGCGGATCGCCCGGGGGTGCCGCCGCCCGCAGGACGGCCGCCAGGTTCGCCTTCGTTTCGAGGCAGCCGGTCCGGCCGCACGAGCAGCGTTCGCCGGACGGGTCGACGGCGATGTGCCCGACCTCGCCCGCGAACCCGCGCGCGCCGCGGAGGATGGTGCCACCGGAGACGAGCCCACCGCCGACCGCGGTACCGCCGCCGAGGTAGAACAGGTCGCCGGCGCCGGCGGCCGTCTCGGCGAGCGCGCCGAGGTTGGCGTCGTTGTCCACGGCGATGGCGTCGGCCGGGAGGTTCAGCCGCGCCGCCATCAGGCCGGCGATCTCGGCATCGCGCCAGCGCAGGGCCGGGGCCAGCCGCAGCACCGCCGCGGCCGAGTCGACCAGCCCGGGCACCGAGATCGCGACCCCGACCGGCGGGCCGGGCAGCACCCGGTGGGCGAGGTCGGCGAGCTCGTCCATGCCTCTCTGAAGCCCGAGCGCGGCGACGTCGACGGTCTCCGCCCGCTCGGCCAGCACCCGGCCGGAGAGGTCGGTGACCAGCGCCGAGAGCCGATCGGCCTCGATGCCCAGAGCCAGTGCGTACGCGTCTTCGCCGTGCAGTTCGACCAGCCGGCTCGGCCGTCCGTTGCCGGGCCGGATGCCGGCCGGCCGGACCAGGCCGCGTCCGGCCAGCTCGGTGAGCAGACCGGGAACCGCCGACTTCGCGATCCCGCAGCGGGCCGCGAGCTGCGTGCGCGAGAGCGGGCCGGCGCGCAGCGCCCGCAGGACCGCGGCCAGGTTCGCCGTACGGGGGCTCGCCGGGTCGACGCGCCTCGTTCCGGTGATGGCCACGGTGCCTCTCACTTCTGCTGCGCCCTGCACGGACTTTGTCTCTCAGCCAGCGAAAGTAGGGTGGCGCGCATCACTCGTCAAGGTGATGTAGTCGCGTTACGTCCGGTTTTCACCCGGATAGACGTGCGAAACCGGACAGACTTTCGGTTTGGCGATGCAAAAGTCTGTCCGATTCCGACATTACGAGGGGAAGTTGTCCGGCGACCGAGGGTGAGAGCGTGGCGCGGGGTCAGCTGCTGAGCGTGAAGGCCCGGTCCGTCGCGGACCAGGCGGCCCCGATCACGCCGGCTGTCTCGCCCAGCTCGGACAGCACGATCGGGAGGTTGCCGGTGGCCAGGGGCAGCGAACGGCGGTAGACCGCGCCGCGTACCTCGGCGAGGAGCTGGTGCCCGAGCTGGGCCACGCCGCCGCCGATCACGACCATGCCCGGGTTGAGGAAGCTCACCAGCGAAGCCACGACCTGGCCGAGCCGGCGACCGCCGTCGCGGATGAGGTTGACCGCGCCGAAGTCGCCCGCCGCGGCCGCGCGGCCGACGTCGCGGGCGGTGACCGCGCCGCGTTCGGTGGCCACCTCGGCGAGGTGGGCCGAGCGGCCGCTGCGGGCCAGGGCCAGCCCGTCGCGGGCCAGCGCGGCACCGCCGAAGTAGGCCTCCAGGCAGCCGACCTCACCGCACGCGCAGGTCGGGCCGAAGTCGTCGAGGCGGATGTGCCCGATGTCGCCCGCCGTGCCGGCGACCCCGCGGTACACCTTGCCGCCGAGCACGATGCCGCAGCCGATCCCGGTGCCGATCTTGACGAACATCAGGTCGTCGGTCGACCGCGCGACACCCGCGTGCCGCTCCCCCAGCGCCATCGCGTTGACGTCGTTGTCCACCGCGACCGGGCAGCCCCAGAGCCCGCCCAGGTGGTCCCGCACGTTGAACCGGTCCCAGCCCGGCATGATCGGCGGCGCGACCGCCATCCCCTCGGCGAAGCTGACCGGCCCCGGCAGCCCGATGCCCGCCGCGATCAGCCGGCCGGGCGCCTCGTCCCGGATCTTCGCCGCCAGCTCGGCGACCCGCCGCAGCACGGGGTGCGGCCCCTGCCGGACGTCGCAGTCCTCGACGGCGTGCGCGAGCACCTCACACGATGCGTCGGTGACCGCCACGCCGACCGACGTCGCGCCGACGTCCACCGAGAGCACCCGCAGGTCGCCCGCGAGCCGGACCAGCGTCGAACGCCGCCCGCCGCGGCTGGCCGACGGCCCGGCGGTCTCGACGAGCCCGACCTCCGCGAGCCGGGTCACCTCGGCTCCGACCCGGGCCCGCGGCAGCTCCAGCCGCTCCCCCAGCTCGACCCGTGACATCGGGCCCTCGTCCCGCAGCAGGGTGAGCAGCCGGGTCTGGTGCCGGGTTTCGACCATCGAGTGCTCCGTGCCGGATGCCGCGCTCATTCGCTTCAGCCTACTGCGTGGGTCGTCCGGCCCCGGGGAGCGCCGCTGGTCGCGGCCGTGGTGCCGAGGAGCGGTCGACGACTGTCGACGGATTGTCGACGGCCCGTGCCAGCGTGACACCCAGGGCGGCTCCCGCCACTCCGGCAGCCGCGGCGTCGCGCGGCCGTCCTCGTCGACGAGCGGAAGCGGCCCCGGCAGGCCGGCCGGGGAACCGGAGGAGGAGACGATGGGCTCGTCGCAACGGGAACCAGCGGAACGGCAACGCGCGACGGAAGCCGCGAAACCGGAGCGCGCGCCGCGAAGGGCGCCCGCGCCGGATCACCCGGGTGCTCTGCGCAGGGCCGTGGGCAACGCCGCGGTCGCCGCTGTGCACGACGGTGGGACGCCGTTGCCGGACGACGTCCGCCGGACCATGGAGCAGTCGTTCGCCGGCGTGGCGGACGGCATCTCCGCCGGAACGGGCGCGGCGAGGATCAGCGAGCCCGGCGACGCCGGGGAGCGGGAGGCGGCCGCCGTCGCGAACCACGTCACGTCGGCCCCGGGCGGGCCCGGCCCGGGGCCGGACTTCGGCCCGGTCCGGATCCACACCGGGCCGGCCGCCGACGCGGCGGCCCGGTCGATGTCCGCGGCGGCGTACACGGTCGGTGACGACATCGCGTTCGCGGCGGGCCGGTACCAGCCCGGCACCCCGGCCGGCCGCGCCCTCGTCGCGCACGAGCTCGCCCACGTCGTCCAGCAGCGACGTCAGGGCGCGCTCGCCATCCAGCGCGCCCCGAACGGCGACCCGCCGGAAGCTCCGCCGGCGCCTCCGGTGCTGGGCGGGCACCCCGGTACCACCGGCACCGTGCGGCTCTACCACTACGGCGACCTCGAAAACCGGGAAACGTTCAGCTCCCCACCCGGCTACCCGCGCCTGACGGACTACGACCAGGGCGTCTCCCAGCAGGACGCGGCGGACCACACCGGTGCTCCGGTCACCGCGAACCTCCGCTACAAGTACGAACTCACGATCGACCAGCAGTACTTCGAAAAGAACTTCCGTGACATGGGAACACGAAAGAGCTACTCCGAATTCGGCACCCTCGAGAAGATCCCCGTGCGCTACTTCCGGCGCGTCGCCACGCTGACCGTGAGCGGATCCGGTGGCGGCGGCGGTCCGATAGCCGGTGGGCAGGCGCCGCCGGGAGCCGGCGCGGGGGGTGGCGGGCAGACGTCGCTCGCCAAGCGAGCGGGCGCCGGAGCGGCGCTGGTGATCCTCGGCGCGAGCGTGGCCCTGAACTCGCTCATCGAGCGGGGCAACGCCCGGCGGATCCAGGAGCAGTTCGCGGCGAGGGAACCGGAACTGGCCAAGGAACAGCAGGAGAACCCGACCCTGGGCTTCCTCGTGGCGCTCCGGTTCAGCGGCGGCGGCGCCGGGCTCGAGGGCACCACGGCGAGCGCGAGGTTCGAAAGTTTGAGCTGGCAGCGCGGCTACACCAGGTCGGAGACGGAAGCGCGGTGGAACAGCACGCCGAGGTTCGGCGAATCCACGTACGAGTTCGTGTGGATCGACCCTCTCGTCACGCCCTCGCCGTCGGTGGTCGCGACACCCTTCGAGAAGGTCGCGCTCGCGCGGTTCGCCGACATCAGCCGGATCGGCTTCCAGAAGGTGCAGTTCAAGGAGTGGGGCGGCTTCGACACCAACGGTGTCAACGGGCCGATCGACGCCACCAAATGGAGACGAACCGACGCTCGCTCGTATCGGTTCCTCGTGCTCCGGATGCCGCCGCGGATCACCATCCGCAACGTCGTCGGCCGGCCGGCCACGAAGGACGTGCGGTCCGTGGACGTCCAGGTGGCCGGGGGAAGCGTGCCTGCCGTCGATCTCGGCGACGCGACCGCCGTGGCCGTCTGGCCGGCCGAGGCGGCCACCGAGGAGCTCTTCGCGCACACCGATCGCGTCAGCGACAAGGAAGGCAAGCTCAGCCCGGTCGTGAACATCGACCGCGTCCGCTGGCTGAGGCCGGCGCAGGTGCAGGTCGTGACCTGGCTCTGAAGGACGGCCGCTCGGCCGGGGTCAGCGGCCGGCCCGCGTTGTCCACCGGCGTCCCCGGCGACGAGCGCGCCACCGACACCGGCGCCGTCCACGACGTTGCCGGCCGGTGCGGGTACCTGCCCCTGGCGATCCGGCCGGCGGCGGCGCGGCTGCGCGCCCGGCCGTCGTGGACGGTGCGGTACCTCGCCGAGCGCCTGTGCGGGCGCGGCTCGCCGTCGGCACCCGACCAGCGTCCGCCGATCAGCCTCGGCCCGGCAGCGGCCGTGTCCTTCCCGGCGATTCCGACCTGATCCGCGGCGGCGCCGGATTTGCCCGGGAAATCCTTTTGCGAGAAGTGTTTCGCACCGTTTCGAACCCTTGCACCGCAGTGGACTGGACCATTCGCACGTGCACGGTTGACACGGCCGAGAACCCGGCCATACCCTCCCCACATCCCCATTCGCACTCCCGCATCCCCCTTCTCTCCCGGAAATACAACGTTGTAAAAATCCGCGCAGGCCGCCGCCTGCGGCTTCGAGAGTGAGGTTCCCGTGCCCCGCGGTCGAAAAATCCTCGCCACCCTCACCACGGCCCTGCTCGTCCTCGTGACGATGCTCGGCCTGAGCACCGCCTCCCAGGCCGCCGGCTCCCTGCCGTGCGACATCTACGGCTCCGCCGGCACCCAGTGCGTCGCCGCGCACAGCACCACCCGTGCCCTCTATTCGGCCTACGCCGGCAACCTCTACCGCGTGCAGCGCGCTTCCGACCGCGCCGAAACGAACATCGGCCTGCTCGCCACCGGCGGGTACGCCGATGCCGCCGCGCAGGACTCCTTCTGCGCCGGGACGACGTGCACCATCACGGTGATCTACGACCAGTCCCCCCGCCACAACGACCTCACGGTCGAAGGCCCGGGCACCGCGGGCGGGCAGGACGTCGCCGCGATCGCGTCCGCGCTGCCGGTCACCGCGGGCGGGCACAAGGTCTACGGCGTCTACGTCTCCCCCGGCACCGGGTACCGGCACTACGTCGGCGCGGGTGTCGCGGTCAACGGCCAGCCCGAAGGCATGTACATGGTCGCCAGCGGCACGCACGTCAACGGTGGCTGCTGCTTCGACTACGGCAACGTCGAGGCGCAGATCGCCGACACCGGCAACGGTCACATGGACGCCGTCAACCTCGGCACCACCTGCTACTTCCCGCCGTGCACCGGGATCGGGCCGTGGGTGGCGGGCGACCTCGAAAACGGGCTGTTCCAAGGGAACCGCTCCAACACTGCCAACCGCGGCAACGCGACGCCGTTCGTCACGGCGCTGCTGAAGAACAACGGCCAGACCACGTTCGCGCTCAAGGGCGGCAACTCCCAGAGCGGCGGCCTGACCACCTGGTACAACGGCGCGCTGCCCTCGGGCGGGTACACGCCGATGCACCAGGAGGGCTCGATCGTGCTCGGCACCGGCGGCGACAACAGCAACGCGTCCATCGGCTCGTTCTTCGAGGGCGTGATGACCGCCGGCTACCCGACCGACGCGGCGGACGACGCCGTCCAGGCCAATGTGGTCTCCGTCGGGTATTCCGGGTCGACCGGCACACCGCCTTACGCGGCCACGGTTTCCGGCCCCGGCGGCAAGTGCCTCGACGTCGCGGGCGACGACACCGGTGGCAACGGCACCGCCGTGCAGCTGTGGGACTGCCAGGCGAACGCCTCCGACCAGCACTGGGCGCACAACGCGGACTCGTCACTGTCCACTTTGGGCAGGTGCCTCGACGTCGTGGGCAACGGCACGGCGGGCGGCGCGCTGCTGGAACTGTGGGACTGCAACGGCGTGGGCGGCCAGAAGTGGGTGCAGCAGGCCGACGGCTCGCTGCGCAACCCGCAGTCCGGCCGCTGCGTGGACTCGCCGAACGGCGCCACCGCCAACGGCACCCGGCTGCAGATCTGGGACTGCAACAGCTCGGCGGCGCAGAAGTTTTCGGTCACCGGCGGCGGCCCGATCACCGGCCCGGGCGGCAAGTGCGTCGACGTGGCCGGCGACGACCACGGCGTGAACGGGACGGCCGTGCAGCTGTGGGACTGCCAGTCGTTCGCGGTGGACCAGCACTGGTTCCACCTGTCCGGCGGCGCGCTGCGGACGCTGGGCCGGTGCCTGGACATCGTCGGCAACGGCACGGCGAACGGCGCCCAGGTCGAGCTGTGGGACTGCAACGGCGTCGGCGGCCAGGGGTGGACCCAGCAAGCCGACGGCTCGCTGCGCAACCCCCAGTCCGGCCGCTGCCTCGACTCGCCGAACGGCGCGACGGGCAACGGGACGCGGCTGCAGATCTGGGACTGCAACAGCTCGGCGGCCCAGAAGTTCGCCCTGCTCTGATCCGGGGTCGTGAGTGGGAAACAGGGCCAGAACCCTGTTTCCCACTCACGACACCCCCAGTCACCCCGCGCGGGGATCCGCCAGATCGTGGTGGTCGGGAGCCGGCGCCGTACCCCGCACCAGCTCGGCCCGGCCCTTGATGCGCAGCTTCCGGTACGCGCTCGTCAAGTGCTTCTCCACCGCTCGCGTCGTCACCCCCAGCTCGGCCGCGATGTCGCGGTTCCGGCCGCCGCGGGCCACGCGCTCCACGATGCGCTGCTCGGTCGTCGTCAACGCCGGGTCGCCCGCGAACGCGCGGCCGGGCGGGTTCTCGCCCGGCGCCGGGTCGGGGAGGTCGCACAGCAAGCGCAGCCGGCGGCCGCGGCGGAGGTGGTCGTCCGCGTCGGGGACGCCGGGGCGCCTGCCCAGGGCGATCAGCGACTTGGCCAGTTCCAGCCGGTCCCCCGACGTCGCCAGTGCCGCCACCGACTCGTGCAGCAGCCGGATCCCCGGTGGCCCGGCCGCCAGTGCCGCCCGGGCCCGCAACGCCCGGCCGAGCGCCGCCGGGGCGCCCCAGCGCTGCGCGTGCTCGTACTCCCGCTCGACCAGCTCCGCGGCGGGCCCGCGCCGGCCGGCGCGGCTGTGCAGGGTCGCGGCCAGCAGGCGCCACGGGTACCACGCCACGTTCGTCCGCCCGGCCCGGCTCACCTGACGGCCGTAGTCCTCGACGTACTCGATCGCCGTGGGCAGGTCCCCGGCCGTCACCGCCACCGCGCCGTGCACCATCGACAGCTCCCACGGTGCCAGCCGCGCGTCGGCGGCGGCTTGGCGGGCCCGCAGCGCCAGTTCGTCGTCCCGCAGCTCGATCGCCAGGCGCGCCAGCAGGACGACGCAGTCGGTGACCACCGCGGACCAGTCCGGCGCGGCGTGGTCGAGCGCCTCGAGCGCGCGGTCCCTGGCCCGCACCGGGCTGCCCGTCGCCGCCCACAGCTTCGCCTGGTTCGTCCACGCCTGCAGCGCCGCCAGCCCGGGCTCGTCCGCGCCGGGCTGGGCGGCCGCCAGCAGCCACGACTCCAGGCCTTCGGTGGCGTCGGCGGCCACCAGCACCGCGGTCACCAGCGGCAGCACGGTGAACATCTGCGCGGGACCGCCGGGTTCCCGGCCGAGGACCCGGTGGGCGAGGTCGGCGGCCGCCCGCCGCGGCACCGTCTCGGCTTGCGTGGCCGCGTGCAGCAGGGCGACCACCAGCTCGCGCTGCCCCGGCCCCGCCGGTGCCGGGTCCGGGCCGAGCCGGCGCAGCCGGTCCGCCGCCGCCGTGAACGTGCTCGCGTTGTCCTGCCCGTGCAACCAAAGCCGCGCTTCCAGCCGCGCCCGGAGGTCCTCCTCGCCGCCGTTCGCGGCCAGTTCGACGAGCGTGCCGCGCAGCAGCTCGGTTTCCTCGCGGCTGCGCGCGGTCGCGAGGGCGGGGACCCGGCAGAGCAGGTCCGCCCGCTCGGCCGCGGTCCGCAGCAGGGGAAGCGCTTGCTGGAGGTGCCGGGTGGTGGCGCCGGGGTCGCGTCCGCGTTCGGCCGCGACGAGGTCCGCGAGCAGCACGCCGCGCTCGGACGTCGTGTACAGCAGGGCGTGCCGCAGGTACCGGGCCGCCTGCTCGGCCTCGCCCCGGTCGGCCGCGGCGGCGGCCGCGCCCCGCAGCACCTCGGTCCCCCACGGCGCCGGTTCGGCGGTCGTCGCGAGCAGCTCCCGGGCGATGCGCTCCAGGGGCGCGCCGTCGGTGTAGAGCACCTCGGCCGCGCGCAGCCGCAGCTCGTCCTGTTCGGACACGGTCATGGTGCCCGCGACGGCTTCGGCGATCCGGGCTCCGGCGAACCGGACCCCGTCCGCGGCCAGCAAACCCAGGCGTCGCAACGCTCCGGCGGCCTCTTCGAGGTCCGCCGGGTCCAGCCCGCTCAGCCGCCCGAGGGCCGCGGCGTCGCCGGGCTCGCCGAACGACGTCAGCGCCCGCGCCAGCTCCGCCACCCGGGACGGCTGGGCGCGCAGGCAGCGGGCGATGTGGTGGGACGGGCCGGTCGGCCGCAGCGCCAGCACCTCGGCGAGCTGCCCGTCGGCCGGGCGGAGGTCCTCGGCGAGCATCGCGTCCGCCAGCGCCCCCAGGAACATCGGGCTGCCGCCGGTGACCTCGCGGCACGCCGTGGCGAGACGGTCGCCGGCCGGCTCACCGCAGTGGCGTTCGAGGAACGCCCGCGTCCCCGCCGGGGACAGCGGCCCGGGCTGCAGGACCACGGCCGCCGCGCGCACCAGGTCGCCGACCACCGGGCGGTCGGCACCGGCGTCGCCGTCGAGCACGGTCGCCACGACCACCAGCGGCATCGCCCGCAGCCGGTTGACGAGGTGGGCCAGCCAGCCCAGCGACTCGGCGTCGGACCACTGCAGGTCGTCCACGAGCAGCGCCACCGGCCGGTCCGCGGCGACTTCGGCGACCAGCACCCACAACCGGTGCAGGAGAGCGTGCCGTCCCACCGCGAGAGCCGCCGCCTCGGGCGGGCTGACCAGGCTCAGCTCGGCCGGCAGGTCCCGGCCCTCGGCCACCAGCGGTTCCAGCAGCTGCCGGGCCACCCCGTGCGGGAAGCGGCGTTCGGTCGGGGCGGCGGACGCGCGCAGCACGCGCGTCCCCTTCTTCCCGGCGAGCCCGGCCGCGGCGTGCAGGAGCGCCGAGCGGCCGCAGCCGAGCCGTCCGCCGATCACCGCCAGCGAGCCGGTTCCCCGGCCGCCGGCGTCCAGCAGGTCGGCCAGCACCGCCAGCTCGGCGTCGCGCTCGATCAGCATGGCGTCCCGAACTCCCCGTCCTCCAACGCGAACAACGCCCGCAGCTCGGCGCGCCCGGCGACGCCGAAGTGCCGGTAGATCCGGGTGAGCCGCACCTCGACCGCCCGCTTGCCGACCGCCAGCCGCCGCGCGATCTCCGCGTTCGGCAGCCCCTGCACCACCATGTCGACGACCTGCGCCGAGGTCTCCGACAGGGCCTGCCGCTTGCGATCCGCGCGCTGGGCCGAGCCCGCCGGGCGGGGCTGCGCGGCCAGCCGGGCCGTCAGCTCGCGCACCCGCGCCGACTGGGCGTCGAGCCGGTAGGCCTTCGCCAGGCGCCCGGCTTCGTGCAGCAGGCCGGACACCCCGGCCGGCTGGCCGGCGTCGAGCTGCGCCTCGGCGAGCCGGAGCACCGCGGTGACGTACCAGATCCGCTCCGGCGAGTCCCGCAGCGCTTCGACCGCGCGGGTGAGCCGGAACGACGCGCTCCCCGCGGGCAGGGCGATGCCCGCGAACAGGTGGGTCAGCCCGGTCGCGGTCCGGGTTCCCCACGCCCTGGCCAGCTCCCACTCGGCCGTGACCAGTTCTTCGGCGGCTTCCGGGTGGCCCAGGTCGCGCTGGGCGACGCCGGCGAGCGACCGCCAGGGCACCAGCGCCGGGTTGACCCACCCCCGGCTCAGCAGGATCCGGCCGCACTCCTGGAAGTGGTGCAGCGCGGCCCGCGGGCGCTGCCCGGTCCAGTCGAGCAGGCCGCGGGCGAACAGCAGCTGCGTGTCCAGGTGGTGGCGGCCCCGGCGGGCCGCGGTCCCGCGCGTCGGGGTCGCGGCCGCCCGCTCCGCCGCGTCGCGGTCGCCGCGGGCCAGGCCGAGCAGGATCTGCAGGCCCAGCCAGGCCCGGGCCATCGGCGGCGGCCACCGGGTGAGCGGGTAGCCCTCGACCGCGGCCTCGGCGTCGGCTTCGGCGGCCGGGACGCGCCCGCGGCGCAGGCTCAGCCGGCCGCGGGTGAGCAGGGCCAGCGCGGCCGCGGCCCGCGATCCCCGGCGGCGCGCGTCGGCGAGCACGCCGTCGAGGGCCTCCGCCGCTTCCAGGGGGTCGTCGGTGGCCATGAGCGTCCACGCGGCGGCGATCCTCGGCGCGTAGAGGCGGGTGTCGCCCCGGACCGGCGAAAGCGCGATCCTGGCCAGCTTCCGCGCCCGCCGCGGGTCCGTGCCCCGGGTCGCGGTGAGCCAGGCCGCGGCGCCCGCGCGGTCGGGGTCGAGGCGGTCCTCGGCGTAGGCCGCCGGCGGGATCCCGAGTGCCGGGACCCCGTCCGGCGAATCGGTGGCGAGCCAGTGCAACGCGGCCAGGGAGCCGAGATCCGGCGTCGCGGTCCCCGGGGCGAGCCCGTTCAGCAGCCCGGCCGCCCGTTCCGGGGCACAGCGCGTGACGAGCAGGTCCGCCGCGGCCAGCCGTTCGCCCAGCAGCGGGCCGGCGGTCGGCGTCAACGCCGCGCGGGCGAGCCGCACCTCCCCGGTGTGCGGGGCCGCGCCGTCGGCGGCCGCCAGCTCCAGCGTGAGCTGCGCCCGGGTGGTGTCCGCGAGCGGTTCGAGGAGCGCGCGACGGTAGTACGGGGCCGCTTCCCCGGCCTGGCCGGCGACGCTCCTCGCCGCGGCGAGGAGGGCGTCGAGCGCCCACCGGGTCCCGGCCGGGCCGGCGCCGAGCAGCAGCCGGGCGACGTCCTCCTCCGGCAAGGCGCACCGGTGCGCGAGTTCCGCGGCGGCTCCGTAGAGCTCGGCCCGGTCGGCGCGGGTCATGCCGGCCAGGACCCAGGTCGCGATCCCCGGGTCGGCGCACCGCCCGCGGCCCGGCACGAGCCCGATCCCGACGAGCACGCGCCAGGCCCGTGCGGGCGGCAGCGTCTGACGGCCCGCGAGCGGGCCGAGCTGTTCCGGGGTGAGCACGTGCCCGGCGACGACGAACGCGCGCAGCAGCCGTCGCAGGTCGTCGGGCAGCCGGCCGAGCAACCCGAGCATCCGAGGGCGGCATGGTCCTGGGACCGGTGCTCCGCGGCGGGACGCC
>NZ_JBEXVF010000071.1:0-47076 GCF_040629235.1 Amycolatopsis sp. NPDC005961 | reverse complement strand
CCAGCGTGCCCCGGCGCTCGGCGCTCAGGTGGTTCAGCATGTCGAGCGCCGGGGTCCACAGGGCTTCGTCGGCCCCGGCGGCGGTGATCACGCGGCCGAGCCGGTGCGCCGGGAGCAGGCCGACGACGTGGTCGATGCGGTTCTTGTCGTCGAGCACGAAGGCGATCCGCAGCAGGCCGGGGTCGTCGATCTCGTCGAGGGCGCGCCGCACGGTCGCGTCGGGCAGGTGCCCAACGAACCGGCCGAGGGTGATCCAGTCCTCCTTGCGCCCCAGTTCGGCCGCCACCGCGAGGACGGTTTCGAGGGGGATGCGGGAGATGATCGCGCTCGCGCGCCGCGGGTCGAGCTCGGCGGCGACCTCGGCGAGGAACCGCGGGTGCAGCCGCTTGGCGACGTCGACGCCGCGGGAGACCTCGACCAGCCCGGCGATCCGCGCGCACAGCAGCGGGCCGAACACCTTCTCGGCGATCTTGGCGAGCACCCCGCCGGGCAGCAGCCGCGCGGCCAGCGCCATCCGCTGCAGCACGGCGATGTTCGCGTCGAACAGCGTGTCGGTGACCTGCTCGCGGAACGCCTGCAGGTCGTCGGCGTCGACGCGGGCGAGGTACTCGAGCCGCGCCGGCTCGACGTCGAGGACGCGCGCGAGCTTGAGGATCTCGGCTTCGGCCGCGTAGTCCGTCCCCGCCTGGTTCGTCACAGCCCGACCGCCTTCCGGACCGCGCCGCGCAGCAGCGCGGGGACGTACCGAAGGCCCTCTTCGCCCGCTTCGGCGAGGGCTTTCGCCTGACGTCTGCGCGCGTCGCGCAGTGCGTCGGCGAGGTCCTGCCGTTCGTGCTCTTCGAGGGCCTCGATGCCTTCGGGGAGGTAGCCGCCCAACTGTTCGGCGAGGGTGCGCTCGGCCATGGTGGAGATCATGCATCATGCGGACATGAGCATCGAGACGTCCACGGTCCGTGTCGGCGACCTCTCCGCGTACCTGGCCCGCCCGTCGGGTGGCTCGCAGCGCGGGATGCTGCTCCTGCCGATGATCACCGGCATCGGCGAGCAGGTCCGGGCGTGGGCCGATGAGCTGGCCGGCCGCGGGATCACGGCGTTGACCTGGGACGTCTTCCACGGCGCGAGCACCGACAACACCTCCCGCGAGGACCTCGGCGCGAAGCTCGGCGAACTGCGCGACGAGGCCGCCTTGGCCGAGCAGACCGCCTTGCTCGACCACCTGCTCGGCGACCTCGGCTGCACGTCGGCCGGGGTCATGGGCTGGTGCCTCGGCGGCCGCTTCGCGCTCCTGCTCGCCGCCCGTGACCAGCGGCTTTCCGGCGTCGTCGCGTACCACCCGACGGTCCGCGACCCGGCGCCGCCGAACCACGACCTCGACACGGTCGCTTTGTCGACCACGATCACCGCGCCGGTGCTCGTCGCCTACCCGGAGGCCGACGCCGTCGTCTCGCACGAGACGTTCGCCCGCCTGCAGACGGCGTTGCAGTCCCGCCCGCGCGGCGCGACGTTCACCCAGCACTTCCCGGGCGCCGAGCACGGCTTCAGCGACTCCTCACGGCACGGCACCGCCGTCAACGCCGACGCGTACGCGCTGTCCTGGCCGCAGACGCTGGCCTTCCTGGACGTCCTCGAGGGTTGACTTTCGGCAGTGGTCGCCCGCGGTCACGGCTTGTAGCTTCGAACCTGTGCGAGAGGTGACGAAGCGCAGGTGGCGCGTGGTGCTGGACGTGCTCCCCGGGCTGTTTCTCGCCTTCACCGTGGTTGTCGGGGCGCCGTCGTACTGGGAGCTGGCCGGCGGCCTGGTCGTCGTCGCGGGATCGGTCGTGACGGCCCGGCGGTACCCGGCCGTCTCGCTCGGCATCGCCCTGGCCGGGACGCTCGCCGTCCCGTTCCCCTACGGCGACCGCGTGCCGGTGTGGACGGTGTTCGTGCTGGTGGCGATGAGCTACCAGGCCGCGCTGCGGATGGAGCGGGCCCGGCCCGCGCTGCTGACGGGCGCGGCCGTCTCGCTGCTGGGCATCCCGCTGTCGCTGCTCGTCGGCCCCGACGGCCTCGGCGACTGGGGCTCGATGATGGCGATCCTGGTGTTCGCCGGGCTCTCGCCGTGGCTGCTCGGCCGGTACGTCCGGGTGCGCGGCGAGCTCGCGCGCACCGGCTGGCGCCGGGCCGAGGAGATGGAGAGCCGGCAGCGGCTGGTCGCCGACCAGGCCCGCCTGCGCGAGCGCGCGCGGATCGCCAGCGACATGCACGACTCGCTGGGCCACGAGCTGAGCCTGATCGCCGTCCGGGCCGCGGCGCTGGAGGTCGCGGGCGGGCTCGACGACGTCCAGCGCGACGCGGCCGCGGAGCTGCGGACCAGCGCCGCGGCCGCGACCGACCGGCTGCGCGAGATCATCGGCGTCCTGCGCGAAGACGCCGCGCCGGTCGAGCCGGTGCAGGGCGACCTCGGCGAGCTGATCGCGCGGGCGCGGGCGTCCGGCCTGCTCATCGACGCGGGAGTGGACAGCGAGCTGGCGCCCCCGATGGTCGCCCGGGCCGCGTACCGCGTGGTGCAGGAAGCCCTGACGAACGTCGCGAAGCACGCGCCGGGCGCCGCGGTGACCGTGCGCGTGACGAGCACCGGCTCGCAGACTTCGGTCCGCGTCGTGAACGCGCCGCCGCCCGCCGGCCCGCTGCCCGGCGCCGCGTCCGGGCACCTCGGGCTGATCGGGCTGCGCGAACGCGTCCGGCTCGTCGGCGGGACGCTGCGCGCCGGACCGCACGAAGGCGGGTTCGCCGTCACCGCGACGCTGCCGCACGACGCCGCGCCGGTCGAGGAGACCCCGGAGCTGCGGGAGGCCGCCGACGACGAGGTCGGGCAGTCGACGTCGGCCCGGGCCCTGGAGCTGGCCCGGCGCGACGTGCGGCGGAGCCTTCTCCAAGCGGTCGCCGTCCCGCTCGCGTTGTTCGGGGTGCTCCTCGCGGTCAGCGGAATCGCCTTCCTCTACCAGTGGAACTCTTCGGAGCTGCCCGGCGGCGTCTACGACCGGCTGCGGCTCGGGCAGTCGCGGGCCGAGCTGACCCTGCCGGAACGTCAGCGCGCCGCGCGTCCGGTGCGCGGGGAGCCGCCTCCGGTCCCCGGTGCCGCGTGCGAGTACTACGGCACCGGAAGATCGTGGCTCGACAACGACTACGCCGCCTACCGGCTGTGCTTCGCCGACGGGAAGCTCGTGTCCAAGGACTGGTTCACCGAGGGGGGATCGTGATCAGGGTCGTGCTGGCCGACGACGAGGCGCTGATGCGGGCGGGGGTGGCGGCGATCCTCGGCGCGGACGCCGGGATCGAGGTCGTCGCCGAAGCCGCCGACGGGCGTTCGGCCGTGGCGCAGGCGCTCGCCACCCATCCGGACGTCGTGCTGCTCGACATCCGGATGCCCGGGCTGGACGGCCTGGGCGCGGCGGCGGAGATCCGCCGGCTGCTGCCGTCGACCGGCGTCATCATGCTGACGACGTTCGGCGAGGACGAGTACATCGAGCGCGCGCTCGGGCTCGGCGCGGGCGGGTTCCTGCTGAAGTCGGGCGACCCGCGCGAACTGCTGGCCGGCATCCACGCCGTCGCCGACGGGGCCGCGTTCCTCTCGCCGAAGGTGGCGCAGCGGGTGATCGCGCGCCTGTCGGGCGGCCGGCTCTCCCGGGCCGCGGCGGCGCGCGCGAAGGTCGCGGTGCTGACGCCGCGCGAGCGGGAAGTGCTGACGTTGCTGGGTTCCGGACTGTCCAATGCGGACATCGCGGCGCGGATGTTCGTCGTCGAGGGCACGGTGAAGGCGCACGTGAGCACGATCCTGACCCGGCTCGGCGTGAAGAACCGGGTGCAGGCGGCGATCACGGCGTACGAGGCGGGGCTGGTCGGGGGAGACGCGGAGGCCGCCAGCCGCTGATGTCCTTGCCCACCCGGGCGGTCACCTGGGCCGGGAGGGCCTTGAGCAGGGCGGTGCGAATCCCGACCGCGACCGGGTTGGTCAGCTGCTGCCCGGCCTTGCCCGCCCGCACCGACGCGCGCGCGACCCGCTGGCTGCGTGGGCGTCTTTCGGCGTCGTACTGGGCGAGGGCGGCCTCTGGGTTGTCCACTGTGGACAGATTGTGCGCGAGTACGACGGCGTCTTCGAGAGCCTGGCAGCCACCCTGGCCGAGGAACGGCGGCATGGCGTGCGCGGCGTCGCCGAGGAAGACGACCCGGCCGCGGACGTAAGTCTCCAGGGGCGTCGCCAGGTGGTAGAGGTCGTGGTACAGCAGGGCTTCGGGCGGTGTCCCGTCGATGAGCGCCGGGATCGGGTCGTGCCAGTCGCCGAAGTGCTCCGTCAGGTACGCCTTGAGGTCGGCCGGCCGGGCGCCGGGCCCGGCGACGTAGGAGACGAACCAGTAGACGTCGCCGCCGGTCAGCGGGAGCACGCCGACCTCGGTGCCGGGGGCGAAGGTGGTGCTCAGCCCGGTGCCCGGGTGGTGCGTGACGCCGCGGAACGCCACGCTGCCGCTGTGGACGGGCTCGGGGTGGTGCGGGAAGAGCGCCTGCCGGATCGGGCTGCGGATGCCGTCCGCGGCGACGACGAGGTCGGCCCGGATTTCGCCACCGCCGAAGCGGACGACGCCGTCTTCGCTCACTTCGGTGACTTTGGTGCCGGTGCGCAGGCTCTCCGGGGGAAGTGCGTCGCGCAGGCCGGCGATGAGGTCGGCCCGGTGGATGCCGACGAGCGGCCGTCCGTGGACCTTTCGGAAACCGGCCGCGTCCCACCGGGCGACCCACCTTCCGCGGCGGTCGCGGAGCCCGCCCTGGTCCTGGGCGGCGAGGTGTTCGCTGAGGTCGAGGCCGAGTTCGTCGAGGCAGCGCAGGGCGTTCGGCCAGAGTGAGATGCCGGCGCCGACGTCGCCGAACTCTTCGGCTTGTTCGAGAACGGTGACGCTCCACCCGGCCCGACGCAGCCCGATCGCGGCCCCCAGCCCGGCGATGCCACCGCCGACCACCACTGCTCGCATGACTCCTCCTCTACACCCGTAGAGGACTCTACACCTGTAGAGTGCGGTTTCGTGGAGCGTCTTCCGATGATCGGTGACGCGGCGATCGAGGTGATCGCCGCGGAGGGACTGCGCGGGCTGACCCACCGGGCGGTCGACCGCCGCGCGGGGCTGCCACTCGGCTCGACGTCGTACTACGCGCGCACGCGGGCGGCGTTGCTGTCTTTGACTTTCGCGCGGATTCTCGAGCTGGACCAGGTGACGGTTTCGTCGGGTGGGTTGGCGGAGTCGATCGCCGGTTACGTGGCCGAGGCGCTGGGACTTGGCCGCACGCGCATGCTGGCGCGGTACGAGCTGGCTTTGGAGGCGACGCGGCGTCCGGAGCTGCGGGAGCAGTACGACTCGGGCGGAGCGGTGATCCGCCGTGCGGCGGCGGAGATGCTGTCGGCGGCGGGCTCGCCGGATCCGCCGCGGCATGCGGGGTTGGTGGTGGATTGGATGGAGGGGACGATTTTCGGGGTCTTGGTGGGGGCTTCGGGGCTGCCTTCGCGGGAGGCTTTGGTGATCGGGGCGCGGGAGATCCTGACGGGGATCGGCATCGGCTCGGCCTGACGGGAGCATCCCACGGCCGCCTTCGATGCGTTGGCCTTCGGTGCGTTGATCGCGACCGAGGCCGCCTTGGGTGCTGGTCTTACCTCGGAAGTCCTGATCGGTATCGGCTTCGGGATCGGCTGAGCCCGGTTGTCCACAAGCCGGCGCGAATGTGGACAACCGGGCCTCGGCTCCCGGTTTTTCCCGGCTCTGTCGGAGGCGGCCGATACGCTGGAAGCGGGGCCGCCCCCCAGGGAGGGTGGGGGCTCTGTTGGGGTCAGGCGTCGCGGCGGCGTAGTACTGCTGCGCCAGCTGCCAGGGCCGCGCCGGCCCATGCCGCGCAGATCAGCAAGCCCGCCCAGGGTGCGTACGGTGCCGGTGCCATCGTGATCGGGTTCGGCTGGCCGGCCTCGACCATTGCGTTCACCCCCGCGATGCCCGGGAAGTACGGGATCAGCTCCGGCAGCCCCAGCGATGCCACGATCAGCGGCAGGGGCACCAGCAGCACGATCACCGTCACCAGCGTCCCCGCCGCGCTGCGCAGGGCCCAGCCCACGCCCGTGCACACCAGACCCAGCAGTGCGAAATACCCGCCCATGCCGAATGCCGTCGTGAAGCCGGCTTCGAGGGTCGTCGGGAGGCCGTGGCCGTTCTTCACCACGCTTGCCAAGGCCATGCCCGCGCAGGAAATGACCACGCCGTACGCGAAAAGCACCGGTAGCAGCACCGCCGCCTTCGCGAGGACCACGCGGGAACGGACCGGGGTCCACAGCAGCGTCGATCGGATGCCGCCGCCGGTGTACTCGCTCGTGACGAACAGCGTGGCCAGCGCGATCACCGCGAACTGCGTCAGGTAGAAGCCGGCGCCGAGGGCGATCGTGTTCGCTGCCTGGGGGTCGTCGTCGAAGTGCTGGGCGATCCCGGACAGCGTGCTGTAGCCCAGCATCAGCGCCGTTCCCGCGATCAGGCACCACCAGGTCGCGCGGACCGACCAGAACTTCGTCCACTCCGCGGCCACCGCGCCGGACAGGCCCCCGGTCCGCACGCTTGAAGACGTCACAGTCGTCATGCCGACACCCCGTACTCCACCGAAGAAGCGGTCAGTTCCAGGTACGCCTGTTCGAGCGACGCCGTCAGCTCGGCGAGGCCGTGGACGCGGATCCCCAGCTCGTGCACCAGGTCGCCGACGCGGGTGACGTCGACGCCGTCCACCACCAGCTCGCCCGGCTCGCCGGGGTGCGTCAGCGCACCTTCGGCGCGCAACCGGGCGTCGAGCTTCGAACGTTCGCCCTCGGCCGGGACGCGCACCGAGACCGTCGTGCGGGAGTTGTCCGCGATGAACTCCGCGACCGGCGCGTCGGCCAGCAGCTTGCCCTTGCCGATCACGATGAGGTGGTCGGCCGTCAGCTGCATCTCGCTCATCAGGTGGCTCGAGACGAACACCGTGCGCCCCTCGGCGGCGAGTGAGCGCATCAGCTGGCGGACCCAGCGGACTCCGTCCGGGTCGAGGCCGTTGACCGGCTCGTCGAACATCAGCGTGCCCGGGTCGCCGAGCAGCGCGCCCGCGATGCCGAGCCGCTGGCCCATCCCGAGTGAGAACTGCCCGGCCCGTTTGCCCGCGACGTCCGAAAGCCCGACCGTCGCGAGGACTTCCTCGACGCGGCTCGTCGCGATGCCGTTGCTCTGCGCCATCGCCTTCAGGTGCTTCCCGGCGCTGCGGCCGGGGTGCAGGGCCTTGGCGTCGAGCAGCGCGCCGACCTCGCGCAGCGGGTGCCGCAGCTCGGCGTAGCGCTTGCCGCCGACCAGGACTTCGCCCGCCTGGGGGTGGTCGAGCCCGACGGTCATCCGCATGGTCGTCGACTTCCCGGCGCCGTTGGGGCCGAGGAACCCGGTCACATGGCCCGGCGCGACGTCGCAGGTCAGCGCGTCGACGACGGTCTTTTCCCCGTAACGTTTCGTCAGTCCTCTGAGCGTGATCATGGGACGAAGTCTGCGGTCCGCGGGGGTGCGCGGGCATCGGCCGACGGTCGCGGACGGCCCCCGACTTTCGTCAGGGACGTCGGCGGGTGTGCCGGGTCGGGACCGCGGTGGCCGGGTCCTCGGGCCAGGCGTGCTTCGGGTAGCGGCCGCGCAGGTCGGCGCGCACCGCCGGGTAGCCGGTGGTCCAGAAGCTCCCGAGGTCGGCGGTGATGGCCGCCGGGCGGCCGGCGGGGGAGAGCAGGTGCAGCACCACCGGGATGCCGGACACGGTGGGGGTTTCGGTCCAGCCGAAGGTTTCCTGCAGCTTGACGGCGAGCACCGGCTGGTCGGCCTGGTAGTCGACGCGAATGTGCGACCCCGACGGGACTTCGAGCCGGTCCGGGGCGAGCTCGTCCAGCTTGGCCGCTTCCGGCCACGGCAGGAGGGCTTTGAGCGCGGTGCCCGCGTTGATGGTCGCGAGGTCCGCTTTCCGGCGGGCCCCGGACAGGTCGAGCCATCTGTCCACATCGGACAGGAGGGTGGCGTCGTCGACCGCCGGCCACGGCTCGCCGCGGACGCGGTGCAGGAACGCCATCCGCTCGCGGAGCCGGGTCGCGTCCTGGCTCCACTTGAGGAGGCCGAGGCCGTTCTCGCGGAGGCCGGTGACGAGGGCGTCGTGGACGTCCGGGTTCTTGAGCGGCTTCTCGGAGAGGGTGATGGCGCCGAGCTTGCGGACGCGCCGGGCCACGACGTCGCCGTCCCAGGTGACTTCGTCCACTTCGGACACCGGGGCGACTCGGGTGGCGAGCTGCTCGTCGGCGGCCGCGGCGAGGCGGATGGTGCCGTGGACGCGGCCGGGGTCGCGGGTGGCTTCGGCGATGGCCAGCCATTCGGAGTCGAGCCCGCTGCCGGGCGGGAGTTCGGCCGCGGTGCCGCCGGCCATGAGGTAGACGGGCGCGCCTCCGGGACGCCGCCGAGCCAGCCGTTCGGGATGCGCGAGCGCGACGACCAGCGCGGCATCCGCTCGCTTGGCTATGGTGGGTGTAGTGGCTTCAGTCACTGTACGGAGTTCAGTGGCTGAATTATGGTGAGCGACTGGCGGCGGTGCAGCGGATGTACGGGATGCGCGGGATGCAGGGGACGTGCGAGGGGCGGCGTTGGCGGGCTTGGCAAGCTCAACGCTTTCAGTCGCACGACTTCTTTCAGTCACTGAAAACTTGGTCGCCAAGCTCTTGAGGCGCCGGGCTTCGCGCTTCCACCGTCGTGCCGCGTCGTCGCCGGCTGACCGCAGTCTTCGCAACTCCGCGTTCACGTCCGTCAGCGTGGCACCCGCGTCCAGGAGCGCCACCACCTCCGCCGCGTTCCGCGGGCCCACCGCCGCCGCGCCGTCCAGCAATGCCCGCGCCAGGCGTGGGTGCAGCCCCAGCTCCGCCATCCGCCGTCCGCGCGCGGTGACCACGCCGTCCGCCGTCGCTCCCAGTGTCGCCAGCAACGCGCGCCCCGCCGCGAGGGCCCCCTCGCCTGGTGGGTCCCACCAGGCCAGGCCGCTCCCGTCCGGTGTCGACCAGCACGCCAGCTCCAACGCGAGCCGGCCCAGCTCGGCCGTTCTGATCTCCGGCTCCGGGTACGCCGGCAGCAACGCCTGCTCGTGCGCGGCCCAGCAGCGGTACGCCCGCCCGGGCCCCTCGCGACCCGCGCGCCCGGACCGCTGCGTCGCCACCGCCGCCGAGACCCGCACCGTCGCCAGCCCGGGCAGCCCGCGCCGGTGGTCGACCCGCGGGACCCGCGCCAGGCCCGAGTCCACCACCGCGCGCACGCCCGGGACCGTCAGGCTCGACTCGGCCACCGCCGTCGCCAGCACCACGCGACGCCGTGAGCGCGGCCGCAGGGCGTCGTCCTGGTGCGCCGCCGAGAGCCGACCGTGCAGCGGCAGGACGTCCACATCGGACAGTGACAGCATTCCCGACGTCCGCGCGATCTCGCCCGCGCCCGGCAGGAACGCGAGGACGTCACCGTCGCCGGACGACAACGCCGTCCGCACCGCCCGGGCCACGCAAGCCTCGATGCGTTCCCCGCGCGCCGGCGGAACGTAGGAGAAGGAAACCGGGAACGTCGGCGCCGTGGCCGTGATGACCGGGGCGTCGCCCAGGAGCGTCGCGAGGCGCCCGGCGGCCACCGTCGCCGACGTCGCCAGCAGCCGCAGGTCGTCGCGCAGCCCCGCGCGGACGTCGAGCAGCAACGCCAGCAGCAGGTCCGCGTCCAGGTGCCGCTCGTGGCACTCGTCCAGCAGCACCGTCGACACCCCGGGCAGCTCGGGATCGCCCTGCACGCGCCGCACCAGCAGCCCCGACGTCACGACCTCGACCCGCGTCCGCGACGACACCTTCCGGTCACCGCGGACGGCGTATCCCACTGTCTCGCCGACCGGTTCACCCAATAGAGCCGCCATGCGGGAAGCGGCCGCGCGCGCCGCCAAGCGCCGCGGCTCGGCGACGACGACCCGGCCGGACCCCGAAGCGGCCAGCGCCAGCGGGACCAGCGTCGTCTTCCCCGTCCCGGGCGGCGCGACGAGCACCGCGGTGCCGTGCGCGTCCAAGGCCGAAAGAACGTCCGGCAGGACCGCGCGGACCGGCAGATCGGGGAGCTTCACTTCTCGGTGACCTCGGGAGGGGACGGCAGCTGGTACCCGGACGGCCCGATGTTCGCGTTGAGCGAGCGCAGCCATTCGCCGGAGGAGATCATCTTGCGGATCGCGTCGTCGACCGCGCTCACGCCCTGGGTGTCGCCCTTGCGCAGGCCGACGCCGTAGCTCTCCTTCGAGAACGCCTTCCCGACGACCTTCAGCAGCTCGGGGTCGCGCGTGACGTAGCCCGCGAGAATCACCCCATCGGTGGTCATCGCGTCGATCTGGCCGGCCAGCAGCGCGGTCACGCAGTCCGGGTACCGCGGGTACTCGACCAGCTGCACGGCCTGCGCGAACTTGTCCTTCACCTGCTGCGCCGGCGTCGAGCCGGTGACCGAGCACAGCCGGCGCCCGTTGAGCGTCTCCGGGCCGGTGATGTCCGGTGACGTGCGCCGCACCAGCAGGTCCTGCCCGGTGGTGAAGTACGGCCCGGCGAACGACACGAGCTGCTTGCGCTTGTCGGTGATCGAATAGGTGGCGACGACCAGGTCGACCGAGCCGGAGGTGAGGTCCGTCTCACGCGTCGCGGAGGTCGTCTCGCGCCACGTGATGTCCTTCGCGGCCACCCCCAGTTCCGATGCGACGAAAGTCGCGACGTCGACGTCGAACCCGACGAATCGCCCGTCGATCGTGCGCTCGGAAAGCCCCGGCGCGTCGAACCGGATGCCGATGGTCAGGTGATCCGTCGCACTGGCGCGGGTCACCAGCGAGTCGGTCGGGGAGACCTTGCCCGGTCCGCACGCCGTCGCCGTGACCAGCAGCAACACCGAACCGAGGAGCGTGCGCCACCGCATTCCGCCGCTCCCTCCACCACCGCCGTGCCCTCACGAAGTTCTCAGGTCCTCCCGTTAGCCTAAGTGCGTGGTGCGACCGTCCCAACCCGTGCTGGACGCCGTCGGCACGCTCGCCCGGCTCGGGCTGGCTGCCGTCTGGCTCGTTTCCGGTGCGCTCAAGCTGGCGGATCCGGGCCAGACGTTGATCGCCGTGAAGGCGTACGACGTGCTGCCGGACGCACTCGCCAACGTGGTGGCCATCGCGCTGCCGCTCGTCGAACTCGTGCTCGGGCTGTTCCTGCTCGCGGGCCTGGCGACCCGGTGGGTCGGCGGCGCCGCGCTGGTGCTGCTCGTCGTGCTCATCGCCGGGATCGCCCAGTCGTGGGCGCGCGGGCTGAGCATCGACTGCGGGTGCTTCGGCGGCGGCGGGCAGGTGGCGGCGGGACAGACGGAGTACCCGCAGGAGATCCTCCGCGACTCGGGGTTCGCGCTGCTGGCCGTGTGGCTGCTGGCGCGCCCGCGCACGTGGCTGTCGCTGGACGGCTGGCTGGCGCGAGGTCGCGGGAACTCCACCGAGCCCGAGCACGACTACTCGGGTATCGCGGAAGGGAACTGATACACAGTGGGTGGAGCTGAGCGGACCGCTCGGAAGCGTCGTCAGGCCGCACAGGCCGGGGGAGCGAAGGCGGTGGCCCAGGCCAGGGGCGCATCGACCGACAAGCGGAAGTGGATCATCGGGATCGCCGCCGTGGTCGTCGTGGCCGCGCTGGTGATCGGCGGCGTGATCTGGACGATCTCGGACAAGAACAAGACCGAGGGCCAGACGATCGCCGCCGGGGGCACGTCGCTGTCCGGTGACGTCACGCAGAAGCGCGACGGCGTGGTCGTCACCGTCGGCAAGGCGGGTGCGAAGGCCACGATCGACGTGTACGCCGACTTCCTCTGCCCGATCTGCGGCCAGTTCGAGAAGACCTACAAGGCCGGCGTCGAGCAGGCGATCAACGACGGCAAGCTGCAGGTGCGCTACCACATGGTGCCGCTGCTCAACGACCGTTCCGACCCGCCCGGCTACTCCCTCGACTCGGCGAACGCGGCGCTGGCCGCGGCCGACGCCGGCAAGTTCCTCCAGTTCCACGACGCGCTGTTCGCGAACCAGCCCGAGGAGGGCAAGCGCGGCTACGACAAGGCGCAGCTGATCAAGCTCGGCCAGGACGTCGGCATCACCGATCCGGCGTTCTCCCAGACGGTCAACGCCGGCACGTACGACCAGCAGGTCAGCGACGCTTTCCAGCAGATCGAAAAAGATCCGAAGCTGGCGCAGGACTTCGGCAACGGGCAGAGCGGCTTCGGCACGCCGACGGTCACGGCGAACGGCGCGATCGTCAACTGGCAGGACCCGAGCTGGCTCACGACGGTCACCGGCTGAGTCCGGGCAATTCGCCCACTCGGGGACGGACTGTGGACTAGGCTGAATCCCGCAGCAGGGGAACCGGGGGTGGCGCGCGCACGTCGCACTCCCGGTGACAGGGAGGGCCAGTGGACGGTTCGCAGCAGGGGTTTCACGTCGACGACGGCGCGTACGCGCGGTACGCCCGTGAAGTCGATCCGCTCGGCGACGACGTCAAGGGGGCGGCCGAAAAGCACGTCGGCCCGCACGTGACGCTCGGCGGCCACGGCTTCTCCGAGATGGGCGGCGAGTCCGGCTTCTCCGGCGCCTACAGCGGCCGGATGCGCGCGCTGCAGGAGCGGATGCACCGCGTCGGCGGCGGCTGGCGGCAGGTCGGCGACGCCGCCCGGCAGACCGACCGCAACTACGCGGCGGTCGAGGGCGAGCACGGCGACGTCGTCCGGCGCCTCGGGCAGGACCTCTCGTGACCGAGCACCACACCGACCAGCTCGTCCGGCACAGCCTGGACACCACGAACCAGTTCGCGGACAAGCTGCGCCACGACCCGGCCGCGATCGGTGGCGCGCGCGACGCGCACCTCGCGCTGCAGACGTCGGTGGGGCAGACCCGCGACGCCGCCGCCGATCAGCGCGTGAACCTGACCTCCGCCAGCTCCGGCTCCACGACCGACCGCGCCACCGCGACGTCGAAGAGCCTGGAGCAGGAGGTCCAGGACCTCCTCGACGAGAGCGCCGAGATCGAGAAGGCCGTCGCCGAGGCGGCCGAGTCGCTGCACGTCGGCGAGATCAAGAACGACCAGGTCCGCGACCAGATCATCAAGGAGATCTCGGCGTCGATGAAGGCGCTGGCGGCGGTGAAGTCGATCCAGCCGCCCGAGAGCCGGGCGGCCGCGTCGCGCGACATCCTGATGAAGCTGCAGACGAAGATCAGCCAGCTCACCGGCCAGGCCGCGACCTTCAGCGAGCAGACGATCAACCAGCTCACCGACATCGGGACGCGGCTGGGCGGCGGCGAGCAGACGACGTCGGCCAGCAGCGCGCCGTCGACGAAGGTGGGCTCATCCTTCAACAGCAACTCCGGCTACTCGGGCGGCTCCGATGGCGGGGGCGGCGGCGGTGGCGGGGGAGGCGGCGGAGGTGGTGGCGGCGGTGCCGTGCACAAGCCGCGGCTGCCGGTCGCGATCCCGCCGCAGCCCGGCTCCGGCGTCGCGATCAACCTGCCCGGCGGCAAGCAGGTCATGGCGCCCAACGAGACCGCGGCGAAGGCCGTGCGCAACGCGCTTTCGCAGCTCGGCGTGCCGTACGTCTGGGGCGGCACCGCGCGGGGCCAGGGCCTCGACTGCAGCGGGCTGACCATGACGTCGTACCAGGACGTCGGCCTGCAGCTGCCGCGGACGGCCGCGCAGCAGACGGTCGGGGCCGAGGTGCCTTCGATCGACCAGCTGCTGCCCGGCGACCTGGTCGTCTGGTCAGGGCACGTGGCGATGGTGATCGGCGACGGCCAGATGGTCGAGGCCGGCGACCCGGTGCAGATCAGCAAGATCCGCACCACGAACGCGGGACAGTCGTTCATCGGCTTCTACCGCCCGACGGGTTAAGTTCTTCCGGTGGCTGACTTCGACATCGACCTGGCTTCTTCGCGGATCGCGGAGCAGGCGGACCGCGCGGGCGCGGAGGCCGAGGCGCGCTTCTCCCGGACCGGTCCGGTGGTGGGCAAGGCGTCGTTCCCGGACAGCACCATCGAGGTCCAGGTGGCGCCCGGTGGGTTGCTGACCGGGCTCACCATCCACCGGTCGGCGCTGCGGCACGGGTCGGCGGTCATCGCCGACCAGATCCTCGAGCTGGCCCAGCGCGCGACCCGCCGCGCGGGCGACAAGATGTACCACGCGCTGGCGCCGGTGGTGGACGCGTCGCAGCTGGAAGTCCTGGGTTATGAACCGATTCCGGACGACGACCCGGACGCCGACACCTACTCGTACGGAAGGTGAGCGCCGGTGATCTCGACGCGTGACCTGATCTCCCAGGCCCGGGCCCGGGAAGAGGCGATGTCCAAAGTGGACGAGCTGCTCGCGTCCGCCACCGGTACCGCCCACGACCTCGACGGTCAGGTGGAGGCAACGGTCGACGGACGCGGCAAGCTGCTGCGGCTGTGGCTGGCGCCGTCGGCGGTGAACCTGGGCGAGAGCCTCGGGCCGCTGGTCGTGGAGATCACCCAGGCGGCCATGCGCGAGGCGACCCAGGACGGCTACAACAAGGTCGCTTTGCTGCTGGGCGAAGACATGACGTACATGATCGAGCAGATGACCGGGATGCCGGCGCCCGCGCGAGCCGAGGACGACGACCCGGGCATGACGGTCGAGGAGTTCCAGCGGCTGCGCGCGGAGCGGCTCGGTTCGTCGCCGCCGGAACCTCCCGCACCGCCGAGTTCCGAGGACGAAGACGCCTACTGGGACTCCTTCGACCCGGCTTCGCTGCGCTCGGACCGCTAGGGCCCGTCCTCATAGCTGGTGCGGGTGATTTGCTTTGATCTTGGGCTGCGGCGCGCACGCATGAGTGGGCGCTGGTCACGCACCGGCACCCTGTCCGCGCTGGTGGCGCAGGTTCGGGTGACCGCCGAGACGATCGACGAACTCGACCGGGGGGTCTCGGTGGATTCCAGCATCGTGCGCGCGCATCAGCACGCCGCCGCCCGCCGCACGACCGGGTCCCACACAGGGGGAAAGCACACCCGGGCGGCGGACACAGCGAGCCAGATGATCATGCCATCGGCCGCTCCCGCGGCGGACCCACCACCAAGATCCATCTCGCCTGCGACGGCCGCGGACGGCCGCTGTCGATCGTGTTGACCGGTGGCAATGTCAACGACTGCAGCATGTCACGCAGGTCATGGCAGGAATCGAGTTTCGCCGGTCAGGCCCAGGTCGTCCGCCGAACCCGCCGAGCAGGGTTCTGGCGGACAGGGGCTACTCCAGCCGCGCTATCCGGTGCTACCTGCGCCGACGGCACGTCCCAGCGACCATTCCCGAACGACGGGACCAGCAGGCCAACCGGCTACGCCGGGGCCGGTGGTCGCCCACCGGCCTTCGACAGCGCCGCCGACAAACGCCGCACCATCGTCGAACGCTGCTTCAACCGACTCAAACAGTTCCGTGCCATCGCCCTCCGCTTTGACAAGACCGCGACGTCCTACCGGAGCACGATCGACCCGGCTTTGCTGCGCTCGGACCGCTAGTTCACCCCGGCCATGAACTCGCCGAACAGGCGGCTCGCGGCGGGTGAGGTGAACTGGCGCTCCAGTTCCGCGCGGGCGATCCGCTTGCGGAACTCCCCGGCGTGGGAAGGGTCCCCGGCGTCGTGCATGACGTCGGTGATCCACGACGCGAAGGCCTGGTAGTTCCAGACGTGGCTCAGACACGTCTCCGAATACGCGTCGAGCAGGCTCGGGTCGTCCTCCTTCACGTGCCGGAGGACGCCGCGCGCGAAGACCTCGGCGTCGAAGAGGGCGAGGTGGATTCCTTTGGCGCTCATGGGCGGGACGATGTGCGCCGCGTCCCCGAGCAGGAACAGCCGGCCGTGGTGCATCGGGCTGTGGACGACGTTCCGCAGGGGCACCAGCCGCTTGTCGGCGATCCGGCCGGGCGTGACCGGCCGGCCGAACCGGGCGGCCAGTTCGCTCCAGACGCGCTCGTCCGGCCACTGCGCGAGGTCGTCGTCGAGTGCGCACTGGAGGTAGACGCGGCTGGCGTGCGGGCCGCGGGGGATCATCCCCGCCAGGCCGCGGGAATGGATCGCCATGCCGGACGGCTTCGCGGGCACTTCGGCCAGGACGCTCAGCCAGGCGTATGCGTACTCACGCGAGTACCGGGTGAGGACGCCGTCGGGGATCGTCGTCCGGCTGACCCCGCGGTCGCCGTCGCAGCCGGCGATGAAGTCGGCGGTGACGACGTGGTCCGCGTACCGCACGACAGGGTGTTCGAGGTTCTCCAGGGTGACGTCGTCGGCTTCGAACCGGAGGTCGCCGCCGGCGCGCAGGAAGACGTCCGTGAGGTTCCGGACGAGGACCTGCTGGGGCAGGAAGACGCTGTCGCTGTCGTCGTCGAGTTCGATGGGCAGCTCCTCGCCGTCGAGGAAGAAGCCACCCTCCAGGTCGGTCGGGGCGTCGCTCACCAGGACCTCTTCGAGCCCCCACTCGCGGAACATGCGCACGCCGCGGCTGTCGATGGTCCCGGCCCGTTGCCGCTGCTCGACGTACGCGCGGCTGTGCTTCTCCAGGACGACGCAGTCGATTCCGTTGCGCAGCAGGATGTTCCCGAGGGTGAGCCCGGCGACCCCGGCCCCGATGACGACGACGGTGGTGTGTTCGGTCATGGCTCCACAATGGACCTGGAAAGCAGCGCCACCAACCGGTGAAGCGACACCGGATACCGGAAACCCGCCAAGTCAGCGCGGGTCCAGCCCGGCCTGGTACCGGCCCGGCGTCTGGCCGACGACGTCGGTGAAGGCGTCGATGAAGCTCGACGGGTTGGACCACCCGCACGCCATCGCCGTGTCGAGGACCGACCGGCCCTCGGTCAGGTGGACCAGGGCGTGGTGGACGCGCAGGATGGTGCGCCAGCGCAGGAAACCCATGCCGAGCTCGGCTTGGAACAGGCGGCTGAGGGTGCGTTCGCTCGCCCCGGCGGTCCGGCCGAGCTCGCTCAGCGTCTCGGGCCGCGCGGGGTCGGCGTGGAGGAGGCCGGTGACGGCGCGCAGCCGGTCGTCGCGCGGTTCGGGCAGGTGCAGGGACTGCTCGGGCGGCCCGGCGAGCTCGTCGACGACGACCGCGCGCAGCCGCCGGTGGGCGCCGGGGCGGCTCTCCCGCGGGCCGGTCAGCGCCAGGAGGGCCTCGCGCAGGAGCGGGCTCACCGCGAACACGCCGGGGTGCGCCACGAGCTCACCGCACGACTCGGCCGGGATGACGACGAGCCGGAAGTCGGTCCGGCCGTAGCAGCGGTGCGAGTGGTCGAACCCCGGCGGCGTCCAGGTGACCCGGTTGGCCGGCGCGACCCAGGTCCCGAGCGCGGTGGTCGTGGCGAACCCGCCGGCGGCCGCGTACACGAGCTGGCCGTCGGCGTGGCGGTGGGTGCCGAGGTGGAAGCCGGGCGGCAGCCAGCCCTTCCCTTCCGGCGTCTCCCCGGGAGGAAGGGTGAAGTGGCGGGTTTCCGGCATCACCCGCCAGCCTACCGGAGAACCGACGGCGGTTACGCCAGCTGGGCGGTGGAGTTCGCGCCGTCCAGGGACTCCCGGATGACGTCCGCGTGGCCCGCGTGCTGGGCCGTCTCGTGGATCAGGTGCAGGACGATCCGCCTCGCCGACCAGAACTGGGGTTCCGGCGGTGACCACGGTGTCGTCGGCAGCTGCACCGAAACGTCCAGCGAGGGCAACGAACGCACGTACGCATCCGTCTCCGCAGCCGCCGCGGCGTAGGCCGACAGCCAGTGCGCGAGGGTCTCGCTCATCGAGTACTGCGCCGTGTCCAGCATGCCGCCCGGGAGGGCGCCGTCCGTGGACTTCAGGACCTGGAGCCACATGCGCTCGCCCGTCGCGAGGTGGCGGACCAACCCGCCCAGGGTCAGCTCGCTGGCCGTCGTGCGCTTCGCCGCGTCGGCGTCCGAAATGTCCCGGACCGGGATCAGCAAGCGCTTCCGCACTTCGGCCAGCAGGCCCAGCAGGTCTTCGTGTTCGCGAGTCATGAGGACACCGTAGAACCGAACTAGGCCAGAACCTGACCGGAAGCCGCAATCCCGCTGAGCGGCACCCGAGTTCGGTCAGAGGTCTGGACCAACGCCGAAAACCTGTGTCTTAATTCAAGGCGTGAATTTCGGTCTCTCGACGAGGAGGACCCGGATGGGTCTCGGACGCAGACTGGGCATCGGCGCGCTGGCACTGGGATTGCTGGTGGCGTCGGAAACCCCGGCCCTCGCCGGGAACACCCCGGCGTACAAGGATTCCTGGCGCCCGGTGAAGGTGCGGGTCGCCGACCTGATGTCCCGGATGAGCCTCGACGACAAGCTCGGCCAGATGATGCAGGCCGAACGTCTCGGCGTGAAGTCGCCGGCCGACGTCACCACCGGCCGGCTCGGTTCGCTGCTCTCCGGCGGCAGCTCGCAGCCGACGCCCAACACGCCCGTCACCTGGGCCGACATGTACGACGGCTTCCAGAAGGCCGCCCTCGCCACGCCGCTCGGCATCCCGCTGATCTACGGCGTCGACGCGGTCCACGGCCACAACGGCCTCTACGGCGCCACCGTCTTCCCGCACAACATCGGCCTCGGCGCGACGCGGGATCCGAACCTCGTGCAACGCATCGGCCGCGCCACCGCGGAAGAGGTCTCCGGCACCGGCATCGACTGGGACTTCGCGCCCTGCCTGTGCGTCGCCCGCAACGACCGCTGGGGCCGCACCTACGAGTCCTTCGGCGAGGTCCCGCAGCTGGCCACCGAGATGACGTCGATCATCACCGGCCTGCAAGGGAAAGAGCTGAACCGGCCGGGTTCGGTCATGGCCACCGCCAAGCACTACGTCGGTGACGGCGGCACCACCGGCGGCGTCAACGAGGGCAACACCGAGATCAGCGAGCAGGAGCTGCGGCAGATCCACCTGCCGCCGTTCAAGGCCGCGATCCAGCGCGGGGTCGGCTCGGTGATGATCTCCTACAGCAGCTGGAACAGCGTGAAGCTGCACGCCAACTCCTACCTGGTCAACGACGTCCTCAAGAAGGAGCTCGGCTTCAAGGGCATCGTCGTCTCGGACTACAACGGCGTCGACAAGATCGACGGCAAGACCGGGTTCACCCCCGAAGAGGTCGAGGCGTCGATCAACGCGGGCATCGACATGGTGATGGTGCCCTACGAGTGGCAGAAGTTCATCGACACGCTGCGCACGCTGGTGCAAGAGGGCCGCGTGCCGATGTCGCGGATCGACGACGCGAACAAGCGCATCCTGACCAAGAAGTTCGAACTCGGTCTCTTCGAGCACCCGCTGACCGATCGCCGGTTCCTGACCACGATCGGCAGCGAGCAGCACCGCGACCTCGCGCGCCAGGCGGTCCGCGAATCCCAGGTGCTGCTGAAGAACGACAACCACGTGCTGCCGCTTTCGAAGCGGGACAAGATCTTCGTGGCCGGCAAGAACGCGGACGACATCGGCAACCAGTCCGGGGGCTGGACCGTCGGCTGGCAGGGCACCAGCGGCCCGGTCATCCCCGGCACCACGATCCTGCAGGGCATCACGAGCAACTCGAAGAAGGTCACCTACGCCAAGGACGGCACCGGGATCGACAAGAGCTACGACGTCGCCGTCGCGGTCGTGGGGGAGACGCCGTACGCGGAGGGCAAGGGTGACCGTCCACAAGGGATGGGACTCGACGCTGCCGACCTCGCCACGCTGCAGAAGCTGAAGGACTCCGGTGTGCCGACGGTGGTCGTCCTGGTATCCGGGCGCCCGCTCGACATCGCGGCGCAGCTGCCGGACTGGGCCGGGCTGGTCGAGTCGTGGCTGCCGGGCAGCGAAGGCCAGGGCGTCGCCGACGTCCTCTTCGGCGCCTACAACCCGACCGGCAAGCTGCCCGTGACCTGGATGCGCAGCGCCGACCAGCAGCCGATCAACGCCGGCGACGGCAAGCCCGCGCTGTTCCCCTTCGGCTACGGCCTGCACTACCCGCGCCACTGGTGACCGTTTCCCCGCCCCCACCGGAAGGAACACGCATGTCGTCAAGATCCCGCCGCCCCCTGATCCGGATATTGGCCTTCTTCGCCGCCTGCCTGGGCTTGAGCCTGGGCGCCCCGGCCGTGCAGGCCGCGACGCCGTTCAAGGTGCTCGCGTTCTACAGCGGCACCTACGACGCCGCGCACATCAGCTTCGAGAAGGAGGCCAACGTCTGGTTCCCGCAGCAGGCGGGCGCCAACGGCTTCACCTACACCTCGACGACCGACTGGAACCAGCTGACGAGCATCACGCCCAGCCAGTACCAGGTCGTCATGTTCCTCGACGACCAGCCGCAGTCGCAGGCGCAGTTCCAGGGCTTCCAGCGGTACATGCAGGCGGGTGGCGCGTTCTACGGCTTCCACGTCACGGCCTACAACGACAGCTCGACGCCGTCGTACGCCAACTGGTTCCACAACGACTTCCTCGGCACCGGCCGCTTCACGTCGAACACGTGGGGCCCGACGCCGGAGACGCTGAAGATCGAGAACCGCACGCACCCGTCGACGGTGAACCTGCCGGCGACGATCAAGTCCTCGACGTCCGAGTGGTACGCCTGGCAGAACGACCTGCGCCAGAACAGCAACATCACCATCCTGGCGGCGATGGACCAGTCCACGTTCCCGATCGGCACCGACCCGAGCCAGACCTGGAACAGCGGGTACTACCCGATTTCGTGGACCAACAAGAACTACAAGATGATCTACTCGAACTTCGGTCACAACGCGATGAACTACCAGACGAACACCGCGCTGTCCTCGACGTTCGAGAGCGCCGACCAGAACCGCTTCCTGCTCGACGGCCTGAAGTGGCTCGGTGGCGGCGGCACGACCACCCCGCCGCCGGACGGCTCGATCGACCCGTCGGCCTGGTACGCCGTGGCGAACAAGGCCTCCGGCAAGTGCGTCGACGCGCGGGCCGCGGGCAGCACCAACGGCACCGTGATCCAGCAGTACACCTGCAACGCGACCACGGCCCAGCAGTACCAGTTCGCCCCGACCAGCGGCGGCTTCGACCGGATCAACAACCGCACGAACCCGGCCGAGGTCATCGACGTCACGAACGTGGCGACGACGGACAACGCCGGCCTGCAGCTGTGGTCCTACAGCGGTGGGAACAACCAGCAGTGGCAGCCCGTGTCGGAGGGCGGCGGGTACTACCACCTGGTCGTCCGCCACACCGGCAAGTGCCTGACCGTGCCGGGTGCTTCCACCGCGGACAGCGTCCAGCTGGTCCAGTCGACCTGTGACGGCAGCGCCGCTCAATCGTTCAAGGTCGCCTAGCGGGATGCGCCACGGCACCCCCTCGGCTAATGTGAATGACCTTCACGTTGGCTGAGGAGGGTGCCGTGGTGCGCGGAAAGCCAGTGATCCTCGTGGTCGTGGCCCTGCTGGCGGGAATGCTCGCCGGTGTGTCCCCGGCCGTGGCCACGACGCCGTTCTTCTGGGGCGTCGCCACCTCCGGCTACCAGGCGGAAGGCTCCGCGCCCGACAGCAACTGGCGCCGCTACGAGCAGGCGAAGACGTCGTCGATCAAGGAGCCCTACCTCCAGTCCGTCGACTTCCGGCACCACTACGCCGAGGACATCGACCGCGCGAAGCAGCTCGGCGTGAACGTGTTCCGCTTCAGCGTCGAGTGGGCCCGGATCGAGCCGCGCCCCGGCCAGGTCGACCAGGCCGAGCTGGCGTACTACGACGACGTCGTGCGGCACGTCGCCGCCGCCGGGATGCGGCCGATGATCACCCTCGACCACTGGGTCTACCCGGGCTGGGTCGCCGACCAGGGCGGCTGGGACAGCGACCGCACCGTCGACGCCTGGCTCGCCAACGCTCGCCGCGTCGTCGATCGCTACAAGGGCCTCGGCGCGATCTGGATCACGATCAACGAGCCGACCGTCTACCTGCAGAACGAGACGGCCAACGGCGGCCTCGCCGGGTGGAAGCTGCCGTGGGCGCAGGCGCGGCTGGTGAAGGTGCACCGGGCGGCCTACGACCTGATCCACTCTTTGGACCCCGGTGCGCTCGTCTCGAGCAACACCGCCTACATCCCCGCCGCGCAAGGCATCCTGGACGCGTCGTTCCTCGACCAGGTGCGCGACAAGCTCGACTTCGCCGGCCTCGACTACTACTACGGCGCGAGCCTCGACAACCTCAGTGCCATCCACGCGGCGAGCGGCGAGTTCTGGAAGGTGACGCCGCAGCCGGACGGCATCTACTACGCATTGCGTTACTACGCGCGGAAGTTCCCCGGCTTGCCGCTGTACGTCGTCGAGAACGGGATGCCGACCGACAACGGCAACGCGCGTCCCGACGGCTACACGCGTTCGGATCACCTGCGCGACCACATCTACTGGGTGCAGCGCGCGAAGGCCGACGGCATGAACGTCATCGGCTACAACTACTGGAGCCTCACCGACAACTACGAGTGGGGCAGCTACCAGCCGCGGTTCGGGCTGTACACAGTGGACGCCCGCTCGGACGCCACGCTGACGCGCCGGCCGACCGACGCCGTCGCGGCGTACCGGCAGCTGATCGCGGGCCATGGCGTCCCGGCCGGCTACACGCCGGTGCGGCCGCCGGGCTTCTGCTCGGTCGTCGACGGGCTCGGCAGCTGTCTCGACCCGGCCCGCTACCCGGGTCCGGTCGCTCCGCTGGGCTGATTTTCCACCACTGACCTGCGGGTCAGTGGTCCGCTCTTGATAAATACATGCCGGTCTGTATGTTTGTTGCCATGACGAACAGGGTGTACGTCGTCGGCGTCGGGATGACGAAGTTCGAGAAGCCCGGGCGGCGCGAAGGCTGGGACTACCCGCAGATGGCGCGCGAGTCCGGGACCCAGGCGCTGGAGGACGCCGGGCTCGGCTACGACGCCGTGCGGCAGGCCTACGTCGGGTACGTCTACGGCGAGTCGACCTCCGGGCAGCGCGCCGTCTACGAGCTGGGGATGACCGGGATCCCGGTGGTCAACGTCAACAACAACTGCTCCACCGGCTCGACCGCGCTGTACCTGGCCGCGGAGGCGATCCGCGGCGGCCGCGCGGACTGCGTGCTGGCGCTGGGGTTCGAGAAGATGAAGCCCGGCTCGCTCGGCTCGACGTTCGACGACCGCGAACAGCCCATGGGCAACCACCTGCAGGCGCTCGCCGAGATCTCGGAGGTGCTGTTCCCGCCCGCGCCGTGGATGTTCGGCGCCGCCGGCCGCGAGCACATGAAGCAGTACGGGACGACCGCCGAGCACTTCGCGAAGATCGGCGAGAAGAACCACCGGCACTCGGTGAACAACCCGTACGCGCAGTTCCAGGACGTCTACTCCCTCGACGACATCCTGGCGTCGCGGATGATCTACGACCCGCTGACCAAGCTGCAGTGCTCGCCGACGTCGGACGGCTCGGGTGCGGCGATCCTCGCGAGCGAGGCCTTCGTGGAGACGAACGGCCTGGCCGAGCGGGCCGTCGAGATCGTCGGCCAGGCCATGACCACCGACTTTCGCAGCACCTTCGACGGCAGCGCCAAGAACATCGTCGGCTACGACATGACGCGGCAGGCTGCGCTGCAGGTGTACGAGCAAGCCGGGCTCGGGCCCGCCGACTTCCAGGTCGTCGAGCTGCACGACTGCTTCTCCGCCAACGAACTCCTGACGTACGAAGCGCTCGGGCTCTGCGAAGAAGGCGAAGGCGGTTCGCTCGTCGACGCCGGCGACACGACGTACGGCGGCCGGTGGGTCGTGAACCCGTCCGGCGGGCTCATTTCGAAGGGGCACCCGCTCGGCGCGACCGGGCTCGCCCAGTGCGCCGAACTCACCTGGCAGCTGCGCGGTGACGCGGACGCGCGCCAGGTGCCGGGAGTCCAAGCCGCGTTGCAGCACAACATCGGACTCGGTGGCGCCGCCGTCGTCACCGCCTACCAGCGAGCTTAGGAGAAACCGTGGGCCGGATCAGCGCGTCCGTCGACCTGCCCGCCGCACCCGGCAAGGTGTGGGCGGAGTTTTCGAACCCCCTTAACTTCGAGAAGTGGCTGACCATCCACACCAAGTGGAAGGGTGACGTCCCCGACGAGTTCTCGCAGGGCTCGCAGGTGTCCGAAGTGGTCACCATGCTGGGCATGGCGAACACGATCACCTGGACCGTCGACTCCTACGAAGCGCCTTCGCAGCTGGTCATCTCGGGTACCGGGATGGCCGGGGTGAAGATCAAGTTCTCGCTGTCGGTGGCGGCGGCCGGTGCGGGGTCGGCCGCCACCATCGACGCCGAGTTCACCGGCCAGATGATCGTCGGCGCGCTCGGCAAGGCCGTCGAGAAGGACGGCAAGAAGAACCTCGACGAGTCGCTCGAAAAGCTCAAGGCACTGGTCGCATGAAGTTCGATCCCGCCGGCCTGGACAAGTGGACCGAGCCGGTGTCGTTCGACGTCACGCGCGAGCGGCTCGCCGAGTACGCGGCGGCGACCAACGACCCGATCCCGGCCCACCGCGCCGGCGACGTCGCGAGCCCGGTGTTCGCGATCGTGCCGGTGTTCCAGTCGCTGCTCGAACCGGCCCTGGAGGTGGTGCCGACGTCGCTGTTCGGCCGGGTTCTCCACGGTGAGCAGGACTTCCGGTTCCACCGTCCGATCCGGCCGGGTGATTCTTTGGTGTCGCGGGCCAAGATGACCGGCTTCGAAGGACTGCCGAAGGGCACCCGGGCGACGGTCTACCTCGAGTGCCGCACTGCTTCCGGGGACCTGGTGAACGAGCAGTACGTGACGTTCTTCGTGCGCGGCTTCGACACCGGCGCGAAGGAGGGTTCGCTGGGCCCTTCGCACCGGTTCGACGAGTCTTTGCGTGCTCGGGCTCCGGTGGCGAAGGTGAGCCAGCACATCGACGACGACCAGACGTTCCGCTACGGCCCGGCCGCCGGTGACCCGATGCCGATCCACCTCGACGAGGAGGTCGCCCGGGCGGCGGGGTTGCCGGGAATCATCGCGCACGGGCTCTGCACGATGGCGTTCACGTCGTGGGCCGTGCTGACCGAGGTCGCCGGGTCCTCTGTGGACAGACTGCGCCGGCTGGCCGTGCGGTTCGCGTCGCCGGTGCTGCCCGGGCAGGACCTGTCGACGTCGATCTGGGCGGCGGGTCCTTCTTCGTACGCCTTCGAAACCACGGTAGGAGACACACTCGTGCTCAAAGACGGACTCGCGGAGCTGTGATGGGTGCACTCGAGGGGCGCGTCGCGCTGGTCACCGGCGCGGGCCGCGGGATCGGGCGGGAGCACGCGCTGCTGTTCGCCCGCGAGGGCGCTTCGGTGGTCGTCAACGACGTCGAGCCGGACCCCGCGGTGGTCTCGGAGATCCGCGCGTTCGGTGGTTCGGCCGTGGCGAACACGTCGGACGTGGCGTCTTGGGCGGGAGCGGCGGAGCTGGTGGACCAGGCGGTCTCCGAGTTCGGCCGGCTGGACGTGGTGGTGAACAACGCGGGCATCCTGCGCGACGCGTTCGTCGCGAGCATGACGGAAGAGCAGTGGGACGAGGTGATCGCGGTCCACCTCAAGGGCCACGCGGCGGTCCTGCACCACGCGGCGGCGTACTGGAAGTCGGCGTCGAAGGCGGGTTCCCAGCCGTCGGCGTCGGTGATCAACACGGCCTCGGCGTCCGGCGTGACGTTGCCGAACGCGGGGCAGGCGAACTACGGCGCGGCGAAGGCGGGCATCGCGGCAATGACGCTGGTGGCGGCGGCCGAGCTGGAGCGTTACGGGGTGCGCGTCAACGCGATCGCCCCCATCGCCCGCACGCGCCTGACGCTGGCGACCCCGGGAATGGGGGCGATTTTCGCCTTGCCTGTGGAGGAAGGCGAGTTCGACGCGTTCTCCCCGGCGAACATCTCCCCGCTGGTGGCTTACCTGGCCTCGGAGAAGTGCACGCTGACGGGCAAGGTGTTCGCGGTCCAGGGCGGCGCGATCTCGGAACTGGCCGGCTGGCACGACGTGAAGCTGATCGAGACCGAAGGCCCATGGGAGATCGACGACATCGCGGCGAGGCTGCCGTAGTGCCGGCGTGGTGTGGCCGGACGGTCCGTGGTGGGGCGTGGCGCTGACCGGCCTCGGCGCGGGCGGGTTTTTCGGCGCGGTCATGGGTCCCGTGCTGGCGAGCGCGGAACGGGCGATGTGGCAGGCCTGCGGGGAAGACCTGACTTGGCCGGAGTTCAGGGCCGCCGCCAAGGCGAGCCGCTCGGGCCGGGTACGAGCGCGTCCGGCTGCGGAAGGCCTTGCTGCGCTTGCGCGCGGAGCGGTGAAGGCGGAGTCGTCCGGGGACGACTCCGCCGCCGGCGTCAGTCTCGTTCGATGAGGTGACCCACCACGTCCGGGCCGGGGTGGGCGTGACCCGATCCGTCTCGGCGGACGTCGATCTCCGGCAACTCCACCGGATCCCCGTTCCGGGCCGCACCTGCCGGACGCGGGCCGATCCACGCGACGCGAAGCGCCGTCTCGCCCTTCAGGAACCGCTGCGCTCGGACTCCGCCCGTCGCCCGGCCCTTGGCCGGGTACTCGCTGAACGGCGTCACCTTGACGCTTTGGCCGGACGACGTGATCACCAGGGGCTCGCCGTGCTCGTCGTCGTCCGTGCGGATCGCTCCGAAGAACACCACTGTTCCCGCGCCCACGTTCATGCCCGCCATGCCGCCGCCCTTCAGGCCCTGGGGGCGGACCAGCGAAGCCGCGTACTTCAGCAGGGACGCCTCCGACGACACGAACGCCAACGTCTCCGAGCCGTCCGTCAGCCACGTCGCGCCGACCACCTCGTCGCCGTCCTTCAGCGAGATCACTTCGAACTCGTCCGAACGGACCGGCCACTCCGGCGAGCAGATCTTCACCACGCCGGCCTTCGTGCCCAGTGCCAGGCCCGGCGAACCCGCCGCCTGCTCGCCCAGCGGGGCGATCCCGACGACCGTCTCGCCCTTGTCGAGCGGGACCAGTTCGCGAGCCGCCATGCCGCCGCGCAACGACACCGTGCCCGCCTGCTCCGGCAGGACCGGCAACGGCAGCACGTCCGTCTTGAACGCCCGGCCGCGGCTGGTCACCAGCAGGATCTGGCCGCGCGCGGTCGTGTGGACCACTGCCGCGACGGCGTCGTGCTTCACGCGGCCGTTGCGACGGCGCGTCTCCGTCGACTCCTCGGACTCCGCCGCCGTGCGCGCGACCAGGCCGGTCGCCGAGAGGATCACCTGGCACGGGTCGTCGGTGACCTCCAGCGGACCGGACGGCTTCGACGCGGCCAGGACCTCCTTCAGGTCACCGTCGATCAGCGACGTGCGGCGCTCGGTCGGGAAGTCCTTCGCGATCTTCGCCAGCTCCGCCGAGACCAGCTTCTTCAGCACCGACTCGTCGTCGAGGATCTTCGACAGCTCGGCGATCTCTTCGCGCAGCCGATCCTGCTCCGACTCCAGCTCGAGGCGGTCGTACTTGGTCAGCCGGCGCAGCGGGGTGTCGAGGATGTACGTCGCCTGGATCTCCGAGAGCTTGAAGCGCGTCATCAAGCCGTCCTTGGCGGCCTGCGCGTTGTCGCTCTCGCGGATGAGCTTGATCACCTTGTCGATGTTCAGCAGGGCGATCAGCAGGCCGTCGACCAGGTGCAGCCGCTCTTCGCGCTTGCGGCGCCGGTACTTCGTGCGCCGCGTGACGACCTCGTAGCGGTGCCGGAGGAAGACCTCCAGCAGCTCCTTCAGCCCCAGTGTCTGCGGCTGGCCGTCGACGAGCACCAGGTTGTTGATGCCGAACGACTGCTCCAGCGGCGTGAGCCGGTACAGGTCGGCCAGCAGGGCCTGCGGGTTGACGCCGACCTTGCACTCGATGACCAGCCGCGTGCCGTTCTCGCGGTCGGTGAGGTCCTTGACGTCGGCGATGCCGGTGAGCCGCTTGGACTTGTTGACCTCGTCGGTGATCTTCTCGATCACCTTCTCCGGCCCGACGCCGTAGGGCAGCTCGGTGACGGTGATCGCCTGCCGCCCGCGGCTGCCTTCGAGGGGCCCGGTCTCGCAGTTCGCGCGCATCCGGACCACGCCGCGGCCGGTCTCGTACGCACGTCGGACCTCGTCGAGGCCCAGCAGGCTGCCGCCGGTCGGGAGGTCGGGGCCGGGGACGAACTCCATCAGCTTGTCGAGCGTGGCGGAGGGATGCGTGATCAGCCACCGCGCCGCCGCGACGACCTCGCCGAGGTTGTGCGGGATCATGTTGGTCGCCATCCCGACCGCGATCCCGGACGTGCCGTTGACCAGCAGGTTCGGGAACGCCGCGGGCAGCACGGACGGTTCTTCGAGCGAACCGTCGTAGTTCGGCCGGAAGTCGACGGTGTCCTCGCCGAGCTCGCCGACCAGCTGCATCGCCTCGGGCGACATGCGGGCCTCGGTGTACCGCGAGGCGGCCGGGCCGTCGTCGGGCGAGCCGAAGTTGCCGTGGCCGTCGATGAGCGGGACGTTCAGCGAGAAGTCCTGGGCCAGCCGCACCATCGCGTCGTAGATCGCGACGTCACCGTGCGGGTGGTACTTGCCCATGACGTCGCCGACCACGCGCGACGACTTCACGTACGCGTGCGTCGGGCGGTAGCCGTTCTCGTTCATCGAGTACAGGATCCGCCGGTGCACCGGCTTCAGCCCGTCCCGCGCGTCCGGCAGGGCGCGCGAGTGGATGACCGAGTACGCGTATTCCAGGTAGCTGTCTTCGATCTCGGTCTTCAGCGAGTTGTCGAAGACGTTCGCCCCGGCGGAGTCGAACGCGCTGGGATCGACCTTGGTGGTGGTGCCCTTGCGGCGTGCCACGGCAGAACTCCTTGGTAGCTGCGAAAATTAAGCGTCGATGGCGTCGCGGTCGATCCGGTCCGAAGAGGCGACCAGCCAGTTCCGCCGGGGCTCGACCTTCTCGCCCATCAGCAGCTCCAGCGCGCCCTCGGCGGCTTCGGCGTCGTCCATGGTGATCCGGCGGACCGAGCGGCTGGCCGGGTTCATCGTGGTGTCCCACAGCTCGTCGGCGTCCATCTCGCCGAGGCCCTTGAACCGCGGCACCGGCGTGACGATGCTCTTGCCCGCCCGCTCCAGCTCCGCGTACTTGGACTCCATCTCCTGCTGCGTGTACGTGAAGTGCGTCTCCGGGTTGCGGCCCTTCGTGACGAGCTTGTGCAACGGCGGCATCGCCGCGTACAGCCGGCCGTCCTCGATCACCGGGCGCATGTACTTCGCGAACAGCGTGATCAGCAGGGTCCGGATGTGCGAGCCGTCGACGTCCGCGTCCGCCATCAGGATGACGCGGCCGTAGCGCATGGTCGTCAGGTCGAACGTGCGGCCGGTGCCCGCGCCGAGCACCTGCACGATCGACGCGATCTCGGCGTTCTTCAGCGTGTCGCCGAGCGACGCCTTCTGCACGTTCAGGATCTTGCCCCGCAGCGGCAGCAGTGCCTGGTACTCCGACACGCGCGCCATGCGGGCCGACCCCAGCGCGCTGTCACCCTCGACCAGGAACAGCTCACTGCGGGAGACGCCGGTGGTGCGGCAGTCGACCAGCTTCGGCGGCATCGCCGCGCCTTCCAGCGCGGTCTTGCGCCGGGCCGCGTCCTTCTGCTGCTTCTGGGTGAGCCGGACGCGGGAGGCGTCGACCACCTTCTGCAGCACGACCTTGGCCTCGGACTTGGTCTTGCGGTCTTCGGTCCAGGCCTTGACGTGCTTGTCGACGATGGCCTGGATGACGCGGGTGATGCCGGCGGTGGACAGCTCGTCCTTGGTCTGCGACGTGAACTGCGGCTCCGGCAGCCGGACGTGCACCACGGCCGTCATGCCCTCGAGGACGTCCTCGATCGTCGGCATGTCCTCCTTGGGCTTGAGCAGCCCGCGGGTCTTCGAGATCGCGTCCTGCAACGCCTTCGCCATCGCGCGGTCGAAGCCGCGGCGGTGGGTGCCGCCGTGGACGTTGCGGATCGTGTTGGTGAAGCACTCGACCGTGCGCTCGTAGCCGGTGCCCCAGCGCAGCGCCACCTCGACCTCGGCGTGACGCTCCACATTGGACTGCATGACGCCCGCCGCGTCGGCCGCGTTCTCCTTGTACGTGCCCTCGCCGGTGATCAGCAGCGTGCCGCAGACCGGCTTCTCGCCCGACGGCGTCAGGAAGTCGACCATGTCGACCAGCCCGTGCGGGAAGTGGAAGGTCTCCTCGTTGATGGTGTCTTCCATCGCCGTGCGCAGCACGTAGGTGACGCCCGGGACGAGGAAGGCGGTGTTGCGCAGCTTGGCCCGCACACCCTCGACGTCGAGGGTCGCGCCGGACTCGAAGTAGCGCGAGTCGTACCAGTAGCGGATCGACGTGCCGCCGCGCTCGCCGCGCTTCATCTTGCCGACGAGGTTCAGCCCGGACCGGCGGGTGAACTTCGCTTTCGGGCCGGGCGCGTCGAACGTGCCGGGAACGCCGTGCTTGAACGACATCTGGTGGACCTTGCCGTCCTGCTTCACCGTGACGTCGAAGCGGTGCGACAGCGCGTTGACCGCCGAAGCGCCGACGCCGTGCAGGCCGCCGGAGGTCTTGTAGCCGGAGCCGCCGAACTTGCCGCCGGCGTGCAGCCGCGTCAGCACCAGTTCGACGCCGGACAAACCGGACTTCGCGTGGGTGCCGGTGGGGATGCCGCGGCCGTCGTCGTCCACCTGGACGCTGCCGTCGGCGTGCAGCGTGACGACGATCTTCGTCGCGTGGCCGGCGACACCCTCGTCCGTCGAGTTGTCCACGACCTCGGAGAAGAGGTGGTTGATGCCCCGGCTGTCGGTGGAGCCGATGTACATCCCGGGGCGTTTGCGGACGGCCTCGAGACCCTCGAGATGGGTCAGGTCATCGGCCCCGTACAAGGTCTCGGCAGTCACAGGGTCGTTCTCCCGGATCGTGGCTCGCGAAAGTGCTGGTGGTGGTGCGGACTTGGCCTGCACCGTACTGCAGGATATCCGCCACCCCCGACAACTTCCGCGCGCTCCCTGCTCCGGAGTGGCGCGCGCCGTCCGCTACTTGGGGTCGTAGCCCAGGTCCGGCCACAGGCCGAGCAGGGCTTCGATCTTCCGCGGGACCTGGAAGCTGTTCCGGAAGTTCGGCTTCTCGCCGATCGTCGCGAGGCCCTTGCGGAGCTCGCCGAACGCCGGCCGCGCGGCCGACTCCCGGGTCAGGATGTAGCAGTAGGTGCGGCGCGGGTACGCGAACTCGTCGGTGTAGGCCTGCAGCACGAGACCGGGGGCCTCGATCCGCGACCCGACCAGGGCACGGCCCTGCTTCTGGCTGTAGACGCGGATCACGTGCACGCCCGCGCGCAGCGTGCGCGGCGGGTCCTGGCCCTGGCCGTCGTCGGCCCAGAACAGCTCGACGCGGAACGGCTGTTCGCCGTTTTCGCCGGGGTGGGTGTACTCGCGCGCCAGCTCTTCGAGCCGGTACTCGGCCTCCGCCGACGGCTCGCCGCCCTCGACGAGGCTGACGAGGTACAGCTCCGCCGGACGCGGCCAGTTCGGCCGGGGCACGTCGGTGGCTTCGGTGGCTTCGCCGGTGTCCGGCTCGGCCTCGGCCGCAACCGGTTCCGGGGTTCCGGTGGTGGCGGCCGGGGCATCCTCGGGGCTCGGGGTGGCGCTGGGCGCGTCCTGGACCGCGGGTGCGGAGCCGGTTTCCGGAGTGTCGGTCGTGCCGGTCTCGGCCGGACGGACCGGCGAGGCGGCCGGGGGAGCGGCGGGCCGGACCGGGGACGGCGCGGGCGGGGCCGGGCGCACCGGGGACGGCGGCGGGGCCGGCGCCGCGGGGCGGACGGGCGTCGCCGGGCGGCTCGTCACCACCGGCCGGGCCGGTGCCGCCGGGCGCGAGGGGGTGGTGGCGCGCGGCGCGGTGACCAGCTTGCCGGCGCCGTACTGCTCCAGGAGCGGCTCCAGGTCACCCGCCGTCAGCGCGGGTCCCGCCAGGTCGCACCACTCGAGCCAGGCCTCCTGGGCCTCCTCGACGGTGTGCTTCTCGTGGGAGACCGTCACCGCCTCGAACAGCTGCCGCGGGCCGGCGGCGGTGACGTCGGCGGAGCCGACGACCACGAACGACGGGTCGTCCTCGGCGATCACCAGCTTCGCGTTCAGTCCGCGCAGCGAGTGCACGATCACGCCCGCCTTCACCCAGTGCAACAGGGCGTGCGGACTCGTCGCGCCGGACAGCACGGTGTCCAGGCTCGCGTCCGTGATCACCGTGTCGCCGGGTTCCAGCGGCAACAGCGCGGCCGCGCCGGGACCGACGTGGCCGAAGGCGGCCACCAGGTTCCGGCGAGGCGCGAGCAGCGGGGTGATCGAACCCCAGATGTCGCGGCCCGTGAGAAGTCGTACCGAACGTTCTGCCAGACCCAGCCGACCGAGCTCCGCGTCCATGTCCCAGACCTTACTTGGTGCCCCCTACGGCTTTGACGGCCGGAATATCTCTTGCTTGGAAGTAGTTGAACGCGCATGTAAGATGGTGCTCGCGAAGGGAGCAGGTCATGCAGTTCGGAATCTTCTCGGTGGGCGACGTCACGACCGATCCCACGAACGGAACCACCCCGACGGAGCACGAGCGGATCAAGGCGATGGTCCGGATCGCGCTCAAGGCGGAGGAGGTCGGGCTCGACGTCTTCGCGACGGGTGAGCACCACAACCCGCCGTTCGTGCCGTCGTCGCCCACGACGATGCTCGGCCACATCGCCGCGCAGACGTCCAAGATCATCCTGTCGACGTCGACGACGCTGATCACCACGAACGACCCGGTGAAGATCGCCGAGGACTTCGCGATGCTCCAGCACCTGGCCGACGGCCGCGTCGACCTCATGATGGGCCGCGGCAACACCGGCCCGGTGTACCCGTGGTTCGGGGAGGACATCCGCCAGGGCATCCCGCTGGCGATCGAGAAGTACGCGCTGCTGCGCCGGCTGTGGCGCGAGGACGTCGTGGACTGGTCCGGCAAGTTCCGCACGCCGCTGCAGGGCTTCACGTCCACGCCGCGGCCGCTGGACGACGTGCCGCCGTTCGTGTGGCACGGGTCGATCCGCAGCCCGGAGATCGCCGAGCAGGCCGCGTTCTACGGCGACGGCTTCTTCGCCAACCACATCTTCTGGCCGACGTCGCACTTCCAGCAGCTGATCGCGTTCTACCGCCAGCGCTTCGAGCACTACGGCCACGGGACGGCGGACCAGGCGATCGTCGGGCTGGGCGGCCAGGCGTTCATCCGGCCCAAGTCCCAGGACGCGTGGAACGAGTTCCGCCCGTACTTCGACAACGCGCCGGTGTACGGCCACGGCCCGACGCTGGAGGAGTTCACCGACCAGACGCCGCTGACCGTGGGGAGCCCGCAGGAGGTCATCGACAAGACGCTGACCTTCCGGGAGCACTTCGGTGACTACCAGCGCCAGCTGTTCCTGATGGACCACGCGGGCCTGCCGCTGAAGACGGTGCTGGAGCAGCTCGACCTGCTGGGTTCGGAGGTCGTGCCGGTGCTGCGCAAGGAGCTGGACTCGCTGCGTCCCGCCCACGTGCCGGACGCTCCGACGCACGCTTCGCTGGTTTCGGCGGCTTCGGCTTCCGAGTCTGTTTCGACGGGGGTGTCGGCATGAAGCTCGCGGTGGTGACGGCGGGGCTGTCGGTCCCGTCGTCGACCCGGCTGCTGGCCGACCGCCTGGCGGCGGCCACGGTGGCCGCGTCGACGTCGCCGGTGTCGGTTTCGGTGGTGGAGCTGCGGGACATCGCGGTGGACGTCACGAAGAACATGCTGACCGGGTTTCCGAGCCCGGAGCTGCGCGCGGCGATCTCGACGGTGGTCGACGCGGACGCGCTGATCGTGGTGACACCGGTGTTCACGGCCGGGTACAGCGGGCTGTTCAAGTCGTTCTTCGACGTGCTGGACGCGGACTCGCTGGTGGGCAAGCCGGTCCTGCTGGGAGCGACGGGCGGGACCGAGCGGCATTCCCTGGTCCTGGACTACCAGCTGCGGCCGTTGTTCGGGTACTTGAAGGCGGACCCGGTCGCGACCGGGGTCTACGCGGCTTCGTCGGACTGGGGCAGCGGAGAGGGCGCGCTGCAGCGCCGGATCGAGACGGCGGGGGCGGAGCTGGCTTCGCTCGCCGCCGGCCGCCCCGCGGTGGCCGAGGAGCCGGCGTTCGTGCCGTTCGACCAGCTGCTGGCGGGCATCGGCGAGTGAGGGCCCGCCGCCTCGCCGGGGCGCGTTAGGGTGGGGCGATGGGGTCGATCAGGCAGGTTCAGATCACGTTCGACTGCGCGGAACCCGAGCGCGTGGCCCGGTTCTGGTGCGAGGTGCTGGGGTACGAGGTCCCACCACCGCCGGAGGGGTTCGCGACGTGGGCCGACTTCGACCGGTCGCTGCCTCCGGAGCGCCAGGGAGCGGCGTTCGCTTGCGCCGACCCGTCGGGCGTGGGGCCGCGGCTGTTCTTCCAGCGCGTGCCGGAGGGCAAGGTCGTGAAGAACCGGGTGCACGTGGATGTGCGAGTGGGGACCGGGCTGGTGGGGGAGGAGCGTCTGGCCGCGCTCGAGGCCGAGTCTGCGCGGTTGGTCGAGCGGGGGGCCGTGGTCGTGGAGGTGCTGCGGGCTGATGGGTTCAACGAGTCTTGCATCGTGATGCAGGACGTGGAGGGCAACGAGTTCTGCCTCGACTGAGGGGGGCTGGTTCGGCCGCTGCGGTGGATGGTCTGCTGTGGATGGTTTGGCGCGTTGTGCCGGTGGGGTTGGGGGCGGCGGGTGCGAGCTGTAGGCGGCACGGGTCGGGTCTGCCGTGGATGGTTTGGCTCGGAGTTGCTCGGGGCCTGCTGGTTAGTGCGGGCCTTGAAGCGTTGTGTGCTGGCCTGGAGTTTGTTGCCTGGCAGGCGGAGCTGGGTGAGGGCTTGGAGTCGCTTGCCGGTACGAGTTCGGTGGCTGTCGCTCGTGGGATGTGACTGACCCGGGGTGCAGGCCGGGAGAGATGGTGCGCTGCGCAGGCCATGGCTTGTCTGGGGACCATGCCGGAGTCGCCGAGCTGTCGGTGTCGGGCGTGGCTGAGCTGGGGGCCCGGGCTGTGATCTCGCCGAGGGCGGCTTGTGGATTGTTCGGGACGTGGGTGTAGGCCCGTAGCCGGTGGCTGCGGGCCTTTCCCATGTCCTGTTCAGGCTGCGAAGGGTAGGGGTTGGTGGAGGTTGTTGCGCCTGGGTTTTCGGCGTTTGTCCAGGAAGGCTGGTGGGAGGAACTCGGGTAGGCCGTCGGCGGCGATGCGGACCTGCCAGCCGGAGCGGTGGAGGAGCCGGTGGTGGTGGGCGCACATCAGGACGAGGTTGCTTAGGTTGGTGGGGCCGCCGTCGGCCCAGTGGCGGATGTGGTGGCCTTGGCAGTGGCGGGGTGGGCGGTGGCAGCCGGGGAAGGCGCAGCCGCGGTCGCGTACGTAGAGCGCGCGGCGGATTCCGGGTGGGATCAGGCGGCGTTGGCGTCCTAGGTCGAGGGGTTCGCTCTTTGAGCCCAGGACTGCGGGGATGAGCATGCAGTCGCAGGCGTGGATCCGGGCTTCGGCTGCGGAGATTGTGCCGAGTTCGCCGAGGGTGGCTCGGCCGGTGCCGGACTTGGGTGTGCTTCCTTTGCCGCCGTGGGTGGCTTGGTTGGTGGCGGCTTTGGGCAGAGTTCCGTAGCCGGCGGGCGTTGCTTGGTCGCTGGACTGGGGCAAGGTGCCGTTGCCGCCGGGTAGTGCTTGGCCGGCGGTCGGGGGCATGGCTCGGTTGTCGCCGTGAGGGGCCTGGGTGAGGCCGGTCTTCAAGTCTTCCAGCGACACCGCGACCATCACGTGGGCTCGCTCGCCGGCCTGCATCGGCAACTCCGGGGAGTTCAACGCCAAGTCGATCGCGTCGGAGAACGCGTCGCCGTAGCGCTCCAGTGGGGAGCGTAAGTCTGGGTCTTCGTCGGTTGTGCGGCGGTGGGCCAGGGAGTCCAGCAGGGCGCTGGCCCGGGTGCCGGTCTCGTCGTCGAAACGGCCGTTCAGCTCCCACGTCCCGGATCTTTTGCGCCGCAACGATAGTTCGCGGCGAGGGGTGGCCGGTTCGGTCGCGTCGGGCTCGGCACCGTCGGGGTCGAGGTGGGCCAGGATCCGCGCACCCAACGCCGCGACCTGCTTGTGCCCAGCGTCGGAGGCGAAAGACAACAAATGCTGCTCGGCGTCGGCGCGGTGTTCGAGTGGGACTTGCGTCATGACCCCGACGATCGTGTCGATCATCGGGGTGCTCAACCGGCCATTCAAGGCGGCAACCCCGGTGCCAGGAGCAACGGCAGCCACCGGAGTGCCGTCGAGCGCGCAGCTGGGTGTGAGAGCCCGGGCACGCTTCACCACAGCCTCAGCGGCAGCCTTGGGAACATCGGCCAGATGCTCGAAAAGCCGTGCCACAGAACGATATCCGAACAGCTCCATAACCCCGCGTGACTCGATTTCCGCGAGCAGCGAACCGATCTCGGCCTCCGCAGACCGCACAACAGTGAGCAGGGCGGAGATGCGGTCGGCCAAGGCCACCGCATCCGCTTTCCATACCGCTTCACTGTCCACACACCAAGATTACCGCCGCCCGAACGCATGTTCATCACTCGATCAGGTGGAAGCAAGGAGTCCGGCAGGGACACCGTCGCGTGGGGAATCGGCGCTCCCGCACCGAGCGGCGAACAACCGCAGGCAAGCGCCGATTTCCCACGCCCCGGCGAAGCCGCATCTTTAAGACTGTGGGTAGCAGACCCGATAACGCAAGTGAGTAACCCCAGCCCCGGCAACAACCTCGACTCGTTCCAAGGAAGCCGAACCGAGAGAAGAGAAGTACCGAACCCCCTCCCCGAGAACGACGGGTACGAGATCAACTCGGACCTCATCGAGAAGCCCAAGCTTCAAGCACTGCTGCGCAATATTCGGCCCGGATACACCCACAGTCCCGTCCCCGGCAGCCTTGGCCGACTCGATCGCCTCCGGAACAGAAGACACGAAAGTGAACGGCGCCAGGGAAGAAGCGGGCCAATCCGAAGGCGGAGGCCGGTGCGTGACGACGAAAGCGGCACCTCCGCCAGGCGGGTTCCCTCCCCAGCCGCGCGTGTACTCGAACACCCGTCGCCCGCAGACGAACGCGCTGTGGCGAACCGAGTCCAAAAAGGAACTCAGGTAGTCCGCGCTGGACGGGGAAACGCGGAAGGTGATCGGGTAACCGACCATCGGCACCTCCACGTCTCCCGCCGTGTACCAGTCGAACAGCGGCCCGACCGAATCGTCGGGCCGCGCCACGAAACCGTCCAGTGACATGCAGAAGCTCGCTACCACGCCGGTCATCTCAGTCCGCCAGCACCTTGTCGAGCCGCTCGTACGACTCCGTGATCCCGCGGCTCATCCCGCTCTCCAGCGCCGCGTCGCGTGCCTCCACCGACGGGAACACCGACCTCGTCACGGTGCGCGTGCGGCCGTCGCCGAGGTCGGTCAGCGCCAGCGAGTCGAGCGTGACTTCGCCGGGCGCGCCCAGGAACTCGAAAGTCTGGACGATCCGGTCGGCGCTCACCGTGTGGTACACGCCCCGAAAACGGTACTCGCCGCGCTCGTCGCGGTGGATGTAGTCGTACGCACCCCCTGAGCGGGCGTCGAACTCGACGATCTCCATCTCCATCCCGTGCGGGCCCAGCCAGCGCACGATCAGCTCGGGATCGGTGTGCGCGCGCAGGACCGCCGACGGCGGGGCCGCGAACTCGCGCGTGATCTCGATGAACGGCGTTCCCGGCTGGGCGGTGATCGTGGTGCTCATGGCTTTTCCTCCAGGGTGTCCAGAACGGCGTCGAGGCGCCGGTAGCTGCGTTCGGTGGCCAGCCGGTACGTGTCGATCCAGCTGGTCAGGGCTTCGAGGGCGGACGGCACGAGGTGGCACGGCCGGCGCTGCCCGTCGCGGCTGCGCGTGATCAGGCCGGCCTGCTCCAGCACCTGGATGTGCCGCGACACCGCCTGCTTCGTGATCGCGAAGGGTTCGGCCAGCTCGTTGACCGTCGCTTCGCCGCGGGACAGCCGCGCGACCAGCGCCCGGCGGACCGGGTCGCCGAGTGCGGTGAACGCCCGGTCCAGCGCCTCCTCGTCAACCGTCATCTTTATCAACCAATCTGTTTATCAAACTATGTGTTGACTATAGGTGGGCTGTCAAGACCTGCCTAAAGTCGGGGGTGGCCGACGTCGTCCGGCAGCGGCCCGCGACCCCGTCCGCTCCCTACGTTGACCCTCACGACCAGGCTCTTCCTCGTCCTCGCGGTGCTCCTGCTCGGCACCGCGGCCCCGGCGGCCGCCGCGACGAACGACATCGACGCGTACGTCCGCGCCTACCTCGACCACACCGGCCTGCCCGGCGCCGCGGTCGCCGTCACCCACAACGGTGACGTTGTCCGCGTTGCCGGCTATGGCCACGACGCCGACGGCGCGCCGCTCACCGCGTCGACCCGGCTGCCGGTCGCGTCGCTGAGCAAGTCCATGACGGCCTTCGCCGTGCTCCAGCTCGTCGAACAAGGCCGGCTCGGGCTGGACGAGCCCGTGACGCGCTACCTGCCCGGGTTCCGGCTCGCCGACGAGCGCGGCGCGCGGATCACCGTCCGGATGCTGCTCGACCAGACGTCCGGGATGGCCGACTCCGCGTTCCCCGACCTGCGGCTGCCCCAGCCGCACACGCTCGCCGAGGCCGTCGACCGGCTGCGGGACGCCCCGCTCGCGAGCGAGCCCGGCGCGGAGTTCCACTACCACAACCCGAACTACGAGGTGGCCGCCCGGATCGTCGAGGTCGTGGCCGGGCAGCCGTTCGCGGACCACCTCCGGACGCGGCTGTTCGCGCCGCTCGGGATGGCGTCGAGCACCACTGTGGACGGGCCGCCGGCCGGGACCACCGGGTACGTCCGGGCGTTCGGGTTCGAGGTCCCGGTGGCCGAACCGGACTGGTTCACCGGCGGCAGCCACGGCGTCGTCACCACCGCCGAGGACCTGGCGAAGTGGCTGGCGGCGCAGCGGGACGGCGGCGGCGCGCTGTCCGCGGAGTCGGCCGCGCTGGCGCGCACCCCCGCGCCCGGCCGCGACTACGCGCTGGGCTGGCGCGTCCGGGACGGCCGGGTGTCGCACACCGGCGAGTGGTTCAGCCACACCGCGGCGCAGGTCCTGCTCCCGGACGGCTACGGCATCGCGGTGGTGACGACCATGGGGATGGCGCTGGACAACGAGGCCGAGCTGCTCGCGCAGGACATCGCGACGCTGGTCCAGGGCGGATCGCCGGAGCCTGCGCTGCCGGCCGGGGTGCTCGCGGACCGGGGGCTCGCGGCGTTGGCGTTGATCGCCGTGGGACTCGCCGTGGTGGGTGTGCGGCGGGCCCGGCGGAAGCTCCGGTGGTGGCGGGTCGTGCCGCCGTTGCTGCCGCTCGTCCCGCTCGCTTTCCTGCCGCAGCTGCTCGGGGTGGTATTCGCCGGAAGACGGGGTACCTACGCCCAAGTGCTCTACGTCTGGCCGGGGCTCGTGGCCGCGCTCGGCGTGCTGGCGCTGGCGGGCCTGGCCGTGGCCGTGGCGAGGGCGCGGGCCCTCGTGAGTGGCACGCGGGCCCGCAACCCGGAAGAATCGGGCGAAACGAGGGGAGACGCCCAGTGGGCATCGGCAAACAGGCGAAGCGGATCCTGATCACGGTGGCGGGTGCCGTCCTGCTGATCGTCGGGGTGCTGCTGCTGGTCCTGCCCGGCCCCGGGCTGTTGCTCGTGCTCGCCGGGCTCCTGCTGCTCGCGTCGGAGTTCCCGGCGCTCGAGCGGTACGTCGACCCGGTGCGCGACCGCGCGATGAAGGCGGCCGAGGAGAGCGTGTCGTCGCCGCTGCGGATCGCCGGGTCGGTGCTGGCCGGGCTGGCGCTGCTGGCCGCGGGGATCGTCTGGGGCACGGTGAAGTCGCTGCCGTTCAGCGGCTGGAGCACCGGGTCGAGCCTGATCCTGTCGTCGGTGATCCTGTTCGCGCTGCTGATCTGGAGCTACCGGCGGGTCAAGACGCGCCGGGAGGCCGCCCACCGCGGCTGAGGGCGATACTGTCGGCGCCATGAGCGCCGGATTCCAGCGAGCCCGGCGGCCCGAGCAGATCGAGGCGCGCCGCACCGCGATCCTCGCCGCCGCGCGGGAGCTGCTGGCCGAGCGGCCGGTCGCCGACATCAGCCTGCGGGAGCTGGCCTGCCGCGTCGGGCTCGCGAAGTCCAATGTGCTCCGCTACTTCGACAGCCGCGAGGCGGTCTTCCTCGAAGTCCTCGACGCCGAGTGGTCGGCGTGGCTGGACGCTCTCGCGCTCGGGGAGCCGGGCCCGGCAGAGCCCGGCTTCGCGCGCGAAGAGCGTGTCGCGGGGAAGATCGCCGCGACGCTCGCCGAGCGGCGGTCGCTGTGCGAGCTGATCAGCGCGATGGCGCCGGTGCTGGAACGCAACATCTCGCCGGAGTTCGCCCGCAGCTTCAAGGGCCGCGCGGCGGCCAGCACCGAGCGGCTCGGCGAACTGGTCCGGAAACGGGTGCCGGAGCTGTCGGCCGACGGCGCCCGGCAGTTCGCCCTCGGCGTGGTGATCATCGTGTCGGGGGCGTGGCCCTACGCCAACCCGACCGACGCCGTCGCGGCGGCCGCGGCCGAGCTGGGCGGGATGCCGACGTTCGCGGAGGCGCTGGCCGAGGGGCTCACGAACCTGCTGGCCGGCCTTGTCGCGCGGCGGCGGTGACCACACAGGTCACGCCCTCATGGTTCGGTCACCGGCAGCAAACCGCGCTCGCCGAAGACCTTCTTCGCGACCGCTGTCGCGTTCAGCGCCCGCGGGAATCCGCAGTACGCGGCCGACTGCAGCAGCGCCTCGACGATCTCCTCCGGGGTGAGCCCGGCGTTCAAGGACGCGTTGACGTGCACCTCCAGCTGCGGCTCGCACCCGCCGAGTGCGGTCAGCATGCCGAGCGTCACGAGCTGGCGGTCCCGTGGCACGAGCGCCGGTCGCGTGTAGATCTCGCCGAAGCCCCAGGAGACGAGGCTGTCGGCCAGTTTCGGTGAGATGTCGGCGAGGCTGTCGAGCACGCGTTGGGCGGTTTGCTCGCCGTTGAGGTCGATCAGGGCCTCACGGCCGCGTTCGAAGCGATCTTCGGTCATGGCCGCGACGGTAGTGGCTGGAGCGCGCTCCAGGACAACCGTGACGGCCACCCCGGCGGGTGGCCGTCACGGGGCGCGGTCAGACCGCGTGAGTCGCCCGGTTCGCCGCGCTCGCGGCCGGGTCGACGTAATAACTGGTGTACGACTTGTCCGTGCGTTGCCCGGCCGCGTTGACGCTCCACGCGTCCACGTACAGCCAGATCTTGGTGTCGGTCGCCGGTGCGGTGAACTCGAACGCCCCGGTGCCGTCCGCGCCCGGCTGGACCACCACGTCCGGCCCCGTCTCGCCGTTCGGCCGGATGCGGTAGCCGTACGCCGCCAAGCCGGGCTGGACCGGCGTCAGCGTGCAGTGGACCACCTGGCCGGGCCGCAGGTTGCCCGTCCCGTCACAGACGAGCGGCGGGGCGGCCGACTTCGGGTAGAAGCGGTAGTACCCCGGCTGGGAAACCCAGCCGTCGGCGGACGTGCTCGTCACGTCGAGGTACTGCGTGTCGGTGGTGAGCGGCGTGAGGACGACGCTCGCCGTGCCGTCCGGCCCCGCGGGCACCGTGACCGGCGCCGCCCCGAAGTACGAGTACGTGTAGCTCACGACGCCCGGGAGCTGCGACGAGAACGTGAACGTGCCCGGCGTCGTGACGTAGCCGCCTTCGCAGCACTCGGGGAATTCGGTGCTCGTGATGGCCGGCCCGTCCGAGCCGACCTGCACGCTCTCCTCGTTCGTCGCCGACACGAGCCCGGCCGCGGTCGTCGTGGACACCCGGATCGTGTGGTAGTACGGCCGGTCCGGCACCACGGTGACCCGCGCCGTGCCGTCCGGGCCCACCGGGACGGTCGCCGGCTCGCCGTAGTCCCAGTCGTAGGTGAACGACGTCGACCCCGGCAGCACGGCGTGCAGCGTCAGGACGACCGGCTTGCCGACCATGGCGTCGGCGGGCGCGTCGACCGTGGGCGCGCCCCGGTCGATGTCGATCTGACCGCCGCCGTCGCCGGACAGGTTCCCGTTGGTCATCCGGGCCCGCACGCTGACGCGGTAGGACTTCGCGGCGTCGGTCGGGGTGACGCTGATCGCCGCGGTGCCGTCCGGGCCCGCTGGCAGGGTGACCTCCGGCCCGTTGTCGATCTTGTAGAGGTACTCGGTGGCGCCGTCGGTGCCATGCGGGGCGAACGTGCACTGCCGGGTCTCGCCGAGGAAGGCGCGGGCCGGGGTGCACGTCATCGACGGACCGTTGCGGGCCACGAAGAACCGGTAGTCGCCCGACGGCCCGTAGTTCCCGGCGGCGTCGAGGCCGTAGGCGGACATGCTCATCGGCCCGTCGTCGCGCGGGGTGTACCGGACGGTGGCCTTGCCGCCGGGCCGGTCGGCCGCGACGTAACCGCTGTCGGTGTAGCCGGCCTGCCACTGGAAGCCGACGACCTGGGTGTCGCCGCCCGCGTCGAGGGTGAAGTCACCCGGGATGCCGACGCCGCCCTTGCCGGGCACCTCGTACACGTAGTCGGTCGAGGTGATCACCGGCGCCGTGGCCGGCGGGGTGAAGTCCGTGGTGAACCGGCAGGTCTCGCTCCACGCGCTCGTGGCCAGGCTGTCCTTCGCGCGGACCTGCCACGCGTAGGTGACGCCGTCCGCGAGCCGGCTGTCGGGGTCGAAGTACGCGCCGGAGCCGTAGACGTCGTCCGTGCCGGTCGCGCGCTGGTCGGGGTGGTCCACCGGCCACCAGGCGAACTCGGCCGTGAAGCTGTAGTCGTCCGGATCGCTGACGGTGGCCGACATCGCGGCGCCGCCGTGGCGGACGAGCGGTGTCTCGGCGCAGGCGTGCGTGCCGGTCTTGAGCGCGGTCGGTGTTGACGGCGGCTGGTTCTTCTCCAGGCTCACGTACAGCAGCGGCCGGTACGTGCGGCCGAACCGCGGGTTGTGCTGCTGGCCGTCGGGCAGGCGCAGCACCATCGTCAGCGACGTCCGGCCGGCGTCGATCGCCTGCTGCAGCACCGGTGCGGCGTCCCAGTCGAGGTAGTCCGACGGGCAGACGTCGAGACTGCCCGGCCCGGCCAGCTTGGTCAGCTCGCGAGGCTGGTCGTTCCAGGTCGGCGCCTTCTTCGCCGGGGCCGTGACCCACAGCTCGGTGCCGCGGGGCGCCGAGCAGTCGGCGACCGCCGTCTCCTTTCCGGACAGCTCCGCGGAAAGCACCTTGGTGCCGCGCAGCCCGGAGAGGTCGAAAGTGAAGTAGGACTTCGAAACGTGCTTCTGGCCGTGGTCGACCTTCGCGCCGATCGGCGCGTCGCCGGCCGGGTTGACGAAGCTCTTCCCCGGCTGGGCCGAGTCGATGTACGACCACGACGTCGACTGGATCGACGTGATCTGCGTGGCCGAAGCCGGCAGCGCCGTGCCGGCCATCAGCAGTGCCGCCGTGGCGGCGACGATGCCCGCTTTCGTTCTTCGAGAGCCCAAAAGGCTCACCCCCTGAAGTGCGAAACCCGGGGACCACGATCGCGGTCCCCGGGCTCAACACGCCTCAGGTGTACTTCCGGTTGCCTACTTCCCGCTGGAATACAACGCGCTCACGTCCGCGTCGGACAGGGCCCGGTCGTAGACGTGGACCTGGTCGACCGCGCCGTTGAGGTAGTCGACCGGGCCGCCGCCGTACTTGCCGCGGCCGATCACCGTGTGGCCCGTCGACGCGTCGCCGAGGCAGACGCTCTTCGTGGCCGCCAGCTGCCCGTCGACGTACAGCTTCAACGTGCCCGAAGCCGCGTCGCGGACGCCGACCACGTGGTACCAGCGGTTCGCCTCGGGCGCCGCCGGCGCCAGGGCACGCGTGCCCACGAAGCTCATCGCCAGCCGGTGGTCCTGGCCCGAGTACTGCAGGAAGAACGCGCTGGTGTTGTCGCCGTCCTGGCTCACGATCGTCTGGAAGCCGTCGCCGACGGCGTTGAACTTCACCCATGCCGCCGCGCTGTAGCTGCCTTCGGTGTTCACCAGGGACGCGCCCGTGTCGGCGTACTGGCCCGACCCGTTCACCGCCAGCGCCGAGCCGCTCTTGCCCGTCGTCCAGGACGCGCCGCCGACGAGCGTGGCGTCGTGGTCGCCGACGCTGTCGGCGGCCGTGGTGCCCGCGTTCTCGTCGAACGGGTACGCCGCGATGCCGTCGATGCCCGGCGTGCCCGCGGGCACCGACGGGCCCGAAACGGGCGTACCCGTCGCGCCCTTGATGACCGCGAGGTTCGCCGCGCGGACCGCCGCGAAGTCCATCTTCTTCACCTGCCGGTCGTAGGTGAAGAAGCCGTTGACCTCCTTCTCGACGTCCGTGGTCTGCGTGTAGACGCCGGCCGAGACGCCGCAGCGCTGGGCGACCAGCAGCAGGCGCTGCTGGAGTTCGCCGTAGCGCCGGGTCAGCGTCGCGCTGTCGGGCTCCATCTCGTAGGCGAAGCTGCCCGCCGCGTCGAACTCGTGGCCCGCGACCTTGAGGCCGAGGCCGCCGTACTCGCCGTCGACGGCCGCCCGGGTTCCGGTCTGCACCGGCGTTCCGGGGCCCGTGTAGGTGTGGTCGTCGTAGATGTCGCCGCGACCACTGTCCGGTTCGGACCTGCAGCAGTTGACGCCGGACTCGGCGTTCACCAAGCGCGAGGGATCCCACGACTTGACCTCGTCCGCGATCCGGCCGACCTCGTAGTCGCCCCAGCCTTCGTTGAACGGCACCCACGTGACGATCGACGGGAAGCTGCGGTGCTGGTCGATCATCCGCTTCATCTCGGACTCGTAGTTGACGCGCGACGCGGCCGACGGCTCGACGTCGTCCTTCATCGCCGGCATGTCCTGCCAGACCATCAGGCCCAGCTTGTCGGCGTAGTAGTACCAGCGGTCCGGCTCGACCTTGATGTGCTTGCGCACCATGTTGAAGCCGAGCGCCTTCTCCTGCTCCAGGTCGAACTTCAGCGCCGCGTCGGTCGGCGCGGTGTAGATGCCGTCCGGCCAGAAGCCCTGGTCGAGCGGGCCGACCTGCATGACGAACTTGCCGTTGAGCAGCATCCGCTGCTTGCCGTCGGCGGTCTTGCCGACGCTGATCGACCGGATGCCGAAGTACGAACCCACTTCGTCCCCGCCGGAGAGCTTCACCCGCAGGTCGTAGAGGAACGGGTCGTCCGGCGACCACAGGTGCGGCCGGTCCACCTTGAGCTTCAACGGCTTGTTCGCGTCGCCGGACACGTGCCCGACCGGGCGGCCGTGGTCGTAGGCGGTCGCTTCGACGCGCTGCTTCACCGGCCCGCCGACCAGGGCGTTCACCGTGACCGAGCCACTCGCCACGTCCGGGGTGACGTCGAGCCGGTCGATGTACGCGGTCGCGACCGGCTCCATCCAGACGGTCTGCCAGATGCCGGAGGACGGCGTGTAGAAGATGCCGTCGCCGGGCTGGCGCTGCTTGCCGATCGGCTGCCCGCCCTGGTCGTTCGGGTCGGCGACGCCGACCACGATCTCCTGGGTCTTGGCCGTGGTCAGCGCGTTGGTGACGTCGACGGAGAACGCGTCGTAGCCGCCGGTGTGGCGGGCGACGGTCTTGCCGTTGACGATCACCGTCGCGTCGTAGTCGACGGCCTGGAAGTGCAGCTGCAGCCGCTGTCCCTTGCCGATCTGCCAGTTCTTGGGGACCTCGAACGTGCGGCGGTACCACATGTTCGTCTCGTGGCGCATGATCCCGGACAGCGCGGACTCGACCGGGTACGGCACGAGGATCCGCTCGCCGAGCGTCTTGCCGATCGGCGCGGCCTCACCCGGGGCCGCCTTGGCGAACTCCCAGACGCCGTTGAGGTTCTGCCACTTGTCGCGCGTCAGCTGCGGCCGCGGGTAGTCGGGGAGGGCGTTCGACGGCGAGACGTCCTTGGTCCAAGGCGTCGACAACGGCGGGGTGAGCCGTTGCCACTGCGGTGCGTCGGCGGCGCTCGCGGCCGGCACGGTGCCGAGGCCGGCGACCGCGACGGCGAACGCCGCGGCGGCGGTCAGCCATCTCCGGGTTTTTCGGGCAGGACGGAACATCGTTGAGACCTCCTGGTGAGGGGGAAGGGACCTCAGCGGGTTCGGGAACGCGCCAGCAGGCGCTGGATCACCACGACGACGAGCAGGAAGGCCCCGCTCACCACCGTCTGGTAGTTGGAGTCGAGGGTGCCGATCTGGTTGATGACGTTCTGGATCAGCGTGCGCAGCAGCACGCCGACGAGCGTGCCGATGATCGTCCCGGCGCCGCCGGTGAGCAGCGTGCCGCCGATGACGACGACCGAGATCGCGTCCAGCTCGGTGCCGACGCCGATCACCGTGACGCCGGACTGCAGGTACGCGGCGGTGAGGACGCCGGCGAACCCGGCGAGCGCGCCGCTCAGCGTGTAGAGGCTGATCTTGGTGCGGGCCACCGGAAGGCCCATGAGCAGCGCGGACTGCTCGGCGCCGCCGATGGCGAACACCGACTGGCCGAACCGGGTGCGGCGCAGCAGCAGCCCGCCGAGGGCGAACAGCACGAGGGTCAGGTAGACCGGGACGCCGATGCCGAAGATGGTGCCCTGCCCGAGCCAGAGGAACGCCGAGCCCGGGTCCACTTTGTACGTCGTCGCGCCTTCGGAGGTCAGCGCGAGCAACAGGCCCCGGGCGAACAGCAGCGACGCCAGCGTGACGATGAAGGGCGCCATCCCGGTGCGCGCGATGAGCACGCCGTTGATGAAGCCGATCAGCGAACACACGGCCAGCGGCAACAGGATCGCGACGACCAGGCCGTACTGCGCGCCGTACGCGGCGAGGACGCCACCGAGCGCGTAGTTCGAAC
>NZ_JBEXVF010000070.1:0-49257 GCF_040629235.1 Amycolatopsis sp. NPDC005961 | reverse complement strand
CCACTACCGCGCCGTCACGACCCGGGCGGAAGCCACCGCGCAGAGCCTGCGCGAGGTGCTCGACTCCGTCGTGCCCCCCGGCCGGGGTCCGGGGTTTGACCCCGGATGACAGAGCAAGCCTGACAGGAGCACGGAAATGCACATGGACCACGACGACTTCGCGATGGGCCACTGGCTCGTCGTGCTCGCGTACCTGACTTCGGTGGTGGGCTGCGCGCTCGGGCTCGCCTGCACGCTGCAGGCGCGGACCACGGACAACGCGCGCACCCGGCTGACCTGGCTCGGGCTCGCGGCGCTGTCGATCGGCGGCGTCGGCATCTGGGTCATGCACTTCATCGCGATGCTCGGCTTTTCGACGCCCGGGTTGCCGGTGCGCTACGACATCACGCGCACGGCGCTGTCGGCGATCCTGTCGGTGGTGGCGGTGTTCTGCGGCCTGCTGGTGTTCGGCGTCCGCAACCGGTTCGCCTGGAAGCGGCTGCTGCTCGGCGGGCTGCTGACCGGGCTCGCGGTGAACGTCATGCACTACACGGGGATGTGGGCGGTCGAGATCAAGGGGACGATCGGCTACGACCCGACGCTGGTGGTGCTGTCGGTGGTGATCGCGGTGGTCGCGGCGACGGCGGCGCTGTGGTTCACGGTCGGTCTGGACAAGCTGCTGCCCCGGCTGGCGGCGGGCCTGGTGATGGCGGCGGCGGTGACGGGCATGCACTACACGGGCATGGCGGCGGTCCGGCTGCACCTGGACCCGGCGGCACCGGACCCGTCGGGCGCGGAGGTGTTCTCGTTCCTGTTCCCGGTGTTCGTCCTGGCGGCGCTGGCGATGGCGGTGCCGATCTGCGCGGTGCTGATGGCGTCGTCGAGCTCGGAGTCGCCTCGCCACACGACGGTGGCGCGTGAGGTCGTGAGTGAGAAACAGGGTTAGAACCCGGTTTCCCGCTCACGACCGGCCGCGGCAGGCCGTCGTCAGTCCGATGTGGACACCGGGACCGGGAAGCGGTCGGCGCTGAAGTGCACCAGGATCGCCTTCGCGGTGGCGCAGACCGTGTCCCCGGCGCGCAGCGTCCCGGTCGCGTGGAGCTTCCGCCCGTCACGGCGTTCCAGTCGGCCTTCCGCGACGAGCGGCTCGGCGTACGGCGTGCCGCGGAGGTAGTCGACCGTCAAGGACGCCGTCATCCCGGGGTAGCCGGCCGCCGCGGTCGCGCGGCCCAGGACGTGGTCCAGGATCGCCGCGACCCAGCCGCCGTGGACGCGGTTCGGTGGTCCCTCGTGGGCCGCGCCCAGCAGGACCTCGGCCCGGACCTCCGCCGGTCCGATGTGCGTCCAGGACAGCGGCGGCGCCAGCGGGTTCCCGGGTCCTTCCAGCGGGTTGTTGATGCTGAGGTGGCCGCCGCCGTCGAGGGCGGCCAGCAGCAGGGGAGGCGATCCGCCGGTGGCGCGCAGGGCGGCGGTGACCGCTTCGACCTGCCGGGCGGCGGCGGCGAAGTCGGCGTCGTCGCCCGTGCGCACGGAAGCTTCGATCAGCTCCCGGATCCGGGACCCCAGCAGCGCGCGTCCCGGCGGCACGCCGTCGACGATCGGGAAGGACATGGCACCCCCAGAACTAGAACACGTTCCAGTCTACCAGGTCGGCCGGGCCGTGACCCCGCCGTCGACGACGAGGTCGTGCCCGGTGATCCAGGAAGCCAGCGGGGACGCCAGGAAGACGCACGCGTTGCCGACGTCCTCCGGTGTCCCCGGACGGCCCAGCGGGGCGGCCCGCCGCCACCGTTCGACGCCCTCCGGCCAGTCCTCTTCCAGGCCCGGCCGCGAAATCAGGCCCGGTGACACGGTGTTGACGCGGATCCCGCGCGGCCCGTACTCCAGCGCGGCGCCGCGGGCGTGCATCACCAAAGCCGCCTTGGCCGCGCTGTAGTGGACGTGCCCGGGCGCGGGCTGCCGGGCCTCGATCGACGCGATGTGCGTGACGCTGCCGCCGTCGCGCAGCAGCCGGCTCGCCGCTTGGGTGCAGGAGAACGCGCTGGTCAGGGTGGCGTCCAGCATCGCCCGCCACTGTCCGGCCGTCAGGCCCGCGAGCGGTTCGACCGGCTGGACGCCGGCGTTGTTCACGAGCGCGTCGAGCCCGCCGCCCCAGTCCGCGACGGCTGCCAGCAGGGCGTGGCAAGCGTTGTCGTCGGTCAGCTCGGCGGCGAACGCGCGGGCCCGCCCGCCCGCGGCCTCGATCGCCGCGACGACGTCGTCGCCCGCGCCGGGGCGCCGGTGGTGCACGGCCACCGCGCTGCCCGCTTCGGCGAACCGCAGCGCGATCCCGCGGCCGATGGTGCCGGCCGCGCCGGTGACGCAGGTGATCGTGCCGGAGAGGTCAGGGAGGGGGCTCGCCACGTGCCCGATCGTAGCCAGGGGAGAATTGACGGGCGTTTTCACCGGATTTCGCGAGTATCGTGCCCGCATGATCTCGCCGGTGCCGAGCGCACTCGACCCAGCCGCACCGGTTACGGGCCCCGCGCCCTGGTGGGGCGTTCCCGTGATCGCGGGGGCCTTCCTGCTCGCGGGCGCGGTGCTCGCGCTCCTCGCGATCGCGTTGAGCGACCGCCGGAAGCTGAACCGGGAAGACCGCCGCCGGTGGGACCGGGAGATCCGCGACACCTACCTCGAGATCACCCGGCACCTCGCCCGGATCACCGCCTTCCGGTACCAGGTGCTCACCGACGAGGACGAACGCCAGCTGCGGTACCAGGCCGGCGCCTACGCGCTGGCGGGCATGCGGGAACAGGTCGCGATGCTGGAGGTGATCGGGACGCCGGCGTTGATCGCCAAGGCCCACGAGCTGGAAGACCGCACCGGCGTGGTCGTTTCGCTGTGGCACGAGCTGATCAACCCCGGGAAGCCCGAGTACCGGGCCCTGCACACGGCCCGCAACGAGTTCCTGGACGCGGTGAAGGACAGCATCCGGGTGGAGCAGTACCAGCCCCGCACGTGACGTGGCCGGCCGGTGCACGGCGCCGTACCTTGTGGGGCATGGCCGACACCCAGCGTTCGAAGTTCTCCGAGCTCCTGCGGGAGCAGATCCGGCACGAGTTCACCGCCGCGCAGCAGTACGTCGCCCTCGCCGTCTGGTTCGACGCGCGTGACCTGCCGAGGCTGGCGAAGCGCTTCTACCGGCAGTCGATCGAGGAACGCAACCACGCGCTGGCGATGGTCCGGTACCTGCTCGACCGGAGCCAGCCGGTGGCGATCCCGGGCAGCGGCGACGTCCGGAACGACTTCTCGAGCGCGCACGAGGCCATCGAGCTGGCGCTGGAGCAGGAACGGGCGGTGACCGCCGACATCGAGGCGATGGCGAAGGCCGCGCGGCTGGAGGAGGACTACCTCGGCGAGCAGTTCGTGGCCTGGTTCCTCAAGGAGCAGGTGGAGGAGGTGGCCCGGATGTCCACGCTGCTCACGGTCGTCGAGCGCGCCGCCGACAACCTCTTCGAGGTCGAGAACCACCTGTTCCGCGAGGCGGCCACGGAGGCCGCGGAGGCTGCGGACATGCCGCCGGTCGCGGGCGGGAAGCTCTGACTACATGAAGGTGGTCAGCCAGGTCGCCAGCCAGAACGTCTGGCTCAGCACGATCGCGAGCAGGCCCAGCCGGGTGCTGCGTCCGTGGCGCTTGACCAGGCCCGCGAGGAGCACGAACAGCCCGAGCAGCAACGCGCCCGCACCGGCCAGGATGGCGGTGCCCAGCAGGATCGAGAGCCAGGTTTCCTGACCGGGCGATGACTCCTGCTGCTGGGCGTAGAACACGAGGTCGCCCAGCGCGGAGAACACCGCGGTGACGGCCCCCAGCGCGACGGCGACCGCGGCCGCGCGGGCGAGTCCGCGTCCGGCGGGCCGGGCGGCGGGTAGCTGCGGCGGAGCGGCGGGCGAAGACCGTCGCGGCGCGATGACGGGAGGACCCGGCCGCGACAAACGCCACTGCGCGACGGCGATCCAGCTGGCGACCACGGCGGCGACCGCGCTGACGAGGGCGGCGAGCAGCGAGAGCGCTTCATACACCGGTCCAGTATCGGCTTGATCGCGCCGAACATCTGATCTACGCGGTTTGTCGGGGTTGAGGCGGGCCTGCCGCCGAGCACGGGACCGGCGGAAGCGGCACACCCCCACGAGTGCCGCTTCCGCCGTGCTCAGCGGCAGAACGAGACTTCCGGATAGCCCGGCTCGTCCAGCACCGGCCGGGCTTCGCCCCGCAGGTGCCGGTCGAAGAACGCGTTCACGTACGTCCGGATGATCTCCTGGGTGCGCAGGGCGGTGGTGGTCGCGCCGATGCCGACGCCGAGCTCTTCGCCCACCAGGCCCACGTCGGTGAACGACGCGTGCTGCGTGCCCGCCACCTCGATCCAGCGCCGCCAGCCCGTCAGCTGCGCCCAGTCCCGCTCCCACGGGACGTTCGGTGCGCACGCCGTGGCCGCGAGCTGGTGGCTCACGAACATGAACGGCCGCGCCAGCCCGGGCGGGGTCAGCGGAACCGCCGTGGTGCCGTCGATGTCCATCCCGGCGCGCACCCGCGCGTCGGCGACCATCGTGGGCAGCGTGCTCGCGCCGCCGGCCGAGTGCCCCGCCATGCCGATCCGCGACGCGTCGATCAGCGGTGCCCACTTCTTCGAGTGCGTCAGCGAATCCAGCACGAACGACACGTCGGCCGCCCGGCCCCGCTGCAGCTTCTCCGAGAACGCCGCGTCGTGCGGCACCTCGCACGAGGCGCAGCCCGCGAACCGTCCGTCGGGGAAGCTCGTGCCGGTGTTCTCGTAGGTGTGGCCGACCAGCGCGACGGCGTACCCGTGGCTCGCCAGGTCCTCGGCCAGCGCGCTGAGCGTGGCCCGGGGTTTCGTGTAGCCGGGCGAAAGCACCACCAACGGCAGCCGGGACCCGGCCGGCCGGGCGTCGGCCACCGAATTGGTCACCAGCCGGGTGAGCAGGTCCGGCGGCACGTCCAGGCCGCTGCCGGACAGCAGCGCCGCCGACTCGGCCGCGGTCACGTACCGCGTCTTCGGCCCGTGCGGTGAAGCCGCCGGGTAGAAGAGCGACACCATCAGCTCGCGGTAGGGCACCGACGGCACCCACGGGTCCGGCCGCGAGGTGTCCTTCAGGTACACCTGCGTGCTGCCCACCGGCCGGTCCCCGGTCGGCGCGGGCAGGTAGGGCGTCGACGTCATGGCGAAGCTGACCTCCGGGTAGCGCGACGACGGCCGGTCGAGCAGTGGCTGGGCCCGGCCGTCCAGGTGCTCTTCGAAGAATGCCCGAACGTAGGCCGCCGTGACGGCCTGGCCGCGCGCTGCCGGCGTCGTCGCGCCGAAGTCGAGGCCGAGCTGCTCGCCCACCAGGCCGATGTCGGTGAAGGACGGGTGTGCCACGCCGGCCACGACGAGCCAGCGCTTCCACCCCGTCAGCTGCGCCCAGTCCCGTTGCCAGCTGCCCGATTCGACGCCCGTGCCGGGGGTGTACGTGTTCGCGCGGCCCAGGAACAGGAACGGCCGGTCGAGTCCCGGCGCGAGCAGCGGGTCGTCCGTCGTGCCGTCGATGTCGATGCCGGCCTTGATCCGCGGGTCGGCCACCATCGCGCCGAGCGCGCTCGCGCCGCCGACGGAATGCCCGGCCATGCCGATCCGGGCGGGGTCGATCAGCGACGCCCAGCGAGAGTGCGTCAGGGAGTCCAGTACGAACGAGACGTCCGCCGCACGCCCGCGTTCCAGCTTCTTCCAGAACGCCTCGTCGTAGTTGCCGCACGCCGCGCAGCCGGTGACCCGCCCGTCGGGGAACGTCGTGGCGACGTTCTCGTAGGTGTGGTCGACCACGACGACCGCGGTGCCGTGGCTGGCCAGGTCTTCGGCCAGCGACGTCAGCTCGGCGCGCGGCCGCTTGAACCCGGGCGAAAGGACGACCAGCGGCAGGTGGTGCCCGGCCGGCCGGGCGTCGACCGCGGCGTCGGTGCGGACGGTGGTCATGACCGAAGCCGGGATGCCGGTGATCCCGGCCTCGTCGAACACCGCCTGCGCCTCGGCCTCGGTCATGAACTGCTTCTTCTGCCCCTGCACGGAAACCGCCGGGTAGAAGAGCGACACCATCAGCTCGCGGTAGGGCACCGTCGCGACCCAGGGATCCGGCCGCGAGGTGTCCTTCAGGTACAGCGAAGTGATGCCCACCGGCCGGTCGCCGGTCGGCACGGCCAGCGACAGCGCCGGTGACGCCGACGCCGGCACGGGCAGTGCCAGCGCCAGCGCGGTCACCATCAGGATGATCTTCATCCGATGAACGTCACTTCCGGGTAGGCGGGCGACGGCGCGGCCAGCAGCGGCTGCGGACGGCAGCGCAGGTTCTGGTCGAAGAAAGCGCTTACGTAGTTCCGCGTGATCGCCAGCGCGCGGGCCCCGTCGATCGACGCGCCGATGTCGACGCCCAGCTGGTCGGCGAGCACGCCGAGGTCGGTGAACGAGCTGTGCACCGTGCCGGACACCATGAGCCAGCGCTTCCACCCGGTGAGGTGCGTCCAGTCGGTTTCCCAGTCGTCGTACGGACCTTCCTGGCCCGGCACGTAGTTGTCCATGCTGCCCAGGAACAGGAACGGCCTCGACAGCCCGGACGCCGGGAGCGGGACGTGGATGCTCCCGTCGATGTCGGCCCCGGCCCGGATGCGCGGGTCGGCCAGCATCGCCTGCGTCGTGACCGCGCCACCCGCGGAGTGCCCGGTCATGCCGATCCGCCCCGGGTCGATCAGCGCGCCCCACTTCTTCGAATGCAGCAGCTGGTCGAGCACGAACGACGTGTCCTTCGACCGCACCTGCGCGACCTTCTCCCAGATCCCGGGCTGCTCGTCGACTTCGCAGGCGGCGCAGCCGGTGACGTGCCCGTCGGGGAACGTCGTCGCACGGTTTTCGTAGGTGTGGTCGATCGCCGCCACCGCGTAGCCGCGGCTGGCGAGGTCCTCGGCCAGCGCCGTGAGGACGGCCCGCGGCTGCGTCCAGCCCGGTGACAGCACGACCAGCGGCAGGTCGTGCCACCGCCCGGCCGGTTTCGCGTCGACGACGGCGTTCGTGCGGACCGTGCTCAGGACGTCCAGGGACAGCCCCGGGATGTCCTGCCGTTCGAGGTTGCGTTCGGACTCGAGCGGCGTCATGTACTGCTTCTTCGGCCCGTTCGCCGAAGTCGCCGGGTAGAAGACGGAGACCATCAGCTCCCGGTAGGGCACCGTCGGCACCCACGGGTCGGGACGCGAAGTGTCCTTTAGAGACAGTGAGGTGACGCCGACCGGCGCGTGACCGGTCGGGCCGGGCAGGGAAGGCGTCGTGGCCGCCGAAGCGGCGGGCGCTGCGGACAGGGTGAGTGTCAAGGCGGTGGCTACCGCGAGAGTGCGCATGATTCCCCCAGGAATCGGTTCAGGACAGGTGACGGACGCGGCGGAAGGAGAACCAGGTGAGCAGGGCGGCCATCGCGAGGAAGAGCGCGAGTTCGAGCCACTGCAGCGGCCAGAACCGCGAGCCGGGCTGGTAGGTCAGGCGCTGCTGGTAGCCGTGCGCGCCCAGCTGGGACATGCACTGTTGCATGCTGCCGCGCTCCGGCGGGCCCTGGCCCGGCCTCGGGGCGCAGCTCTGCACGAAGTCCGGCAGCGGGTAGACCACGGTGCCGGCCGGGTCCACGGTTTCGTTCGCCAGCACCCACGCGCCGGCCGGGTTCCGCATGCCGATCTCCAGGATCCCGTGGGTGTCGTCGCCGGTGATGTTCGTGATGTCCTCGGGGACGATCGCCGTCGTCATCTGCGCCGGCGGAATGAGGTAGGGCCGCACGAAGGTCGGGACCACGATCAGCACGGCGGCGAGCACGGCGAGCGTGACGGCCATGGCGGCCACCGTCCGCTTCACCAGCATCCCGACCGCGACGCCGAGCGCGAGGGCGAAGGCCACGTAGCCGATCGGCACGATGCCGCGCGCGCCGAACACCACCGGCATGATGCGCGAGAGCATCCCGCGGTCGGTCTGCGTCGCGGAGAGCGCGTCGATCGGGCTCGCCCACCACGACACCGCCCAGCCGAGCAGGCCGGCCGCGACCATCGCGGTGAGCAGGCCGAACCCGAGCTTGGTGGTGAGCCACCGCTTGCGCGTGACGGTCTGGTTCCACACCAGGCTGTGCGTGCCGCTCTCCAGCTCGCGCGTGATCATCGGGACGCCCCAGAACACGCCGATCACCGCTGGCAGCAGGTAGAGCACCAGGATCGTGCCGCCGAAGAGGGTGTCCTCGTCGGAGAAGTTCGTGCGCCCGACCAGCTCCGGCCCGGTGATCGCGAGCACGACGCCGATCAGGACCAGCGCGGCGAACACGGACAACGCGGGCAGGCGGAACTGGCGCCAGGTCAGCCAGGTCATCTCAGGACCTCCAGGGCGGGGCGGGCGGCGGCGGGGTTGCTCATGTACTCGAGGACGAGGTCTTCGAGGCCGATCTGCGCGACCGTCCACGCGGGATCGAGGATCGGCGCCTCGGTGCGGACGAGCACGGTCGTCTGGCGGTCGGTGTGCTTCGCGGAGACGACGTGCTGCTCGGCCGGCAGCGAGTCGACCTCGCGCCGCGGCCCGGAGAGCCGGTGGTGCGTGGCGAGCAGCTCTTCGACGTCGCCGATCACCCGGACCTGGGAGTCCACCAGCACGACGAGGTGGTCGCAGACCCGTTCCAGGTCGTTGACCAGGTGCGAGGACATCACGACGGACAGCCCGTGCTCGGCGACGGCTTCCATGAGGTCCTGCAGGAACTCCCGGCGCGCCAACGGGTCCAGCGCGGCGACCGGCTCGTCGAGCAGCAGCAGCTCGGGGCGCTTGGCGATGCCGAGGGTGAGCGCGAGCTGCGCGCGCTGGCCGCCGGACAGCTTCCCGGCGTGCTGCTTCGGGTCGAGCCCGAGCCGCTCGACCCGCTTGGTGGCCAGCGACTCGTCCCACCGCGGGTTGAGGTGCGCGCCGAGCCGCAGGTGCTCTTCGATGGTGAGCCCGGTGTAGACGGGCGTGCTCTGGGCGACGTAGCCGACCTTCGCCAGCTGGTCCGGGCCGCTGCCGGGGGTTCCACCGCAGACCTCGATGGTGCCGGTCGTCGGCTCCAGCATGCCGGACGCGATGTTCAGCAGGGTGGACTTGCCGGCGCCGTTGGGGCCGACGAGCCCGGTCACGTGGCCGGCCTCGATCTCGAGCGTGCAGCCGGTCAGCGCCCACTTGCGCTTGTACTTCTTGCCCAGTCCCTGGGCACGCAGGACGGTCACGCTATGTCCTCTCTGGCGGAGTCGCGAAACGTGGACATCAGCAGGGCCTCGATGCTCTCTTCGTCGAGACCGGCCTGGCGGGCCTTGCCCAGCCAGCGGCGCAGGTCCTGCCGCAACGGCCCGAGCACGGCGAAGGAGGTGCCGCCGTTGAGCGTCGCGGTCACGAACGTGCCGACGCCGGGCCGCGCCGAGACGAGGCCGTCGTGCTCCAGTTCGCGGTAGGCCTTGAGCACGGTGTTCGGGTTGATCGCCAGGCCGGCGACCACGTCCTTGACCTTCGGGAGCTGGTCTCCCTTGTCGAGCAGGCCCAGTCGCAGCGCGTGCCGTACCTGCTGGACCAGCTGCTGGTACGGCGACAGCCCCGAGCGGGCGTCGAGGTGGAATTCGATCATCGGCAACTCCATTTAACTAGGTGACTAGCACTATAGACATGCAGCACAAGTCTGCGCCAGAGGTTCTTCCGGGAGAGCGGTCCGGAACCTTCGCCGGGGTTTCCGCGAATGACTGGTGGACGGCGGCGCCGGTGATCTTTTTCGCCGGGCTGCCAACCTCCCCACCCCCTCGCCCGTCTGGAGGGGTGATCGTTTCGTTCCGTCGAAAGGACTTTCTGTGCGTCGTTCTCCTGGGGGAGGCATCGTGCGCGGCCTGGTCGTCGCGCTCGGCGTCTCGATGGCCGTCGTGGCCGGACCGGCCGTGGCTTCGGCCTCCGTCGATACCGTCCCGGCACCGAAACTGACCTGGACCGGCTGCGACGACGGCTTCCAGTGCGCCACCGCCGAGGTGCCGCTGGACTACGACCGGCCGTCCGGCGCGAAGATCGACCTCGCGCTCATCAAAGAGCCCGCCACCGATCCCGCGCACAAGATCGGCACGCTGTTCGTCAACTTCGGCGGCCCGGGCGCGTCCGGCCTGCAACGGCTGCGGGAGCGCGGGAAGTGGCCGTGGCTGTTCTCCGCCGAGCTGCGCGCGCGGTTCGACGTCGTGTCGTGGGACCCGCGCGGGATCGGCAGCAGCACCGCCGTCCGGTGCTTCGACTCCCTCGCGGAGCAGGAGTCGTTCTTCGGCTCGTTCCCGGAGATGCCCGGCGACCCGAGCGGCAACGCGGCCTTCTACGCCAAGTCGAAGGAGCTCGCGGACCGGTGCTCGGCGAAGGCCGGCCCGATCCTCGAGCACGTCTCGACGGCCGACACCGCGCGGGACCTGGAACTGCTGCGCCGCGCGGTCGGCGACGCGAAGCTGACCTACCACGGCATTTCCTACGGGACGCAGCTCGGCGCCACCTACGCCAACCTGTTCCCGAACCGCATCCGCGCGATGGCCTTCGACGGCACGATGGACTTCGCCGGCAACGCCACCGGGCACGACGGCAGCGGCACGAGCGTCCCGCTGGACACCCGCCAGGACGTCGCCACCGGCATCTCGCAGACGTTCGACCAGTTCCTGCGCCTGTGCACCGAAGCCGGTCCGAAGTGCGCGTTCTCCTCGGGTGACCCGAAGGCGAAGTGGGCGTCGATCACGGCGCGCGCCAAGCAGGCCCCGATCACCACCGACGGCGAGACCTGGACGTACTCCGGGATCATCAACGCGGCGGCGGACCTCTCCGACTCGCGGGGCTGGCCGGACATCGCGTCGCTGCTGCAACGCCTGTACGACGCTCCTCGCACGGCTGCCGCGCTCAAGGCGGGCGAGCCGTACACGTCCAACCGCACGGAGGCCTTCAACGCGATCCAGTGCAGTGACAGCGATGTGCCGACCGATCCGGCGATATACAGCCGGTACGCGGAATCCGAGGACCAGCGGGTCCCGTACTTCGGCCGTATCGCGGTGCTGGACATGATGAGCTGCGCGTTCTGGCCGGCGAAGGCCGCCGACCGGTACACCGGCCCGTGGAACCGCCGGACGTCGGCGGAGATCCTGGTGCTGAACAACCGCTTCGACCCGTCGACACCGCTGGCCGGCGCTCGCGACGGTGCCGCGGAGCTGGCGCGTGCCCGCGTGTTCGTCACCGAGGGGTACGGGCACTCGTCGATGTACGTGCCGAGCACGTGCACCGAGCAGGTCAAGCGGGACTACCTGATTTCGGGGACGTTCCCCGCCGCGGGCAAGACCTGCGCGATCGACGCGAGCCCGTTCGCGGGCTGAGGCGGGACGGGCCTCGCCGGGAGTTCCGGCGAGGCCCGTCGCTCAGACCAGGTCGACGAGCTGTTTCGCGGCGACCATCGCGCCGTCGGTGCGGATCTCGACGGTCCGGCCCGCCGAGGCGAACGCCGTGGCCAGCGCGGCCGACAACGACTCCGCGGTCGGCACCGGATCCGGGTGGGCCGCGCCGATGCCCAGCTCGGCCACCCGTCCGGCCCAGTAGGGCTGGTCCGCGATCCGCGGCACCACCACCTGGGGCGCGCCGGCCCGGGCGGCCGTCGTGGTGGTGCCGGCGCCGCCGTGGTGCACGACCGCCGCCACTCGGCGGAAGAGCGCCTGGTGGTTGACCTCGCCGGCGACGAAGCTGTCCTCGGCGTCGTCGACCGCCGTCAAGCCGGCCCAGCCGCTGCCCAGCACGATCCGGAGGCCGTGCGCCCGGACCGCCTCGGTCGCGATCCGCGCGATGCCCTCCGGCGCGTACGCGGCCATGCTGCCGAAGCCGACGTACACCGGCGGCTCGCCGGCGTCGAGGAACTTCTCCAGCTCGTCCGGCAGCGGACGGTCGTCGGGCAGGAGCCACGCCCCGGTCCGCCGGACGTCGAGGTCCGTCGGGCACAGCACCGGATCGGCGGCCAGCCACGGCCGATCGGTGAAGACGTGGTCGCGGACGTTCGTCACCGGCGGCAGGCCGATCGCCGCCCGGTTGCGGTCGAGCGCCGGGCCGTACAAGGCGTCGACGCGCTCGGCGTCGTGGCGCCACAGCACCTCGTTGTCGGTCTCGCCCGCCGGCGACGGCGTACCCGGCCGCATCCCCGGCGGGACGTGCGGCGACGGCAGCCCGTGCAGGTGGTAGCACGCGTACACGTACGGGATCCCGGCCCGCTCGGCGACGTCGCGCGCGCCGGCGGGCAGCAATCCCTGCGCCACCACCACATCGCAGTCCCCGGCGACCGCGCCGAGCGCGTCGAACCGCGCGGTGACCAGCTCGTCCGCGAGCGCGAACGGGTCCGGCCGCTCGCGGGTCACCACCGAGCGCACCGACGGGCCGAGCGGCACGTGCGCCACCCCGGCGCGCTCCAGCAGCGTCACGAAATCTTCGTCCGGCGGCCCGCACACCACCGAGTCCACGCCGAGCCCCCGCAGGGCCACGGCCAGTCCCGCGAGCGGTTCGACGTCCCCGCGCGAACCCCACGTCGTCAGCAAAACCCGCATTGCTTTCCCCCTGTTTCCGCTGGTTGCGCGGCCATTGTGGAGGACGACCCCGGCCTTGCGGCAAGCCCCGGGTTCGGCTATACCTTGAAGGGGGCGGGGAGTGCTCGTATCGCAGCGGCAATACTTGTAGTGGCGAACGGTCGAGCGTCAGCCCCAGAGGGCTTCGGGTGCCGCGCCGGACGGGGGTTCCCCGCCGGCTTCGGCGAACGCGGTGAGCGCGTCGACGAGCCCCTGCCGGCTTTCCCCGGGCATCCGCGCGACGATCTTGGCGATCTCCCGGCGGCGGCGGGTCGTCACCTGCCGGACGATCCGCGCGCCCTCGCGGGTGATCTCCAGCACGATCTCGCGCCGTGACACGGGACTGTGCCGGCGGTCGACCAGCTCGCCGGCGACCAGCCTGTCGACCATGCGGCTGGCGGTGGACGGCGTGACCCCGAGGTGTTCGGCGAGCGTCGCGTGCTTGAGCGGCCCGCGCGTGTGCAGGACGACGAGGAGTCGGAACTGCGGCAGGGTCAGGCTGTCTTCGGCCGCGGCGATCGATCGGACGGACACCGCCACGAGCAGCCGCGACGCGGTGAGGACCGCGTCGGTCAGCTTGTCGACGCTCGCGGCGTCGAGGCCCGGGTTCGTGCGGGTCATGCCGCCCAGTGTGCCGGAGCGGCCATGCCCCGCCGGGGTGACCCCCGGCTTGACAGCGGGCCCGCTCGTCTCGCACTATGCGAACAAGTGTTCGATAACTTTCTCCTGGGTTCGCCCGCGGCTTCGCGGTGCGGGTGTCTCCGGTGCGAGTACGTGGTGCTGGAGGTGAGCGGTGGTGGCGGTGCCGGAGGCGCTGGCCGGGCTCACGGCGATCCCGGGGGTCCGCACGGCGGCGGAGCTGAGCCCGGCCGCGGCCGTGTCGCCGGCTTCGGCCGGGTTGTTGACGGTGCTGCCCCCGCTGGCGCGGTTGCTGCCGGGCGGCGGGTTGCGCCGCGGCAGCACGATCTCACTGGCCGGCGCGACGTCCCTGGTACCGGCCCTGCTCGCGGCGGCCACGCGCGACGGTTCGTGGGCGGCGGTGACGGCCCTTCCCGAGCTGGGCCTGGCCGCGGCGGCGGAGCTGGGCGTCGACCTGGAGCGGATCGCGCTGGTGCCCCACCCCGGCGCGGAGCTGACGGGTGTGTTGTCGGCGCTGGTGGACGGGTTCGACGTGGTGGTCCTCGGACCGGTCGCGGTCCAGCCCCAGCTCGCCCGCCGCTTGGCGGGCCGGGTGCGCAACCGGGGAACGGTGTTGCTGAAGGTGGGGCCGTGGCCGGGAGCGGACTTGGAGCTGCGCGTATCGGGCCGCCGATGGCACGGCCTGACCCCGGACGGCCACGGCCACCTGCGAACCCGCGAGGTGACGGCGACCAGCTACGGCCGAGGATCGGCGGCGAGACCGTCATCGGTGCGGTTGCAGCTGCCGGGACCGGGCGGGATGGTGGCGGCGGGGGAGCCGCGAGAGCGGCGCTTGGCCGAGGTGGCCGGGTGAGCGGTGGTGCCGGAGAAGTCGGTGCCGGAGCACGCGGACGCACCGGATCCGCACGATGACCGGCGGGCCACGGTGTTTCGCCGCGGCCTAGGACTGGGCGATGAGGCGGGTCGTGCCGGGTGTTGTTTCGGCGCGGGGAAGTGCGGCGGATCGGGCGCCTCGCATCGATCGCGCGAGGTGGGGCCCGGCGAACCGGGAGCCGTGCCGCGGTCGCGTGAGGACCGGCGGGCCACAGTGTTCCGCCTCTGCGTAGTTCCGCGCGATGGGCGGGCAACAGAGGCCCCTCGCGCCGACAGCGGCCAGGTGTTTTGCCGCCACCGCACCATCCCCGGCGCGGCCGCGGGATGAACGGTCCGCCACGGCTGCTCGTGCTGTGGTGCCCGGACTGGCCGGTCGTCGCCGCCGGGGCCGCTGCCGGTACCTCGCCCCTCGCTCCCGCTGCCGTCTTCTCCGGTAGCCGGGTTGTCGCCTGCTCCGCCGAAGCGCGCCGTGGTGGCGTCGGACGGGGCATGCGCCGGCGCGATGCCCAGTCGCGGTGCCCGGAACTCGTGGTGCACCAGCACGATCCGGACCGCGACGCCCGGCTCTTCGAACCCGTCGCCGCCGCTGTCGAAGCGCAGGCCGTCGGGGTCGAGGTCGTGCGGCCGGGCATCGTCGCCGTGCCCGTCACCGGTGCCGCCGGGTACTTCGGCGGCGAAGAAGCCCTGGCCGAGCTCCTCGTCGACGAGGTCGCCGCCCGCGCCGGCGTCGAGTGCCAGGTCGGGATCGCCGAGGGCCTCTTCGCCGCGACCCTCGCCGCCCGCCGCTCGGTCCTCGTCGCGCCCGGGGGCACCGAAGCCTTCCTCGCTCCTCTCCCGATCACCGAGCTGGACCAGCCGGGCGACGACCGCGGCGAGCTCGTCGGCACCCTCCGCCGCCTCGGCCTGCGCACCCTCGGCGCGTTCGCCGCCCTCGCCGAACGCGACGTCGCCGGCCGCTTCGCCAAGGACGCCATCACCGCCCACCGCCTCGCCCGCGGCCTCGCCGAACGCCCGCCGCTGCGGCGCGCCCTCCCGCCGGACCTGACCGTCACCGAAACCTTCGACGACCCCCTCAGACGCGTCGACGAAGCCGCCTTCGTCGCGAAGACCCTCGGCGAACGCTTCTTCGCCGGCCTCGCGAACCACGGCCTCGCCTGCACCCGCCTGGCCATCGTCGCCGTCACCGAAGCCGGCGAAGAGCGCGTACGCGTCTGGCGCTGCGCCGAACCCCTGACCGCCCGCGCGACGGCCGACCGCGTGCGCTGGCAGTGCGAAGGCTGGCTCACCACCCGCGACCGGCCCAGCGCCGGGATCGTCCGGCTGGGCCTGGACCCCGAAGAGGTCGTCGGCGGGGAAGCCTTGCAGCTGCAGCTCGGCTCGATGGGCCACGACGCCGACGCCGCCGAGCGCGCCGGCCGCGCCCTGGTGCGCATCCAGGGCCTGCTCGGGCCGGACGCCGTCGTCACCCCGCTCCTCGACGGCGGCCGCGGCCCGGCCGAGCGCGTCCGCCTGGTCCCGTGGGGCGAGCCGCGGCGCGTGGTGACCGAGGACCGGCCGTGGCCGGGGCGCCTGCCCGCGCCCTCCCCGGCCTGGGTGCCGCCCCGGCCACCGGCGGCCCGGGTGCTCGACGCGATCGGCGACGCGGTCCGCTGCACCGAGCGCGGCGAGCTCAGCTACCCGCCGGCCACGGTCACGATCGGCGACGGGCCGTCGCGCCGGGTCCTCGGCTCGGCGGGGCCGTGGATGGTGCACCCGTCGCTGCCGGCGAAGCGCGGCGCGCGGCCGACGGCCCGGATGCAGGTGGTCCTGGAAGGCGAGGACGACGACCTCGCGCTGCTGCTCGAAGCCACCGTCGGCGTTGATCCACAGTGGACAGTCGAGGGCGTCTACGACTAGTCCTTTGTGACCGATGCGACGGAGCGGTTGACACCGGACGCTCCCCGGCTCAGGATCGAGACGTCGTAGTCGTACGTGTGTTCGAACAGTAGTCGCTGGCTTCCCCACAGCGAACTCCTTGTGGGGAGCGGAGTCTTGGCGTTCAACAATCCGAATGTGCCGTGGTCCGAAGTGGAGCGGATCGCTTCCGGACGGCCTCCGGGAGGCGACGGCAACGACGCCCCGGCGTGGTCGCGCAAACGCGAAGGGTATGCCGGGGCGCCGAAAGATCTTCAGGACCGCAAGAGCCGGGACCACGGTGGCGACCGCATCCGCGCCCCCTACGCCGAGCTGCACGTCCACTCCAACTTCAGCTTCCTCGACGGCGCGAGCCACCCCGAGACGCTCGTCGAGGAGGCCGCGCGGCTCGAGCTCGACGCCCTCGTCCTCACCGACCACGACGGCATGTACGGCGCCGTCCGGTTCAACGACGCCGCCCGCGAGCTCGGCGTCCGGGTCGGGTTCGGGGCCGAGCTCTCGCTCGACCTGCCCGCGCCGCAGGCCGGCGAACCCGATCCGAACGGCTCGCACCTGCTGGTGATCGCGCGGCAGCAGGCCGGGTACCACCGGCTCTGCAAGGTCATCTCCCGCGCCCAGCTCGCCGGCGGGGAGAAGGGCCGGCCCGTCTACGACGTCGAGGAGCTGGTCGACGAGCTGGCCGGGCACGTCGTCGTGCTCACCGGCTGCCGCAAGGGGCCGGTCCGCCGGGCGCTCGCCGAGCACGGGCCCGCCGCCGCGCGGGCCGAGCTGGGCCGGCTCGCGGACTGGTTCGGGCCCCGGCACGTCGCCGTCGAGCTGATCGACCACCGCCAGCCCCTCGACGACGCGGCCAACGACCACCTCGCCGGGATGGCGAGGGAGCTGCGGCTGCCGACCGTCGTCTCGAACAACGCGCACTACGCCCGCCCGGAGGACGCCGTCGTGGCCGACGCGGTCGCCGCCGTCCGGGCCCGCCGGTCGGCCGAGGACCTCGAAGGCTGGCGGCCGCCGTCGGGGCAGGCGTTCCTGCGGTCCGGGATGGAGCAACGCCGCCGTTTCGAGCGCCGCTACCCCGGCGCGGTCGGGCGGGCCGCCGTCCTCGGCGTCGAGGTCGCGTTCGACCTGAACCTCGTCGCCCCCGATCTCCCGCCCTTCCCGGTGCCGCCCGGCCACGACGAGATGTCGTTCCTGAGCGAGCTGACCCGGCTCGGCGCGGCGAAACGCTACGGGTCGCGGGAGGAGAACCCGAAGGCCTACGCCCAGCTCGACCACGAGCTCGCCATCATCGGGAAACTCGATTTCCCGGGCTACTTCCTCGTGGTGTGGGACATCGTCCGGTTCTGCAGGGAATCCGGCATCCTCTGCCAGGGCCGCGGTTCCGCGGCGAACTCCGCGGTCTGCTACGCCCTGGAGATCTGCCACGCCGACCCGGTGAAGTGGAACCTGCTCTTCGAACGCTTCCTCGCCCCGGAACGCGACGGGCCGCCGGACATCGACGTCGACATCGAGTCCGGCCGCCGCGAGGAAGCCATCCAGTACGTCTACGAAAAACACGGCCGCTTCCACGCCGCGCAGGTCGCCAACGTCATCACCTACCGCGCGCCGTCCGCGATCCGCGACGCCGCGAAAGCCCTCGGCCACAGCCCCGGCCGGCAGGACGCCTACAGCAAGCTCGTGGACCGCTGGGGCGGGACCAGGCAGCAGACGGCCGGCGACATCCCGGCCGACGTCCTCGACCTGGCCGCCCGGATCGAGGACTTCCCGCGCCACCTCGGCATCCACTCCGGGGGCATGGTCATCTCGAAGCAGCCGGTGTCCGAAGTGGTCCCGGTCGAATGGGCGACCATGGCCGACCGGAGCGTGCTGCAGTGGGACAAGGACGACTGCGCGACCGTCGGCCTGGTCAAGTTCGACCTGCTCGGCCTCGGCATGCTGTCCGCGCTGCACTACACGATCGACCTCGTCGCCGAACACCACGGATCCACTGTGGACCTGGGCGAGCTCGACCTCGCCGACCCCAACGTCTACGACATGCTCTGCGAAGCCGACGCCATCGGAGTGTTCCAGGTGGAGTCACGCGCGCAGCTGGCGACGCTGCCGCGGTTGCGGCCGCGCGAGTTCTACGACCTCGTCGTCGAAGTCGCGCTGATCCGGCCCGGCCCGATCCAGGGCGGCTCGGTGCACCCGTACATCCGGCGGCGCCGCGGGGAAGAGAAGTGGCAGCACGCCCACCCGCTGCTGGCGTCCAGCTTGGACCGGACGCTCGGCGTGCCGCTGTTCCAGGAACAGGTGATGCAGATGGCGGTCGACGTCGCGAGCTTCAGCGGCTCCGAAGCCGACCAGCTGCGCCGCGCCATGGGCGCCAAGCGCTCCAGCGCGAAGATGAAAGCGCTGATGGCGCGGTTCTTCGCCGGCTGCGAAGCCAACGGCCTCGACCGCGAGCTGGCGACGCGGATCTTCGAGCAGATCCACGCCTTTTCCGGTTACGGCTTCCCCGAAGCGCACTCGATGTCGTTCGCGCTGCTGGTGTACGCGAGCGCGTGGTTCAAGCGCTACTACCCGGCCGCGTTCTGCGCCGGGCTGCTGCGCGCGCAGCCGATGGGCTTCTACAGCCCGCAGTCGCTGGTCGCCGACGCGCGCCGCCACGGCGTCCGCGTCCGCGAACCGGACCTCAACGCCAGCCTCGCCCACGCCACCCTCGAACCCGACGCCGAGAGCACCGGCGGCGTCGCGCTCCGCCTCGGCCTCGCCGGGGTCCGGCACCTCGGTGACGACGTCGCCGACTCGATCGTCGCCGAGCGCGACGCGAACGGCCCGTACGCCGGGGCCGGCGACCTCACCCGCCGCGTCCGGCTGAAGAAGAACGCCGTCGAAGCCCTGGCCACCGCGGGCGCGTTCGGTGGCGACCGGCGTCAGGACCTCTGGGCCGCCGGTGCCGCGGCGACCACCCGCCCCGGGCACCTGCCCGGCCTCGCCCCGGGCCTCGACGCGCCCGCGCTGCCGGGCATGACGCGACTGGAGGTGACGGCCGCGGACCTGTGGGCGACCGGCGTCTCCCCGGACAGCCACCCCGTCGAGTACCTGCGCGAGCTGCTCACCGCGCGCGGCGCTTTGCCGGTCGCCGAGCTCATGCGGGTCGAGGACGGGACGCGGGTGTGGGTCGGCGGCGCCGTGACGCACCGGCAGCGCCCGGCCACCGCCGGCGGGATCACGTTCCTCAACCTCGAGGACGAGACCGGCATGGCCAACGTCCTCGTCTCGCCCGGCCTGTGGCAGCGGCAGCGCCTGGTCGCCCGCACCAGTGCGGCGCTGCTGATCCGCGGGCGGGCGCAGGTCGCGGAGGGCGTCGTCACGCTCGTCGCCGACCGCCTCGAACGCCTCGACCTGTCGATGCGGGCCGGGCCGTCGCGAGACTTCCGTTGACTTCCGGGCCGCGCACTGGTTCTCTGCTCTGAGAGCGCTCTCAGCCATCCGTGCGTCTCGACGAGTGAGGATGGACGATCCATGACAGCTCGACGTCTGCGCTGGGCAGCGTGGCCGGTGGCCGCCCTGCTCGTGGCGGCCGTGCCGGCGGCGGCCGCGGCGACCCCGCCCGAAGCGACCGTGACGGTCAACGCGAAAGCGGGCCTGGCCACCGTGCCGGACACCGCGCTCGGCATCAACCACGCGGTGTGGGACAGCCAGCTCGGCACCGACACCGTGGCCGACCTGTTCGGCGCCGCGGGGGTTCGCACGATGCGCTACCCCGGCGGCTCCTACGGCGACATCTACCACTGGAAGGACAACACCGCGCCGGGCGGGTACGTGGCACCCGGCACCGATTTCGACACGTTCATGGGCGGCGTCCGGCGGGCCGGCGCGCAGCCGATCGTCATCGCCAACTACGGCACCGGGACGCCGCAGGAGGCCGCCGACTGGGTGCGGTACGCGAACGTCACGAAGGGCTACGGCGTCAAGTACTGGGAAATCGGCAACGAGCTCTACGGCAACGGCCACTACGGCGCGAACTGGGAGGCCGACGACCACGAGGACAAGAGCCCGGCCGCGTACGCCGCGGGCGTCGTGGCCTACGCCGACGCGATGAAGGCCGCCGACCCGTCGGTGAAGATCGGCGCGGTGCTGACGACGCCGGCGAACTGGCCGGACGGCATCGTCGGCGCGGGGGACACCGGAACGTGGAACCGGACGGTGCTGTCGATCGCGGGGCCGCACATCGACTTCGCCGTGCTGCACTGGTATCCGAGCGCTTCGACGGCCGCGGAAGCGCTGACCAGGACCGAGCAGGTGGACGACATGATCTACCTGGCGCGGGAGCAGATCACGCGGTACGCGGGCCGGTCGCTCGGCATCGCACTGACCGAGACGAACACGCCGGTCGGCATGGACACCCAGCCCGGGGCGCTGTTCGCGGCCGAAGCGTACGCGTCCCTGCTGGAGAACGGCGTCTTCACGGTGGACTGGTGGGACACGCACAACGGCGGGACCGCACTGTCCACAGTGGCCGGTTACCCGGACTACGGCGACTCCGGCCTGCTCTCCAGCGCGACCTGTCTCGACGGCGGGTGCGAGCCCGCGCTCAACACGCCGTTCGCACCGTATTACGGACTGAAGATGCTGAGCACGTTCGCGCGTCCGGGTGATCAGTTCGTCCGGGCCGGCGCGGACGACCCGCTCTTGGACGTCCACGCGGTTCGCCGTCCGAACGGGGACCTCGCGGTGCTGCTGGTGAACAAGGATCCTTCCGCGGCGCGGGCGGTGAACCTGGACTACCCAGGGTCCGTCACGGATGTCTTCACCTTCACGAACGGCGCGACGTCGATCGCTCACGCGTCTTCGTGGGACCGGACGGTGCCGCCGTACTCGCTGACGACCGTGGTCCTGCACCCCGCCGCTTCCGTCCGGTTGGCGGCACCAGGCCAGCCGACGGCGACGACGACCGACACGACGGCGACGATCAGCTGGCCGGCGTCGGCGCCCGGCGTGAAGTACGAGGTGTACCGGCAGGCGGGCGCGGTGAGCGAGCAGTGGGGCGAGACGACGGGGACATCGTTGTCCGTCGGGAACCTGGTCCCGGGAACGCGCTACACGGTGAACGTCCTGGCCCGCGACGCGGCGGGGAACGTGTCGTGGGCGTCACCACCGTCGACGTTGACGACGGGTGCGCCTTCGTCCAGCAGCTGCACGGTGACGTTGACGGACGTGAACGACTGGGCGAGCGGTTTCGTGGGCGGAATCCACGTGGTGTCGTCGGCCGCGGTGGGCGACTGGACGTTGACGTTCACGTGGCCGACCGCACGCCAGCGGGTGACGAGCGGCTGGAACGGAACGTGGACCCAGGAGGGGGCGGCGGTGAAGGTGACGTCGTCGGCATCGTTGAAGCCGGGGGCTGATGTGGGGTTCGTCGCGGACTACGGCGGGCCGAACATTCTGCCGACGGCGTTCCGGGTGAACGGAACCCTGTGCGCGGTGGGCTGACCGGCGTCCGGGGCGGGCGCCGGACGGCGCTCGCCCCTCGCCGGGCGTTCGATTCATCGGCCTACAGATCGCGAGGAGGCGGCGGCGCCGGACCGAGAAGAGTCAGCTTCAGCCGCGGCGGGCTGGAGGTGCCGACGTCTTGCGCGAGCTGATGTCTCAACGTATCGGCCAAGTCCCTGATCTCCCGCGACTCCTCCGGCGACAGGGACACTTCCGCGCCTGGGCCGGATGCGCATCTCGAGGAGCCGATCTCGGGACGGCTCTTCGCCCGGTATCCAATAACGCGGAATGGCCTGGGAGAGAGGGAAAGGCACTGGTACCGGGCAAGCCTCTTCTCGCGCACCGCCTGGTCGTACGCATGGGCTAGCTCGAGCTTCAACTTCGAGCGCGTGGTCAGGTAGGTCAACGAAGCCGCCCACCAGAACTTCCACGAAAATCGAAGCTAGCGAGCGGGATCGGGCCAGCACACCGCCGACTGTGCGCTTTCGTGGGCACCTGTCGATGACGGCGGTTCAGTCCGACCGGGCCAGCCGAGCCAAGGCCGACCGCAGCACTCGCCGCTCCTCGGCATTCAGCCCCGTCAGCATCCGCTCCTCCGCCACGCGGATCGCGTCCCGCACCGCCCGGTGTCGCCGAACGCCGGCGGCCGTCAACCGCACCACCCGGGCGCGCCGGTCGGACGGGTCCGGCGAACGGCTCACCAGACCCTCCGCGACCAGTCCGTCCAGCAATGCGATCAGCCGCGTCTTGTCGTAGTGGATCTGCTGGGCCAGCACCAGCTGGCTCGGCGCCGCCCCCGGGGACAGGGCCGACAGCACCACGTACTGCCACATCGAGAGCCCGTGCTCCTCCAGGATCGGGCGCTCGGCCTCGGCCAGTGCGCGGCCGGCTGCCGCGCAGAGGGCCGCCAGGTCGTCGTCCTCCGTCACGCGGGGAATCTTACGCGTGGACAAATCATAAGCAGATGCGTATCGTTTCTGGCATGACATCAATCGAGACAGGACGCGCCGAGACCCGCACGATCACCATCGCCGCGGCGCCCGCGCGGGTCGTCGACTACCTCTCCGACGGGCGCCACCTGCCCGAATGGGCGCCCGGCTTCGCGCCCGCCGTCGAACACGAACAGGGCGACGTCTGGCGCATTCCCGGTGCGGGCGAGCCGCGCAGGGTGGTCGTGCGCGCCGCGAAGGGCCATGGCGTTGTCGACTTCGTCAGTGCCGACGCTCCGAACCAAGGCCTCTTCGCCCGCGTGCTCCCCAACCTGGCCGGCGCCGAGCTGATCTTCAGCCTTTTCTTCCCCGAGGGAACCGAACCGTCGGCCGTCGACGCGCAGATGGCGGTCCTCGCCCAGGAACTCGAGGCCGTGCGAGAGCGCGTCGAAGCGTGAACCGGGACATCCGCTCGGTCGAGGACCTCCTGCGGATGCTGGACGGCCTCTTCGAAGACATCCCGTGGGACGGCTTCTACGAGGACCGCGATCGGCCCGTCCCGTTCTTCGCCGACCAGCCCGACGAAAACCTCGACGCCTGGCTCCGCGCCGGGTCACTCCGGAAGGGCCGCGCGCTGGAGCTGGGCTGCGGGCCCGGCCGCAACGCGCGGAGGCTCGCCGCCGCGGGGTACGAGGTGGATGCGGTCGACCGGTCGCGAACCGCGATCGCCTGGGCGGCCGAACGCGGTGGTGGCGCCCGGTTCCACCACGCCGACATCTTCGCCGTGGACCTGCCGCACGAGACCTACGACCTGGTCTACGACTCGGGCTGCCTGCACCACCTCGCACCGCACCGGCGGATCAGCTACCTGGCCCTGCTCGACCGCCACCTGAAACCGGGCGGCCATTTCGGCCTCGTGTGCTTCGCCGCCGGTACCGGCGATGCCGGCTCCGGCACCGAGGTCCCGGACGCGCAGCTCTACCGCGACCGCAGTCTCCACGGCGGCCTCGCGTACACGCCGGACGAACTGCGCCGGCTGTTCGACGGCTACACCGAGGTCGAACTGCGCCCGATGCGGGCGAACACCGGCCAGTTCGGTGTGCCCTTCCTGCTCGCCGGGCTGTTCCGCAAGAACTGAAAACCCGAGCCGCGTGTCGACAAGTGCCTCAGCGGATCAGCTCGTCGGCGACCCACCGCACGACGCCGTCGGGGTACGGGTTCGCCAGGCCGAGGACGATGTGCCCGAACCCTGCGCTGACGGCCTCTTCGATCTTCTCACGCGTCGCGGCGGGCTTGTCGTAGTCGACCGGCAGGAAGATCGAGCGGGTGATCGACGCGGGGTCGCGGCCGATCTCCGTGCAGTAGTGGTCGAGCAGCCTGCTGCGGCCCGCGAGGTCTTCGATGTCGCCGCCGCCCGGGATGTTCCACAGGTCGGCGTGCTCGGCGACCACGCGCAGCGTCGCGCTCGCCCGGCCGCCGATCATGATCGGCGGGTGCGGCCGCTGCACCGGCTTGGGGTTGCCGAACGCGCCCTTCAGCTTGACGTACTCGCCGTCGAAGTCGAACGGCTCGTCGTCCGTCCACAAGCGACGGATGACCGTGCACGCCTCGGCCAGCGCGGCGACGGCGTCGTCCTGGCTGTGGTAGGGCAGGCCGTGGCCGTCGTATTCGCGCCGCGCCAGGGGGTGGCTCGGGCGCGACCCCGCGCCGATGCCGAAGTCGAGCCGACCGCCGGACACGATGTCGACCGTGGTCGCGATCTTCGCCAGCACCGCCGGCGGCCGGAAGCGGTTGCTGGTGACCAAGAGCCCGACGCGCAGCCGCTCGGTCTGCGCGGCCAGCGCCGAAAGCAGCGTCCAGCCTTCGAAGATCGGGCCGTCCGGGTCGCCGCCGATCGGCATGAGGTGGTCGAACAGCCACGCGTGCTCGATTTCGGGCACGGTGTCGGCTTCGCGCCAGACGCGCAGGACCTCGTCGTAGCCGACGTTCATCGGTGCGGTCAGGATGCCGAAACGAGGGGACATCAACGCCTCCGGAGGGACGGGTCGAGCAGGGCGGGCGGGGTGTCGAACTTTTCGTGGGCGGCCAGGTCGACGCCGGGAGCGACGACGGCGTCGATCTCGTCGAGCACGTCGGCCGGCAGCACGGTGTCGGCCGCCGCGAGCTGCGACTCCAGGTGGCCGAGCGTGCGGGGACCGATGAGCGCACTGGTCACGCCGGGGTGCGCGGTCACGAAGCCGAGCGACAGCTGAATCAGGGAAAGATCCGCCTGGTCGGCGATCTTGACGAGCTTCTCGACGGCGTCCAGCCGGGCCTGGTTGGCCGGGTCGGTGAGGTCGAAGCGCTGCGGCAGGACGCCGGCGCGGTTCGTCTTGATCTCCTGCCCGGCGCGAGCCGCACCCGAGAGCCAGCCCGACGCGAGCGGGCTCCAGGCCAGCACGCCGAGGCCGTACTCCTGGGTCACCGGGAGCACGTGGGTCTCGATGCCGCGTTGCAGGATCGAGTAGCTGGGCTGCTCGGTGACGTACCGGCTCAGGTGGTTTTCCCGCGCGGCCCACTGGGCCTGCACGATCCGGTAGGCGGGGAACGTCGACGAGCCGAAGTAGCGGATCTTGCCCGCGCGCTGCAGGTCGGTCAGCGCGGAAAGCGCTTCCTCGTCGCTCGTGGCGGGGTCCCAGCGGTGCATCTGGTAGAGGTCGACGTGGTCGACGTCGAGCCGGCGCAGGCTGTCTTCGAGGGCCTTGAAGATCCAGCGGCGCGAGGTGCCGCGGTGGTTGCGCTCGTCGCCCATCGGCATGGCGGCCTTGGTCGCGAGCACGAGGTCGTCGCGGCGGTTCTTGATCGCCTTGCCGACCATGACCTCCGACTCGCCCTGGCCGTACATGTCGGCGGTGTCGACGAGGTTGATCCCGCCGTCGAGGGCGGCGTCGACGATGGCGGTGGCCTCGTCCTGGGTGGTGCGCCCGATCGCGCCGAAGTTCATCGCGCCGAGGGCGAGGCTGCTGACCTGGACACCGGTGCGGCCCAGGGTGCGGTACTGCATGAGGGGACTCCTCCGTGAGATGATGACAAGCGGAACGTTGCTCCGTTAACCATACGGAGCATTGTTCCGGTTAGCAACCCGGGAGGTGTGGTGAGCAAACCCAAGCGCGCGGACGCCCGGCGCAACGAGAAGACGTTGCTCGACGCGGCGGCCGCCGTCTTCGTCGCGTCGGGGGTGGACGCGCCGGTGCGCGACATCGCGGCGAAGGCCGGCGTCGGGATGGGCACGATCTACCGCCACTTCCCGACCCGGGCGGACCTGATCGTCGCGGTCTACCGGCACCAGGTGGAAGCCTGTGCCGACGCGGGGCCGGCGCTACTGGCAGCGGCGTCCTCGCCGCACGAGGCGCTGAGCCAGTGGATCGACCTGTTCGTCGACTTCCTGGTGACCAAGCACGGGCTCGCGGGGGTGCTGCAGGGCGACGGGTTCGCCTCGCTGCACGCGTACTTCCTCGATCGCCTGGTCCCGGTGTGCGCCCAGCTGCTCGAAGCCGCCGGGCTGACCGCGAAGGTGCGGCCGCTGGAGCTGATGCGCGGGGTGGGCAACCTGTGCGTCGGCGCGGAGGACGGCAACCCGGACTACGACGCGCGCCGCCTGGTCAAGCTCCTGATCGCGGGGCTGCGGGCGTGATCGAGCAGCTCACGAGCGACCCGTACGCGCTGCTGGCGCGGCTCCGGGCGACCGAGCCGGTCGCCTGGGTGCCATCGTTGAACGGCTGGCTGGTCACTCGGCACGATCTGGCGCTGCAGGTGATGCGCGACGCGGCGACCTTCACCGTGGACGACCCCCGGTTTTCGACGGCCCGGGTCGTCGGCCCGTCGATGCTCTCGCTGGACGCGGCCGAGCACACCCGGCACCGGACGCCGTTCGCCCGGCACTTCCGGCCCCGCGAGATCTCGGACCGGTTCGACGGGTTCGTGCGCGCCGAGTGCGCCCGGCTGGTCGACGGGTTCGCCGCGGCCGGGCGGGCGGAGCTGCGCCGGGCGCTGGCCGGGCCGCTGTCCGTCGCGGTGGTGGCCGACGCGCTGGGCCTGGACGACGCCGACACCGCGCGGGTGCTGGCCTGGTACGACGCGATCGTGTCCACAGTGGACGACATTTCGGCCGGCCGGGAACCGGGTCCTCGCGGTGCGGAAGCGTTCGGTGAGCTGCGCTCGCACATCGAGGGCTCGGTCGGCCGGCGCTCGCTGGTGACCGAGGCGGCTTCGGTGCTGGACCTGCCGGAGGTGGTGTCGAACGCCGCGGTGCTGATGTTCGGGGGCATCGAGACCACCGAGGGCATGATCGCCAACCTCCTGGTGCACCTGCTGCGGAACCCGGAGCACCTGGACCGCGCGCTCGTCCCGGAAGCGATCGAGGAGTCGCTCCGGCTGGAACCGGCGGCGGCGGTGGTCGACCGGTACGCGACCCGCGACGTCGCGCTCGGGGGAGCGTCGATCGCGCGGGGTGACCTCGTCACGGTGTCGCTCACCGCGGCCAACCGCGACCCCGCGGTGTTCCCGGAGCCCCACGTGTTCGACCCGCACCGGCCGAACCTGCGCAAGCAGCTGGCGTTCGCCCACGGCCCGCACTTCTGCCTCGGCGCCGACCTCGCCCGGCTGGAGGCGCGGATCGCCGTGGAAACCGTGCTCGACCGGCTGCCGGGCATCGCGCTGGCGGAGCCGGCCACGGCGTCGGGGCTGGTGTTCCGCAAACCCGCGGCGGTCCACGTGCGCTGGCTGCCATCATGACCGCATGACGGCGTGGCGTGAGTTCGAAGAGGCGGAACCGGAGTTCGCTCGGCGCGTGCGGACGTTGTTCGACGCGCACAAGCACAAGACGATGGCGACGCTGCGGGCCGACGGGTCACCGCGGATCTCCGGCATCGAGACGAAGTTCGCGGACGGCGAGCTGACGTTCGGCTCGATGCCCGACGCGCGCAAGGGCGCGGACCTGAAGCGGGACCCGCGGCTGGCGCTGCACAGCGCGACGGTCGACCCGGTCGACGGCGAAGAGGCGAAGTGGCCGGGAGAGGCGAAGATCTCCGGCCGGGGAATCGACACGGGCGACGGCTTCCGGGTGGACGTCGCCGAGGTCGTCCACACGCACCTGAACCCGGAGGCGACGCTGCTGGTCGTCGAGTGGTGGACGCCCGAGGGCGGGCTCCGCAAGGTCGAGCGCGAGTGAGCTGAGCGGGAGCGGGCCGTTCACGGCGTCTTCGGAAGCGAGACTTAAGTCAAGCGCTTGACGTAATTGGCGATCGTCGCCATGCTCGTCGTAGGGGTCATTCACCGACGAGGAGTCCGTCATGACGCAAAGCCACACCGAGCTGCCGCGGTTCCCGTTCGAAGCCGGCACCGCGCTCGAGCCGCCGTCCGAATGGGCGGAGTTCCGGGAGAAGTGCCCCGTTGCGCACGTTCGGCTGGCCAGCGGCGACGAAGCCGCCCTGATCACCCGCTACGCCGACGTCAAGAGCGTGCTCTCCGACCCGCGGTGGACCCGGCCGACGCCCGCCGACAACGCCGCGCGGGTCGCCGACACCGAGTCCGGCGGGGTGTTCAACAGCGAGATGGCGACCGTCCTCCCGCAGCACGGCGAAGCCCACCTCACCTGGCGCCGCACGATCGGCAAGTGGTTCACCGCCAAGCGGATGAACGCCCTGCGCCCCGGTATGGCGGCGATGGCCGAGCAGCTCATCGACGACCTCGTCGCCAAGGGCGCGCCCGGGGATCTCAAGGCCGGCGTCGCCTTCCCGCTGCCCGTCTGGGTCATCTGCGACATGCTCGGCGTGCCGGACTCCGACCGCGACCGGTTCGCGCACTGGTCGGACGTCATGCTCAGCATGACCCGCTACACCCAAGCCGAGTTCGACGCCGCGCAGCAGGACTTCGGGCGGTACATGGGCGGGCTCATCGCCGCCAAGCGCGCCGAACCCGGCGAGGACATCCTCAGCGCGCTGCTGCCCGAGGGCTGGCCCGACCCGATGCTGATCGCCACCGGCATCGGCCTGCTGATCGCCGGCCACGAGACCACCGCCAACATGATCGCCAAGATGGTCGCGATGCTGCTCGCCGACCGGAGCCGGTGGGAGCGGCTGCTGGCCGACCCGGCGCTGGTGCGCACCGCCGTCGAGGAGTCGCTGCGGCTGGACGCCAACGCGGGCGTCGGGATGATGCGCTACTTCACCGACGACTTCGAGGTCGCCGGCACCGTCCTGCCCGGCGGGACGACCGCGATGTGCAGCATGGCCGCGGCCAACCGCGACGAAGGCGCGTTCGAGAACGCGTCCGAAATGGACCTGGGCCGCAGCCCGAACCCGCACCTGTCCTTCGGTGCCGGCGCGCACGCGTGCCTCGGGCAGCCGCTCGCCCGCACCGAGCTGCAGGTCGTCCTGGAAGTCCTGCTGCGCAAGCTGCCGACGCTGGAGCTGGCCGTCCCGGCGGACGAGCTGCGCCGCGTCGAGGGGCTCGCCGTCGGCGGGCTGCGGGAACTGCCCGTCCGCTGGTGACCCCGCTGTGACCACGGTGGATCGGGCGCACGCGACGCGCGAGGCGATCCTGACGGCAGCGGAACGGCTCTACGCCGAACACGGCGTGCTCGCCGTGTCGAACCGGCAGATCAGCGAAGCCGCCGGGCAGGGCAACAACACCGCCGTCGGCTACCACTTCGGCACTCGCGCCGACCTCGTCCGGGCCATCGCCCGCCGGCACTCCGCGGCCGTCGAAGAGCTGCGCGAACGCATGCTCGCCGACGTCGGCGCGTGCGCGGACCTGCGGGACTGGGTCCGGTGCCTGGTCCACCCCTCCACCGAGTACCTCGCCGCGGCGGGCCGGCCGAGCTGGTTCGCCCGGTTCACCGCGCAGGTGATGACCGAGCCGTCGCTGCGGCTCGCCGTCGCCGAGGAGACGCTGTCGTCGCCCGCGCTGGCGCGGACCGTCGACGGGCTGAGCCGGTGCCTGCCGGAGCTGCCCGCCGAGGTCCGCGCCGAGCGCAGCGCCATGACCCGTCAGCTGCTGATCCACACGATGGCCGAGCGCGAACGCGCGGTGGCCGAAGGCGGCGACACCCCGCGAGCCGGCTGGCGCGAAGCCGCCACCGGCCTGACCGACGCACTGGTCGGGCTCTGGCTCGCCCCCGTGACCCACACCGACGAAGGAGAGGAACGACCATGAAGGTCACCGTGGACGAAGGCAAGTGCTGCGGCGCCGGCACCTGCGTGATGCTCGCGCCGGACGTGTTCGACCAGCGCGACGACGACGGCATCGTCATCCTGCTCGACGAGACCCCGGCGGAAGCGCACCACGCGATCGTCCGGGAGGCGGCGAGCGTGTGCCCGGGTGTCGCGATCTCGGTGAGCGAGGACGCGTGACGGTCCTCGTCGTCGGCGCCTCGGCCGCCGGGCTGGCCACGGTGGAAGCGTTGCGCCGCAAGGGGTACGACGAGCGCGTGACCGTGCTGGGCGCCGAGGCGCACCTGCCGTACGACCGGCCGCCGCTGTCCAAGCAGGTGCTCGCCGGGAGCTGGACGCCTTCCCGGGCGAGCCTGCGCACGCCGGAGGCACTGTCCGCATTGGACGTCGAGTTCGTGCTCGGCGACCCCGCGGTGGCGTTGGATGCCGGGACGCGGACCGTTCGCACGGCCGGTGGCCGGGCGTTGACCGCGGACGCGATCGTGCTCGCCACGGGCCTGCGTCCACGCACCCTGCTGGGCCAGGACGGCCTCGCGGGCGTCCACGTCCTGCGCACCCTCGACGACGCGCTGGCTTTGCGCGCGGAGCTGGCGCCGGACAAGCGTGTGGTGGTCGTCGGCGACGGCGTCCTCGGCGCGGAGATCGCGGCGACCGTGTGCGGGCTGGGCGTCCCGGTGACGCTGGCCGGGCCGCAGCCCGCGCCGCTCGCGTACCAGTTCGGTCCTCTGGTGTCGGGTCTGCTCGCGACGCTGCACGCCGACCGCGGTGTCCACTTGCGACTCGGTGCGCCGGTGACCGGACTGTCCTCATCGGATGGACGAGTCAGCGGCGTGTGCTTGGCGACGGGGGAAGAGCTGCCGGCGGAAGTCGTGGTGGTGGCGTTCGGCGCGGCCCCGGCGACGGACTGGCTGGCGGGCAGCGGGGTGCTGTGCGACAACGGCATCGTGTGCGACTCCCGGTGCCGCGCCGCGGACGGGATCTACGCCGCGGGCGACGTCGCCCGGTGGCACCACGAGGGGCTGGACGTGCTGCTGCGCCTGGAGAACCGGACGAACGCGACCGAGCAGGCGATCGCCGTCGCGGGAACCATCCTCGGCGACGACCGCCCGTATGCGCCGGTGCCGTACTTCTGGACCCACCAGTTCGACGCGCGGATCCACGTGCACGGAAAGCTGTCCGCCGACGCCGAAGTGTCCATTGTGGAAGGCGAGGTGACGACGCGCCGGTTCGTGGCCGAGTACCGCGAGGGCGGCCGGGTGACCGGGGTGCTGGGCTGGAACATGCCCAAGCAGGCCCGGCTTCACCGGCAGGCCATCGCCGGCGCCGCCGTGCCGGTGGGACGCGCGTAACGCCGGGCGCCTGCGCCCCGCTGGAGCGGCGGGGCGGCCGCGATCCGCGACGCCCCGCGCCGGTGGCAGGTCGCGGACCTGGTCGCTCGCCAGTGCAACGCGCGCGACCTTCCGCTGCGGTCCCGGCAAAGTCGCAGTGGCTCGCTCGCCCGCAGCTCCGCCAAGACATCGCAGCCACACCGGCGCCGCCGAAACCGCCCCCTTCGGCTCCGCCCCCCGACTTTGCCGGGGCCCCCGCAGTCCCGGATGACTGAAAGCGGGCCGCCGAGCGCGGCGGCCCGGCTCGATTCCCGATCCTGAGCGCCCGGCGATCCCGCCCACGGCGGCGTCGGCCTCTGCTTCAGCTGGCTGAGCCTCACTCCACCGTGACGGACTTGGCCAGGTTGCGCGGCTTGTCGATGTCGTAGCCCAGCGTCAGCGCGGCGTGGTAGGCCAGCAGCTGCAGCGGGATGGTCAGCAGGATCGGGTCGAGTTCCGGCTCAGTCCGCGGCACCACGATCCGCGGGACGTCCAGCTCGCCGAAGTCGACGTCCTCGTGCGTCACCGCCAAGACCGCGCCTCCGCGGGCGCGGATCTGCTGCATCGCCGCCAGGTTGCGGTCGGCCAGCTCGTCGGCGGGCACGATCGCCACCGTCGGGAGGGACTCGTCGATCAGGGCGAGCGGGCCGTGCTTCAGCTCGGACGTCTGGTACGCCTCCGCGTGGCGGTAGGAGATCTCCTTGAACTTCTGCGCGCCCTCCCGGGCCACCGGGAACCCGCGGACGCGGCCGATGAAGAACAGGCTGTTCGCGGCCGCGGCGACCTTCGCGTGCTCGGCGATCTCCGCTTCCGCGGCCAGGATCGTGCGGATCTGGTCGGGCAGCGCGCGGATCGCGGCGATGATCCGCTGACCGTCCGCATTGGACAGATCCCGCACCCGGCCGAGCGACAGCGCGATCAGGGCGAACCCGACCGCCATGTTCGTCAGCGCCTTGGTCGAGGCGACCGCGATCTCGGGGCCGGCGTGCAGGTAGACGCCGCCGTCGCAGGCGCGGGCGATCGTCGAGCCGACGACGTTGACCAGGCCGACGACCCGGCCGCCCTTGCGCTTGATCTCCTCGACGGCGAAAGCGGTGTCGATCGTCTCGCCGGACTGGCTGACCGCGATGTAGAGCGTGTCCGCCTCGATGATCGGGTTGCGGTAGCGGAACTCCGACGCGGCTTCGGCGTCGGCCGGGATGCGGGCCAGCTCCTCGATCATCGTCGCGCCGATCTGGCCGACGTAGTACGCCGAGCCGCAGCCGAGGATCTTCACGCGGCTGAACCCGCGCAGCTCGCGGGGTGTCAGGTTGAGCCCGTCGAGGCGGGCGACGCCGAACCGGTGGTCCAGCCGGCCGCGGATGATCCGCTCGATCGACTCGGGCTGCTCCTGGATCTCCTTGGCCATGTAGTGCGGGAACCCGCCGAGGTCGAGGTCTTCGGCGGCGATGTCGATCTCGGTGGTGGGCTTGGTCGTGTCGCTCTCGTCGACGGTGAACGTCCGGTAGCCGGTCGCGAAGACCGTCGCGAACTCGCCGTCGTCGAGGTGCGCGACCTGCGAGGTGTGCCGGACCAGCGCGGCGAGGTCGCTGGCGACGAACATCTCGCGCTCGCCGACGCCGATGATCAGCGGCGAGCCGTTGCGCGCGATGACGAGACGGTCCGGGTGCGCGGAGTCGGTGACGGCGATCGCGTACGTGCCGGTGATCCGCGAAACCGCCTCGACGACGGCGTCTTCCAGGGTGTCCGCGCCGGACCGCGCGATCAGGTGGGCGAGGACCTCGGTGTCGGTCTCGGAGGTGAGCTTCACGCCCGCGTCGGCGAGCTGGGCGCGCAGGGCGTCGGCGTTGTCGATGATGCCGTTGTGGACGACGGAGATCCGGCCGTCCTCCGAGGTGTGCGGGTGCGCGTTGTCCTCCGACGCGGGCCCGTGCGTGGCCCAGCGCGTGTGGCCGATGCCGACCTTCCCGGTGAGGCGCTTGGGCAGCGCGGCGGTGAGGTTGCGGACCCGGCCGACGACGCGGTGGACCTGCGTGGTGTCCTTCGGGCCGAGGACGGCGATGCCCGCGGAGTCGTACCCGCGGTACTCGAGCCGGGTCAGGCCTTCGAGGAGGATGGGGGCGGCGTTCTGGCCGCCGATGTAGCCGACGATCCCGCACATGGCGGACCTCTTCTTCGGTAGGGGCTGGGTCTCAGCCGTAGACGATGCGGCGCAGCTGGCGCTCGGACAGGTCGGGGGCGGCCACGAGCCGGCCCCGGAGCTCGGCGGCGACCAGCGGGAAGATTTCGGGGTTCTTCCGGCCTTCGGCCTGCAGCTCGGCGTGCCTGCGGCGCACGTACTGCTCGGTGGGTATCCGGTAGAAGGCCAGGACGTCGTCGACGACGCGGGCGGCGACCCCGGGTGGCAACCCGGTGGACGCGGCGACGCGCTCGACGATGTCGGTGTCTTCCACGCCGGCCATCATGCCCTGCCGACGTCGTGAACTTCAAATTCCTGCCCGAAATCGGGCAAGCTTTAATCGTTGGACGACCATAGGGGTTCCGACCAGGGTGGGAGTGTGCTGCAGGAAGACATCTGGGACGTCGAGACCGCCGAACGCTACGACACCCCGGGCCGCGGCATGTTCGCGCCCGAGGTCGTGGACCCGGCGGTGGACCGCCTCGCCGCGCTGGCCGGCGGCGGGCGGGTGCTCGAGTTCGCCATCGGCACCGGACGCATCGCCGTCCCGCTGGCCGCGCGCGGAGTGTCCGTCACCGGCATCGAACTGTCCGAGCCGATGCTCGGCCGATTGCGGAAGAAGGCGGACCTCCCGGTGGTCGTCGGCGACATGGCGACGGCCACGGCTCCGGGCCGCTTTTCGCTGGTCTACCTGGTGTTCAACACGATCGGGAACCTGCTCACCCAGGACGAGCAGGTCGAGTGCTTCCGCAACGCGGCCCGGCACCTGGACCCCGGCGGCCGGTTCGTGATCGAGCTGGGCGTCCCCGAACTGCGCCGCCTCCCGCCGGGGCAGGACGCGCTGGTGTTCACGGCCGAGCAGGGGTACGTCGGCGTGGACACCTACGACACGGTGAACCAGCACCTGGTTTCGCACCATTTCAAGTTCGGCGAGGGCCGCGAAGCCCGGCTCGGCCGGTGCCCGCAGCGCTACATCTGGCCGGCCGAGCTGGACCTGATGGGCCGGCTGGCCGGCTTCGAGCTGGAGTCCCGGCACGAGGACTGGACTGGCGGGGAGTTCACGACGCGATCGCGGTCGCACGTATCGGTGTACCGGCTGCCTCCGAGCTGACCTCGACCAGCGGCAGCCTGACCGTTGCGTGCGGGATGACGCCCAGCTCGGCCAGCGCGGCCTTGGCCGCCGTCACGCCGGGGCCGGACCGCATGATCGCGTCCGTCAGCGGGAGCAGCGAGTCGTTGATCGACCGAGCCGATTCCAGGTCACCGCGGCGGACGGCGTCGATGAGGGCGGCGGTGCGCTCGGCCGCCACGTTGGCCACGACGCTCACCACGCCCGCCGCGCCGCACGCGAGGTACGGCAGGTTCAGCTCGTCGATGCCGCAGTAGTACGCCAGCGACGTGCGGGACATGACCGTCATCGCCTCGAACAGGTCGCCCTTGGCGTCCTTGACCGCCCGGATCCGCGGGTGGGCGGCCAGCTCGACCACCGTCTCCGTCGTCATCGCGATGCCGGCCCGCGCCGGGACGTCGTAGAGCATCACCGGCAGCTCGGTCGCGTCGGCCACCGCGAGGCAGTGGGCGATCACCCCGGCCTGCGTCGGCCGGGAGTAGTACGGGCAGACGAGCAGCAGTCCGTCCGCGCCGGCCGCCTCGGCTTCGCGGGCGCGGCGGACGCTCGCGGCCGTGTCGTAGGTGCCGACGCCGGCGATCACGCGGGCCCGGCTCCCGGCCCGCGCCACCACGGCACGGACGAGCCCGGCGGCTTCGGGCTCGGTCAGGGTGGGGGACTCGCCGGTGGTCCCGCCGACGACGAGGCCGTCGCACCCGGTGGCCAGCAGGTGGTCGACGAGGCCCGCGAGGCCGGGTTCGCTGAGCGTCCCACCGGGCTGCATGGGGGTCACCATCGCGACGAGGTTGGCGCCGAAGTCGGTCATGCCTCGACCTTGCCGGAGGGTGACTGATGCGGTCCAGCGATGCTTTTTTGCCGATACTGCGTAATCTGGCTTGATGATCGAGGTCGGTGCGCTGCGGGCGCTGCGGTCGGTGGCCGCACTCGGGACGCTCGCGCGGGCGGCCGAGGAGCTGGGGTTCACGGCGTCCGCGGTGTCGCAGCAGATCAAGCGGCTGGAGCGGCAGGTCGGGGTGCCGGTGCTCGCGCCGGCGGGCCGCGGGGTCGTGCTGACGCCGGCCGGGCAGGCCATCGTCGACGCGGCGCCGGAGGTGTTCCAGGCGCTGGAGCGGTGCGGCGAAGCGGCGCGGTCGGTCTCGGAGGGCGCACCGCGCGGCACGCTCCGGGTGGTGGCGTTCTCGACCGCCATCCGCGGCTTGCTCGCGCCGCTGCTGCGCGGCTTGTCGGTGCGCTGTCCCGGCTTGCGCGTCCACATCACCGAGCAGGACCCCGAGGAAGCGCTGCACAGCGTCGACGCCGGAACGGCCGACTTCGCGCTCGTCCACGACGCCGACGGGCTCCCGGCCGCGCAACCGCCGTCGTTGACGCAGCGGCTCGTCCACACCGACGTCGGCGACGTGGTGCTGAGCCGGTCGCACCCCCTGGCCTCGGCCACCGAACCGCTCGGCCGGGCCGATCTCGCGGGCCACGCGTGGGTGACCAGCCCGCCGGGAACCGTGTGCCACCAATGGTTCCGGCGCTTGTTCGCGGAGGCACCGGAGGAGCCGGACGTGCGTCACCTGGTCGACGACTTCGCGACGCAGCTGTCGCTGGTCGCGTCCGGCGAGGTGATCGCGCTGATCCCCCGGCTGGCCCGGCCGCCGCTGGGGGAGGACCTGATCGCGCGCCCACTGCGTCGGCAGCCGAAGCGCGAGGTGTACGCGGCATGGCGGCGGAGCGCGGACGCGAGCCCGGCGATCCGGGCAGTGCTGGCCGAGTTCGGCTAGGCTGGCCGCGAGTGGGTGCAGCGTCGGAACGCCCGCCCGCGACTCCCTTTGGCGCACTGAGCCGAAGGAGTGCGCCTTGATCACGTTCGCCGGGATGAGCCTGCCCGTCACCGACTTGGGCCGTTCGGTCCCGTTCTACGAGTCACTCGGGTTCACGACCGAAGTCCGCAACGGCCGGTTCGTGTTGCTGCGCCTGGAAAGCGGCACGCTCGGGCTGCTGGAACTCGGCGCCGTCGTGTTACGCGAGGCCGACCGGTTGCGCCGGTTCGTGCAGGTCGAGTTGCTCGCCGACGACCTCGACGAGCTGTACGCCGACTTCGTCGCCCGCGGGGTGCCGGTCACCGGGCCGCCGCGGGACCGCGGCTTCGAACGGCAGCTGCAGCTGCGGGACCCGGACGGCTTCACGGTCGAGTTCGCCGACCGGAGCCCGCGCGGCTGATCTCCTTGCCACGCCACGGAAGCCGGCCGGGGTGAGCGCGATCCGGGAGCGCGGGCTCCCGGATCGCGCCCGGACTAGTTCCGGTAGCGGAACAGGATCCGGCCTCGGGTCAGGTCGTACGGGCTCAGCTCCACCAGGACCCGGTCGTACGGCATGATCTTGATGTAGTTCTTCCGGATCTTGCCGCTGATGTGCGCCAGCACCTGGTGCCCGTTCGGCAGCTCCACCTTGAACATGGCGTTGCGCAGGCACTCGAGCACGGTGCCCTCGACTTCGATGCCGCCCTTATTCGCCATGGCGCACCAGCTCCAGGTTGCTGCTCACCCGGTGGGCGCCGACGCCCTCGAACAACGCCGTCGCCGCCGGGTTGGCCTCGTTGACTTCCGCCGACGCCGCCGGAATCCCCGCCGCGTGCAACGAGCCCAGCACCTCGGCCAGCAGCGCCCGGGCGATGCCGCGGCGCCGGTGGTCCGCGCGGACCGCGATCAGGCCGATCCGGGGCAGCCGCGGCACCTGGACCACCCGGACCAGGCCGACGTACTCGCCGGCGTCGGCCGCGGCCGCGTACAACGCCGGGTCCACGACGGTGTCCCCGGGCGGGTGCGGCAGGACCTCGGCCGGCATCTCCTGCCAGCCGACCGTCGCCTCGACCTCGGCGCGCACCACGCGGTCCAACGCGCGCAGCGGGCCCTCCGAAGCCGAGCCGCGGGGGACGATCGTCACGCCCGGCGGCGCGAGCACCGGGCCGGCGCCGGTGGGCACCGAGTACTCCCACTCGCGACGCCGGAGGGTGAAGCCGGCTCGTTGCCAGCCGGCCGTCAGCTCGGCGTCGGGCTCGTCGACGATCGTGTGGAGCGGGCCCCGAAGCTCCGCCACCATCGCGTCGGCGAGCTGGTCGAAGACCGAGCGGTGCCACGCGTCGATGCTGACGAAGATCCGCCCGTCGGGCCGCGTCGTGGCTTCGCTGCGGCCGGCCACCCGGTCGTCGTCCAGCGCGTGCCAACGCCCCGGCGCGATCCGCGTGATCACCACCGCGGGTTCGCCCGAGAGAAAAGTTTCCATGAGGTTCGTACCTTTCGGGAGTGCTCGAAGCGCTCCCGGCGACCCCTACGTCAGTCGCCCGACCGTGACGACGAGGGGAGCACCCACATCGAAACAGCGTTCATGGGTCTCACCTCCCGGCGTCGAGTCACGGTCACCGGCACGATAGCGGGCCGCGGCGGTCCCGCCCACCGATTTACCGGGCGGTGCGGCGGCCCCGCCCCCGGAGGACGAGCCTCCACGGGAACAGCAGCAGCAACAGCACGTAATAGCCGAAACCGGGCTTGATGAGCGCCACCACGACCGCGAGCGCGAACACGGCCGTGCTCACCACGTAGTTCCAGAACGACGCGTCCGTCACCGGCTCGGCGTCCCCGCGGACCTGCGGGTCACGGCGGACGATGACCACCAGCGCGGTGCTGGCCAACCCGCTGGCCAGCAGCGTCCCCAGGTAGAACACCGCGGTGAAGCGCTCGGTCTGGTACGCGCCGATCAGCTCGGTCGGGAAGGGCAGCACGGCGATCGTCAGCAGCCAGCAGAAGTTCACGCGCACGAGCGCGGGGCTGTACGAGCGCACGTGCTCGAAAATGGTGTGGTGAACGGACCAGAACCGGCCGATGACGACGAAGCTCAGCAGGAAGCTGAAGATCTTCGGCCAGTTGTCGCTCACGGCCTCCAGCGCGGGCCGGTGCTCCGCGATCAGCTCGGGCACCAGCTCGGTGAGCGGCAGGACCAGCAACGTCAGCGCGATCGCGACCACGGCGTCGGTGAAGAACACCAGCCGCTCGGATGATTTCTTCTGCTCCACGGGCAACATCAAACCACCCGTGCCGCGCGCTCCCGGATCAGCGCCGCGGCAGCACCAGCAGCGCGTCGCCGACCGGGCGTTCTCCCGTCGCGTCCGAAGGGGAGCTGACGAGCTCGCCGTCGATCGCCATCGCCGTCGAGCCGCCGCCGTCGAGGTTGATCGCGGTCACCGCGCCCAGCCGGGCCATCAGCTGCGCGCCCTCGATCAGGGACAGGCCCTCGGCGAAGCCCGGCTGGCGGCCGTCGGCGGTGACGATCAGCAGCCGCCCCTGGCGGTCGAGGCCGACCATCGTGCGCGGGTTGCGCTTGACGCCCCAGCCGTACACGAACGACGGGTCGCCCGGGTGCACGATGCCGTCCGCCGCCGCGTTCACCGCGCCCCGCCCGCCGCGGACCAGCCACGGGCCGCCGTTGACGACGCCGGCCGGGTGGATCGGCCGGCCCGCTTCGAAGATCCGCGTCCCGACCGGCAGCCTCGTGCCCGGCCGTGCGTGGTCGCTCAGCCAGGTCGCCGCCGCGCCGATGCCCTGCACGGTGTGCCCGCCCGCCGGCACGTCGCCGCCCGCGGGACGCACCGCCGTGACGACGTCGTGGGCGTCCAGCACGGCTTCGACGCCGGTACCGGCCGGAGTCGGCGTGCCGAGCTGCGGCGTGAAGAGCACCAGCTCTCCTGCGTGGGTGCAGGTCGTGTCGTGCAGCGGCCGGTCCGTCGGGACGTCGCCGGGCTCGCCGCAGTTGCGGACGAGGCCGGGCTTGCGGTTGACCCCGTTGACGTCGTGGCCGCCGACGGTGAGCGCCGTCCGCGGCACGCCGATCGACGGCCGGTCCCCGAGCAGCAGCGCGGGCCGCCCGGTGGTGGCTTCGCTCTGCAGGAGGCCCTGGTAGACACCGATGCCCGCCGGTTCGCCGGGGATGCCGTCGCGCGGGTCGATGACGAAGAAGCCACCGTTGGTCCCGACGAGCGCCCCCGCGGCGGCCGACAGCGCCGACGTCGTGCGCCGCCCCGCCACCGAATCGCCGTGGGACGCGACGACCTCGCCGCGGAACCGCCGCGGGTCGACGACCGCGACGCGAACGCGTTGCGGGCCTTGTGCTTCCGGGCCGTCCTGCCCGGTCCATTCGACGGCGCCGGTGAAGCCGTTCGCGGTCATGGCGCTCGCGGTGGCCGCGGCCTGCGCGCGGTCGGCGAACGAGCCGACCCGCACCCGCCAGCCCAGGGCGCCCCGGGGCGTGTCGGCGAACGCGGGCCAGTCGACCTGCTCGGCGCGCGCGGCGAAACCCTTGCCTCGCAAGGAGGTTACGAGCGCCTCGGCGTGGTCACGGCTCCCGAGCGCGGACGGCGGCGCGTCCGGATCGGGGCTTGACCCGCCGGGTACCTGCGCGGTGACGGTCCAGGTGTTGTGCCCGGTGCCTTCCCCGGTGACGGTCGTGGAGACGGTCAGCCCCGGCGCGAGCACGGCACCGGCGGCCGAGGCCGGCGTGCTCAGCGCCAGGGTGAGCGCGGCGGACAGGGCCAGGACGAACGGCGCCGGAGTCTTCACGCGGAGCAAGCTACCCCGCCGGGGTGGACCGCGCGGGAGTTCCGGTTGAACTTCCGGGGCACGGCGCGACCCCGCGGTGCGCGCCGTGCCCCGGGTATCACGACGAACGGACGTTCTGCCGGGCCTCCTGCGCCCGGTCGGTGACCTCGCCGGCCGCGGACCGCGCCTCGTCCTTGACGGTCGACGCGCTGTCCGCGGCTTCGGACCGCACCGACTCGGCCGCGTGCTGGGCCGGCTCGCGCAGGTTGTCCTTGAGCTCCTCGGCCGCGTGCTTGGCCACCGGGGCCAGCTGCTCGCGCGCCAGGTCGGTCGCCTGGCCCGCGAGCTTGCGCTCGGGCTCGCTCGCCGGCAGCAGGGACGAGACGAGCCAGCCCGCGCCGAACGCGATCAGCCCGGCGGCCAAGGGGTTGCCCTGCGTGCCGCGGCGGATCTGCTCCGGGGCGTCGGAGACCGCGTCGGCCGCGGCGCTCACCTTGTCCTGGGCCGTGGACGCGACCGAGCTCGCCTTGTCCTGCGCGGTGGAGGCAACCGAGCCGACCTTGTCGCCCGCTGTCGACGCGTGGTCGTTCGCGGTGCCCATCACGCGGTCCTTCGCGCTGCCGAACGCCGTGCGCAGCCGGCCGACGCGGCGCTCCACGATGCGGCCGGGGCTCACCTTTTCGGTCAGCGCGTTGACGTCGGTGCTCAGGTTCCGTTGCGTGCCTTCGATTTCCCGGCGGATCCGGTCGGGGTCGGTCATGAGCGCTCGCCTTTCAGTGCGTCCGGAACCCGTTGCAGGGTCTCGACGGTGCGTTCGGGTTTCGGGTTGATCCGGCGGAACTCGCTGCGCCCGGTGGCGTACAGGACCGTGCCGATGACCGCCCACAGGGCCGCGACGATGAGCGCGGCCCAGCCGCCGTCCATCACGTTCTCCAGGCCTTGCCAGAGCGCGACGGACAGGAACAGCAGGACCAGGTAGCCGGCGAACCCGGCGCCGCCGAACAGGCCCGCGCCCTTGGCGGCCTTGGTGGCTTCGGCCTTCGTTTCGGCCTTGGCCAGCGCCACCTCCTGCCGCAGCAGCGTGGAGACGTCCTTCATGACGTTGGACAACAGCTCGCCGACGGAGGAGCCGGCGACGTCGACCGGCGGGGGTACCGCCGGCCGGGGCGCGGGGCCGGGGGTCTGCGTCATCACGGCACCTGCCCCGGCGTGGAGTAGCGGGTGGGCTGGGGAAGGGGTTCCGCCGGCGCGGCGTAACCGCCCGGGACCGGCGCTTCGGTACCGCCGGGAGCGGCCGGCCCGCCCGGCTGCGGCGCGTCGTACCCGGGCTGCGGTGCGTTGTACCCGCCCGGGGCGACCGGCGGCGGATACCCCGTCCCGCCCGGCCCGGGTTCCGGCGGCACCGGCGGGATCCCGGCCGGCCCGGGGTGCGCCGGCGGGACGGCCGCGGCCGCCCGCCCGTTCGGCGAGCTCCCGGAATCCTCCTGCTGCTGCGCGACGACACCCCGCGTGAGCCGTCCGACGACCGCGCCCGCCACGGCCGCACCGACCAGGAACGCGCCCGGACGGCGGCGTGCGAAGCGCCGCACCTCGTCGAGCAGGTCCCCGGGTTCGCGGTGCTCCAGCCAGTCCGCGACCGTCCTGGTCCGGCCGGACACCTGCCGCGCGACGTCGGCGGCGACGCCGGGGGAGTCGGTCTGCTCGGCCATCCGGTCCAGCTGACCGGCCAGCTGGTGGAGGCTCTGCGCCGCCTTCCGCTGGCCGTCCTTGGCCTGGGCCTCGAGCTGGTCCCGGCCCTCGCGGAGCAGATCGCGCGCTTCGCGCTGGGCGTGCTCCGCGACGTGTTTCGCTTCCTGCGCGGCGGTTTGGGCCACCGCACCCCCGCGGTCGGCGGCCGTGGTGGCCACCTCGCGGGCTTCGTCCTTCGCGGTGTCCGTCGTCGACGGCGGTGACTGACCGCCGGATCCCTGTGTCATCTCGACCTCCTTGCGGGCGAGGCACTTCCGGTGCCCACGGCTGCGTAGAGCGGCGGGCTACCCGGGCATTCCGGCAATAAACCGGCATGCGTGTCCGGCGCGAACGGGGGTAGTCCCGGCGCGCGTGCCGTCGAGATCGAGCTGGGGCCGTCAGCCGCCGACGTGGATGCCCGGCCGGCGGGCCGGGTCCTTTTCCGCGCTGCGGATGATTTCGCGGACCACCGGCGCGGTGTCGCCGCGGCCGAGGATCAGGTAGCGGAACAGGTGCCCGAGCGGGTTTCCTTCGGCCCACTCGAAGTGGCACTGCGGCCGGACGCCGGTGACGTCGCGCAGCGCCAGCAGGATCGCGGCGATCGCGTTCGGCGCCGCGGGGCTGTCCGCGCGCAGGATCCGGTACCCGTCGATCTCCACGCCGCGCACCTCGAGCACGTTGGAGAACTCCGACGGGTCGACCACGTCGATCTCCAGGAAGATGACGTCGGCGGCGCCGGGGACCGGGTTCATCGAGCGCTGTTCGGCTTCCTTGGCCGAGTACTCGGCTTCGTCGCCGCCCTGGCGCCGGTTGGCGATGATGTGCAGGTTGCCGTCGTGGGCCAGGGAATCGGCGATGAACCGGCGCGCTTCCTCGTCGAACTCGATGCGCTCGGCCCGCAGCTCGGTCGTCCGCGAAACCCGCGAAACCAGGGAGACGACGATGATCCCGAGGATGAACAGGGCCGAGATGGCGATGCCGTCCGGCTTTTCGATGACGTTCTCGACGAGCGCGTACAGCAGCACCAGCGTCAGGACGCCGAACCCGATCGCCGCGCCGCGCTGGCTACGCCGGATCGCCGAGATGGTCACCGCGACCGCGCCCGACACCATCATCGCGAGGATCCCGGTCGCGTAGGCCCCGGCCTGCGCGTTGACGTCGGCGCCGAACGCGACGGTGATCAGGATGCTGATCACCGTGTAGACGATCACCACCGGCCGCACCGCGCGGCCCCACTCCGGGGCCATGCCGTAGGAGGGCAGGTACCGCGGGACGATGTTGATCAGCCCGGCCATCGCCGACGCGCCGGCGAACCAGAGGATCAGGACGCTGCTGATGTCGTAGGCGGTACCGAAGATCTCGCCCAGCTCGCGGTGGGCGAGGTAGGCCATGGCCCGGCCGTTCGCCTCGCCGCCCTCCTTGAACGCGTCCGCCGGGATCAGCACCGTCGTGATGAAGCTCGTCGCGATCAGGAACACCGACATGATCAGCGCGGCGGCGGTCAGGAGCTTGCGCGTGTTGCGGATGCGCGACTCCAGCCGCTCCTCGGCGGTCTTTCCGTCCGCGGCGACCAGCGGCATCATGCTGACACCGGTTTCGAAGCCCGAAAGGCCCAGCACCAGCAGCGGGAACGCGACCACGGCGGGCCCGACCACGCCGAAGAACCCGCCGCCGCCCGCGGTCAGCGCGTCGGTCCAGCGGGAGAGGTCGGCCGAGTTGCCGAGCAGGTCGACCACGCCGGCGACGGTGACCACGGCGTTGAGCAGCAGGAAGACCGCGACGAGCGGGATGGCGACGCCGACCGCCTCGCTGAAGCCCAGCAGGAACACCCCGCCGAGGATCAGCAGCAGCACGACGGTGATGAGCACGGCGTGGCCGTGCAGGAAGCCGGGCACGTACGGGTTTTCCAGCATGTGCACGGTGGCGTCGGCCGACGACAGCGTGATCGTGATGATCCACGACGTCGCGACGAAGCCCAGCAGGGTGAGGACGAAGAGCTTCCCGCGCCAGAACGGCAGCAGGTCCTCCAGCATCGCCACCGAGCCCTGCCCGTGCGGGCTTTCGCGGGCGACGCGGCGGTACATCGGCAGCATGCCGAGCAGGGTCAGCGCGACGATCAGCAGCGTCGCCAGCGGGGACAGCGCGCCGGCGGCGAGCGCGGCGATCCCGGGCAGGTAGGAGAGGGTGGAGAAGTAGTCGACGCCGGTCAGGCACATGACCTTCCACCAGGCCTGCGGCGTGCCGTGGTCCTCGCCGCCCTGGCGGCCGACCGGGGCCACCCGGTGTTCCAGCAGCCAGCGGGCGAGCCCGGAGGCCGGCGGCTTCGGCGGTACCGGGCTGTCGACACTCGCCGGCACGGTCACTTCGGGTGAAGCAGCCATCGTCGTCCCCTCGTCCCTGGACACAGCGGTCCCCAGGATGCCGGACGCGCGAGATGCCCTTTTCCGCGGGCTCACCGTTGGCCGATTTGGGCGTTTTCCGCCAGTTACCGCGTCCCGGTGCTCAGCAGTGCGACGGCTTCGCCGAGGGAGGCCGGGCGCAGGGCGCGTCCGGTCCGGCGCGGCCAGCCGGGGCCGGCGAGGACGAGCCGGGGCGCGCGGATCCGGCGCGGGGGAGCCGCCGGGCGGCTGCTCCACAGGACGACCGCCGCCGGGTGCGTGCGGGCGACGGCGTCGCGCAGCGCGGTGTCCGGAATGGACCCGCCGAGGAACAGGGCCGCGCGGCCGTGCTCGGCCAGCGCCGCGCGCAGTGCCTCCAGCGGCAGGGTGTGCCGGTCCCCGTCGGCGCACGCGAGCAGTACCGGCGGGGCGGCGCTGCGGGGAGCGGGGATGCGGTGCAGGGCCGCGGCGACGGCCCATGCGAGCCCGTGCACCAGGTCGACGCAGTGGTCGGCGTCCGGGCCGCACAGCGCGCCGAACACCGGCCGGCACAGGTGCTCCCAGGTGTCGACGACGTCGTGGTCGACGAGGTACGCGTCCAGCAGCGCGGTCGCGGTGTCGAGCTCGAGGCCGCGCACCGCGGCCAGCAGCGTCCCGGCGTCGGTGGTGCCGTCGGCGTGGAACGCGCGGGCGGCCGCGGTCTCGGTGCCGAGCCCCTGCTCGATCAGGTGCTTCATCCGGAACAGCGCGTCGACGTCGGCGCGTCCGTAGCGGCGGTGGGTGCCGGTCTGCGGCGCCGACAGCGTGAGGCCGTAGCGCCGGTGCCACGCGCGCAGGGTGGACGGCGGCAGGTCCAGCATCCGGGCGACCGCTCCCGCCGTCCAGGTGACGGCGGGGGCGGTGACCGGCTGGTTCATCTCCCCATGATGGACCCGCGGGGCGCGGGCCGCCGCGCTCCGCGCCCCGGTCGCGCGGCGAATCGATGACAAAACGATGCGGGCGGCTTAAGGTCGGCACCGGCGAAGGGAGGCGCGGTGACCGGCGAGCGGACGTTGAGCGTGCGGGTGCGCACCGTGCCCGAAGCCGTCGTCGTCGCGGCCTCCGGCGACCTGGACCTCGGGTCGGCGCCGGTGCTGCGGGAGCGGGCCCGTGCCGTGCTGGACGACCGGCCGGCGGCGCTCGTCGTCGACCTGACCGGGATCGGGTTCTGCGGTTCGGCGGGCCTGCAGGTGCTGGCCGAGCTCGTCGCGGAGACGGCCGACGGCGGCGTGCCGCTCGCGGTGGTCGCCGGCCACCGCGCGGTGGTGCGCGCGGTGCGGCTCAGCCACCTGGACGAGGCGTTCACCCTGCACGCGACGGTCGAGGACGCCCGCGACTGGATCCGGCGGCAGCCCGGGCGCTGAGTTCGCTCCACTGTGGACAGCCGAGGCGACGGCGTCAGCCGGGCAGGTCGATCTCGGCGTGCCGTTCGGCCAGCGTCCGCGCCAGCTCGGCCAGCTTGACGTTCAGGTCCTGGGAGGTGCGCCGCAGGACGTCGAACGCCTCCTCCGCCGAAACGCCCCGGCGCGCCATGATGATGCCCTTGGCCTGGCCGATCACGTCCCGGCTCTCGATCGCCGTGCGCAGGTGGGCCGCCTGCAGCTCGCTGCGCGTCACGGCGTCGGTGGTGGCGATGGCCAGCGACGCGTGCGTGGCCAGCAGCAGCAGGACGTCGCGGTCGGCGTCGTCCAGCCCGCCCGCGGAGCGCGAGTAGACGTTGAGCGCGCCGACGGACCGGCCGGTCGGCGCGCCGGGGATGAGCGCGGTGGAGAGGACCGCGCCCACGCCCAGCCCGACGGCGGCCGGCGCCCACTGCGGCCAGCGGGGCTCGTCGGCCAGGTTCGGGGCGATCGCCACGGCCGGGCCGGCCGGCACGGCGGCCTCGACGCACGGCCCTTCCCGGAACCGGTACTGCAGCAGGTCCAGCTCGATGGCGACCGCGTCGGTCTCGGCGGGGGTGTGGAACCGGCCGTCCGCGTCGACCAGGGTGAAGCTGGCCAGGTCGGCCGACGGCACCATGAGCGTGGTCGCTTCGAGAACCCGCTCCAGGACGTCTTCGACGCTGAGGGCGGTGAGCAGCCGGCTCGTCAGCCGGGCGAACTCCCCGGCCAGGGGGCCGGCCGTGGGCCGGTCTTCGCCGGCGACGAACGTCTCCTTGGCGCGCTGCCACTCCTGCTCAGCGGACACGGTGCTCCTCCGCGTCGGCGAGCGTGCGGTACAGCGGCAGCGCGTCGCCGAGGCCCAGGACCTCGACCGGACGCCGCACCGCCCGCCCGTCGGCGGCGACGGCCACCGGGATCCCGGCCGCGCGGGCCGCGGCCACCGCGTCCAGCACCACGCTCAGCCCGCGCACCGAGCAGAAGTCGAGGCGCGTCAGGTCGATGACCAGCGCTCGCGGCGCGAGGTCGAGCTCTTCGCCGAGCCGGGCGGCGAGCCGGCCGGTCGCCGACAGGTCGAGCTCGCCGGTGACGGCCACGACCGTGCGCTCGGCCGTCGTCGTGATGGCGATCCGGGGCGGTGCTTCCACCAGGAAGGCCACGCCTGGGCGGGTGATGGTGTCGTGCATGAGCGTCCTCACCTCGGTGAGGCGGGTCGAGCCCGCCGTCCCGGCCGGCGCGGGGAATCGCGCGGCGAATGGGTTCCAGGGGCGGCTGCTGTGCTCAACCGCAGCGACGCTGACATTACCCCGCGCGCGGGCCCCGAGTCACCACGCCCGCGCCGGTACGGTGGTCCGCGTGGGTGACGACGCCTGGGCCGCGCTGGCCGGCCACTTCGCCGACGACGCCTACGCGTCGGTGAAGGGGCGCGTGCGCACCTACGTCCTGCACCGCCAGCTGCTGGAGCACCTCCCAGCGCCCCCGGCCACCGTGCTCGACGTCGGCGGCGGCGCCGGCCACCAGTCCTTTCCGCTGGCCGGGGCCGGGTACGACGTCACCTTGCTGGACCCGTCCCCGGCGATGCTGGACAAGGCGCGGCAGCGGCTGTCACCCGGGATCCGCGGCCGCGTGACGTTCGTGGAAGCCGACGGGGAGCACGCCGAGGAGGCGGTCGGCGGGCGGCGCTTCGACGCCGTCCTCTGCCACGGCGTCCTCGGCTACCTCGAGCGGCCGGAACCGGTGCTCGACCGGCTGTGCCGGTGCGCCGCGGCCGGGGGCGTCGTCTCGATCATGACCGGCAACGCCCACGCGATGGCGGTGCGGCCGGCCTTGGAGCAGCGGTGGGAGGACGCCCTCGCGGCGTTCGACGCGGACACGGAGATCGGCGTGCTGGGCGTTCCGACCCGGGCCGACACCGTCGAGGAGCTGAGCGAGCTCCTTCGCGACCGGGGCGTGGAGCCCGTGCGGTGGTACGGGGTCTGGCTGTTCGTCGACTGGCTCGGGTTCGGCGGCGCCGAGGTGGATCCGGCCGACGCGGAGCGCGTGGCGGCCGTCGAGCTCGAAGCCGGCCGTCGAGACCCCTACCGCCGGCTCAGCCGCGTCTTTCACCTGGTCGGGCGCAAGGCCTGAGCGGCCGTTTCGGCCAGCAGCAGCAGCTCGGCCAGCACGTCCGCCGCGATGTCAGCCAGTGACTTCTCCTCGCGCAACCACCGCGCGAACGCGATCCCGAACACGGTCGCGCCCGACTCCGCCGCCAGCGTGGCCGCGAGTTCGTCGACGCCGCGGGCACGCAGGGCGTCAGCGACTGTCGTCGCCAGGGTGGTCAGCTTGTGCTGCTCCCGTTCCTGCAGCGCCGGGTTCCGGTCGATGACGGACTGCCGCGCGCGGGAGTGCGGGCGGCGCTCGTCCGGGAAGAACGTCGCGGCCGTCGCCAGCGCGGAGGCGACGACCTCGAGCGGCGACGCTTCCGGCGGAGCGGCGTCGATACCGTCGAGAAACGCCTGGACCAGCAGTTCCTGTCCCTGGAAGAGCACCTCGCGCTTGTCGCTGAAGTGCCGGAAGAAGGTGCGCTCGGTCAGCCCGACGGACTGCGCGATCTCCGCGGCGGTCGTCTGCTCGTACCCGCGCGTGGCGAACAGTTCGAGCGCGGCCTTCTGCAGCCGCTCCGCGGTCCCGGGTTCCCAGCGCACCATGCGGCCGAGTCTAGTGATGGCAGCGGCTGACATAAAGGCGTACGGTGTGGATGTCAGCGACTGACGTCGGTCACTGACATCAGTTTTGGGAAGCACAGCCACTCGAAGGAGTTCACGCCATGCGCGTTTTCGTCACCGGAGCCTCCGGCTGGATCGGCACCGCCGTCGTCGGCGAGCTGCTCGCCGCGGGCCACGAGGTCACCGGGCTGGCCAGGTCGGACGGGTCCGCCGCGAAGCTCGAGGCGAAGGGCGTCCGGGTCCGGCGCGGCGACCTCGACGACCTGGCCGGCCTCCGCGCCGGCGCCGAAGCGGCCGACGCGGTCATCCACCTGGCGAACAAGCACGACTTCGCGAACCAGGCCGTGTCGAACGCGGCCGAGCGGGCCGCCGTCCAGACGATCGGCGACGCGCTCGCGGGCAGCGGCCGCCCGTTCCTGCTGGCCTCGGGGGTGGCGGGCCTGGTGCAGGGCCAGCCGGTCACCGAAGCCGATGCGTCCCCGTTCCACGGCCCGGACTCCCCGCGCGGCGGCGCGGAGAACCTCGCGCTCGGGTTCGCCGACCGCGGCGTCCACCCGGTGAGCCTGCGGTTCTCGCCGACCGTGCACGGCACGGGCGACCACGGGTTCATCGCGATCCTGTCGGCGATCGCCCGTGAGAAGGGGGTGTCCGGCTACCCGGGCGACGGCACGAACCGCTGGGCGGCGGTCCACGTGACGGACGCGGCGCGCATGGCCGTCCTGGGTCTGGAGAAGGCACCGGCGGGCAGCCGCCTGCACGCGGTGGCCGAGGAAGGCGTGCCGACGAAGGAGATCGCGGAGGCGATCGGGCGGGCGTTCGACCTGCCGGTGGCCTCGATCCCGGCGGCCGACGCGCAGAAGCACTGGGGGTGGATCGGCGGGTTCTTCGCGATGGACCTGGCGGCGACGAGCACCGCCACGCAGGAGCTGCTCGGGTGGACCCCGACCGGCAAGACGCTGATCGAGGACCTCGACACCGGCGCGTACTCGGGGTCGTGATGTTCAACGGCTTCAAGCCGCTGTTCCAGGCGCTGTCGCCGAACGACGTCAACGAGCTCTCCGGCGAGATCGTCCAGGTGCTGCAGGGCGAAGGC
>NZ_JBEXVF010000069.1:0-49877 GCF_040629235.1 Amycolatopsis sp. NPDC005961 | reverse complement strand
GATCGACGTCGAGACCCTCCGTGGCCGCCGCGCGGTGCACCGCTGGGAGCGGACGTCGGTGGGCGACGTCTTCGAGCGGCTCACCTGGAGCCGCCCGGACCAGGTCGCGATCAGCGCGGCCGAGGGCGCCTACGGGGAAGAACAGTTCGCCTCCGTGACGTACCGGCAGGCCGACCGGGCCGCCAACCGGCTGGCCCACGCGCTGGCCGCGGCGGGCCTGGTGCCCGGCGACCGCGTGCTGCTGTTCTGCGAGAACACCGTCGAGGCGTTCCTGGCCAAGATCGGGATCGCCAAGGCGGGCATGGTCGCCGTCCCGCTGAACCCGGGCCTCGCTCCCGACGTCCTCGACCACCTCGTGCGGCAGACCGAACCGCGGCTGGCGATCGTCGACGCCGAACTGTGGCCACGGCTGGCCGGCGTACCGGGCGTGCGGGTCGGCGCCACCATCACGGTCGGCGGCGGCCCGGTCGCCGGCACGCCGTCGTTCGGCGGGTTCCTCGACGGGCGGCCGGACACCGAACCCACCGTCGAGATCCACGGCGACGACATCTACCAGCTGCTGTTCACCTCCGGCACCACCGCGATGCCGAAGGGCGTGATGCTCTCGCACAGCTACGCGCACCTGGCCGGGCTGAACTTCGCGCTGTCGCTCACCCGCGGCCTGCGGCACGAGACGGACCTGCGGGTCGTCACGTTCCTGCCGATGATCTACCACGTCGGTGACGCGCTGTTCACGTACTCGACGTTCTTCGCCGGCGGCACGCTGATCCTCGGCCGCCGCCCGGTGCCCGGCCCGGTCGCGGAGTCACTGGCGCGGTCACGGGCCACCGCGGTCTGGGCGGGCTCACCCCAGTTCGTCGCCGCGCTCGCCGACGAGATCGACGCTCGCGGGGACCTCGACCTCACCTCCCTGACCACGCTCGTCTACGGCTGGGGCGCCCTCTCCCCCGCGTTGCTGCGGCGCCTGGAAGCCCGGACCGCGCCGGGGTTCGTCACGGTCGGGATCTTCGGGCAGACGGAAGCCATCGCCTGCCACCGCTTCTGGCCCAGTGCGTGGCCCGAAGTGCACGCGCGCACGGCACCCGCGATGAACTACGTCGGCGTCCCGAGCGGGCTGCTCGCCTCCGACGTCGTCGACGAATCGGGCGAGCCGGTCCGCGGCACCCCCGGCGAGGCCGTCTACCGGTCGCCGGTCATGACGGCGGGCTACTACCGCGACGCGGCCGCGACCCGCGAGGCGTTCCGCGACGGGTGGTTCCACTCCGGCGACTCGGCGGTGGTGGACGAAGACGGCCTGCGGGTGATGGTGGACCGCTACAAGGACATCGTGAAGACGGGCGGCGAGAACGTCTCCAGCATGCGCGTCGAGGCGGTGCTGCACGAGCACCCCGGCGTCCTGCGCGCGGCGGTGATCGGCCTGCCGCACGAGCACTGGGGCGAGGCGGTCACGGCGGTCGTCGTCCCGCGGCCGGGCCACGATCCGGCCGAAGCCGAGCTGCTCGCGCACTGCCGCGAGCACTTGGCGGGGTACGAGAGCCCCAAGGCGATCGTCTTCGCCGAGTCCCTTCCCGAGACGGTCGGCGGCAAGATCCTCAAGTACCGGCTCCGGGCCCGGCACGCCGGCCTGTACACGTCACTCGGGTAGCTGTTCTGTCCGGTGAGGTTGGAGGATGCGGCTGGCGGGTGATTTGCCGCCGAGCGAGGTGTGGCCGCGGTGGTGGTGTGCAACCACCACCGCGGCAACGCAGCTCGGCGCTCGGTCTCGGTGCGGTAGGGCCGGTCGTAGGCCCATCCATCAAGCAAGGTGCGGTTGAACCGCTCGACCTTGCTGTTGGTTGGGGCCCGGTAGGGCCGGTGTGTTTGTGGGTGATCACCGCGTCGCGCAGTGTGTCGCGCCAGCCCGGGTCCGATCACGTGTCGCCTCGTACCCAACCCTCCATGATCACTACAGGTAGCCGCGGGCTCAGCGGGCCACGGCGTACGCCTGCTGACCCCGCGGACTGGCCGCGGCGAGAACCAGATCACCCTCGAACCCCGTCGCGCAGACCTTGCCCAACGACTTCTCCGCCGCCAGGACGACGTCATGACCCCGGTCGCGCAGCTGCTCGACCACCTCCGCCGGGCACCCGCTCTCGACCACCAGGCGGTTCGGACGGGCCGAACGCGGCGCGAACGATGACGGCACCTGGTCCGTGTGGAACGCCCGCTGCTCGATCGCCGCCTGGGGGCGCAACCCGGCGTCGACGTGGCTGAGGAAGAAGTTCAGCGTCCACTGGTCCTGCTGGTCGCCGCCCGGGGTGCCGAAGGCCAGGTGGGGTCGGCCCTGCTTCGTCACCAGCGTCGGGCTCAGGGTCGTCCGCGGGCGCTTGCCCGGCGCGACCGTGTTCGGGTGGCCCTCTTCCAGCAACGCCATCTGGCCGCGGGTGCCGAGCGGGAAGCCGAGACCGGGGATGACCGGGGAGCTCTTCAGCCAGCCGCCGCTGGGAGTGGCGACGACCATGTTGCCGTCGCGGTCCGACGCGCTGATGCAGCACGTGTCGCCCTTGGCCGCGGTCAGCTTCACCACCGCCGGGATGCCGTCGGCCAGCTGGGCGCGCCAGTCCGGGTCGGACGGGGCGGGCAGCGGCGGCTCCGGGAACCAGCCGTCCAAGCCCGGACGCAGCTCGCCGCACGCCCGCTCCCCCACCAGCTCGCGGCGGGCCGCCGCGTACTCCGGATCGAGCAGCCGGCGCAGCGGGACGTCGGAAAACGCCGGGTCGCCGTAGAACGCTTCCCGGTCGGCGAACGCGAGCTTCGCGCACTCGACGACCGTGTGCAGGTGCTCGGCGCCGCCGTGGTCCATCGCCGCCAGGTCGAAACCCTCGAGCAGGCCCAGCTGCTGCAGGAACACCGGACCCTGCGACCACGGGCCCGCCTTGTGCACGGTGTGCCCGCGGTAGTCCGTCGTCACCGCCGGCTCGATCGTGGGCCGCCAGGACGCCAGGTCGTGGCCGGTGAGCAGGCCGCCGTTGCGGCGGCCGGTGGAGTCGAGCGGCTCGGCCGTGGCGAGGAACTTGTCGATCGCCTCGGCGACGAACCCCTGGTAGAACACGGCGACAGCGGCGTCGATCCGGTTCTCGCGCCCGCCGGGGGCGGCTTCGGACTCGGCGAGGATCCGCCGGTAGGTCGCGGCCAGCGGCCGGTTGCGCAGCCGGGAGCCCGGCTCCGGCGGTCGTCCGTCCGGCAGGTAGACCTCGCCGGACGCCGTCCACTCCTCGCGGAACAGCGGCGCGAGCACCGCGATCATGTCCGCCGCCTTGGGCAGCAGCGGAAAGCCGTCCTCGGCGTAGGCGATGGCCGGGGCGAGCACGGTGCCGAGGTCGAGGCGGCCGCGGTCGCGCAGCAGCCGCAGCCACGCGCCGAACGCGCCGGGCACGACCGCCGGCAGCAGCCCGGAGCCGGGGATCGCGTCGACGCCGCGGTCGCGGAACGCCTGGGGTGTCGCGGCTTCCGGCATCGGGCCCTGGCCGCAGATCACCTCGACGTCGCCGGTCGCGCCGTCGTGCACCAGGATCGGGACGTCGCCGCCCGGGCCGTTGAGGTGCGGTTCGACGACCTGGATGACCAGCGCCGTCGCGACGGCCGCGTCGAAGGCGTTGCCGCCGAGGTCGAACATCGCCGTGCCGGCGGCCGAAGCCAGCCAGTGGGTGGAGGACACGGCCCCGCGGGTGCCGAGCAGTTCGGGTCGGTCGAGCACGTCAGCTTCCCTTCTCGCGGTCCGGGTCGGCCAGCTCGCCGGCGCCCGCCGGCAGCACGGCACCGGAGACCGACGCGGACACCGGCCGACCGTCGGCAACCCGGACCGAACAGTACAAAGTGGACGGACGTCCCTGCTCACGTCCTTGGCGCAGCGTGAAGTCGTGTGAGCCGTCGCCGCCGAGCCACCCCGCCTCGACGAGCCAGACGCCGAGCCCGAGCGCGGCCGAGGAACACGCCGGGTCCTCGGGCATCCCGTAGCCGGGCGCGAACAGCCGGCCGTGCGCGGTGCGGGTCGCCGGGTCCCAGCCGAACACGAGCACGTCGGCGAGGTCCGCGGCGGCCATCCGGGCGAAGTCGGGCACCGCGGCCGCGACGGCGTCCGCGCGCACCGGGAGGAAATGGAACGCCGGGCCGAACCCGCACGCCGCGGGGCGGGCGCCGTCGGCCGCGGGGGCGGGCAGGCCGACGGCGCCGAGCAGCAGCCCCGGATCGAGCGGCACGCTCTCCAGGGGGTCGTTCGCGGTGATCTTGCCCGCCTCGGCGGTCACGTCGAGGGGCAGCAGCTTCGGGCCGCACTCCTGCACGACCCGCCCGGCGGGCACCAGCCCGAGCCGCGCGAGCGTGACCGCGGTGCCGACGCTGGAATGCCCGCCGAAGGGCGACTCGGCCTTGGGGGTGAAGACCCGGACCCGGTAGTCCGCGCCGGTGCCGGTGGGCGGCAGCACGAACGCGGTCTCGGTGTGGTTGATCTCGCGCGCCAGTGCCTGCATGCCCGCGGGGTCGAGGTCACCGGCCCGCGGGACGACGCCGAGCGCGCTGCCGGCGTAGACGTGGTCGGCGAACATGTTGACGATCTCGTACGCTGGCATGCTGCTCCTCTCAGGACAGGTCCAGCTCGTCGAGGACGCGCTCGTCCCCTTGGTAGGGCTCGGATTCGCGGGGCCAGTGCACGACCAGATCGGTGAAGCCGAGATCGGCGAACGTGCCCGAGGCGTCCCGGAAGGACTGCGCCGAATCCAGCACGCCCCCGACGGTCGCGCCGGTCACCAGCAGCTTCCCCGCCGACGCCGGGTCCCGGCCGGCCGCGACGCAGGCGTCTTCGAACGCCCGGAGCTGGTCCTTCAGCTCCGGCACGACCAGGTCCCAGCGGCGGGCGTCGAAGCGGCCCGGCGCGCCGGCGGTGAGCCACGTTTCGCCGTACCGCGCGGCCAGGCCCATCGCCTTCGGGCCGGTGGCCGCCACCGCGAACGGCAGCCGCGGCCGCTGCACGCAGCCCGGTTCCATCCGCGCGTCCTCGCAGCGGTAGTACTCGCCCTCGTACGACGTGAGCGGTTGCCGCAGCAGCAGTTCCGTCAGCTCGAGGAACTCCGCGAACCGCCCGGACCGGCTTCCCGAAGGTGCGACGCCGAAGACGCTCTCGTCGTACCCCCCGGCCCCGGAGCCGACGCCGCAGATCAGCCGGCCGCCGGAAATGTCGTCGAGCGTCATCAGCTCCTTGGCGAACGGCACCGGGTGGCGGAACGTCGGCGTCGCGACGAGCGAGCCGAGCCGCATCTTCGACGTCACCCCCGCGGCGGCGGTCAGCGTCGGCAGGCAGCCGAACCAGGTTTCGTCCCGCAGCCAGCGCCACATCAGGTGGTCGTAGGTCCAGGCGTGGTCGAACCCGAGCTCTTCGGCGCGGCGCCAGCGGTCCCGCGCGGCGGACCAGCGCTGCTCGGGCAGCAGGACGATGCCGTGGCGCACGGCTCAGTCCGCCGGGGAGCCGGCGGCGCACGCGGCGATGTCGGCGAGCAGGCCGACGAACCCGGCCTCGCACGAGCGGACCTCGGGACTGGTCAGCTCCGCCGGCGGGTCCTCCGCGTCGGACACGGAGTCGACGCCGTTCACGGACACGTCCAGCGCCACGGCGTTGAGGCGGCGCAGGAGCTGCGCGACGACGTCCGGCAGCGACGTCGGCGCCCGCAGCGTCATGAAGTAGTTGTCGTAGACGACGCCGAGGACGTCCGGGTGGTGCACGTCGGTGGCGCCGGCCGAGTCCTGCAGGAGGGACCGGCCGCTGGGCACCAGTTTCGCCGCGATCCCGCCGTGGACCCGTTGGTAGAAACCGACTTCGTCGCGCAACGCCCGGACGCCGGGCGAGTCGTCGTCCGGCAGGCCCTTGCCGCGGTAGAGGTCGCGGACCGGGGCGAAGTCCGGTGCCCAGGTGCCGCTGAACCCGCGGTGCTGCAGGAACATGCTGGGCCGGATCACCTCGTGGTAGACGCCGATCGGCGTCGAGCTGGTGTAGAGCAGCATCGCACTGAAGCCGCGGGTGAACAGGGCCGCCGACGCCAGCGCGGCTTCGCGGTCACGCTCGCCGCGCCCGGCCAGCGCCAGCTCGCGGGCGACGAGCTGCCACAGCACGAACGTCACCTGGTGGCCGGTGATCCAGCGGAACCAGTAGAGGCGGTCGGACGACTCGACGGGTTCGACCGGGCCCGGCGCGCCGCCGCGGGAGATGTGCTCCAGGTGCGTGCACAGGCCCGCGAAGCGGGAGCAGGGGCCGTCGCCACCGGGTTCGGTGCCCGCGTCGGGGATGGTCAGCGGTTCGAGTCCGTAGGGGAAGTCGCCGAAGTCCCACCTCTCGCGCACGGGAACTCCGGTCAGCACGGGAACGGTCATCACGCCGCCTCCGGAATCCACGTGAACTCGTATTCGAGTCCGTTCACGTCGAATGCGTAGAAACTCTGCACGCCGTCGTCGTCGGTGACGATCTCCGTCGCCGGTTCGTCGCGGGTGAAATGGTAGAGACCGGATTCGTACAGTTTCATCCAGTGGCGCTGCCAAGCGCGCATTTCGGCCGGTGAACCGACCTCCAGGCAGACGTGCTGGAACTGCGCGTCGCCGGGGTCGGGCGCCTGAGCTCCCTCACCGGCCCGCTCGAAGAGGTGGAACCGGGTGCCACCGGCCCTCAGCTCGACGAGCCTGACGATGCCGGGCAGCCGGCTCGTGGTCAGCTCGGAGAACTCGTCCAGGGACCAGTTTTCCTTGCAGCCGAAGAAGTCCTGGTACCACGAGACGCAGTTGCCGAGGTCGGCGGTCTGGATCCCCAGGTGGTGGAAAGTCGCCGCACGCAGTGGCGCGAGGCGCGGCGACTCGAGGGTCGCCACGGCGTTCTCGGACATGGTCGCCATCCTTTCTTCCGGCACCGGGAGAGCATTCCCAGACGGCGCCTCGAGAGTGGCCTCGATCGATCATCGGGGGCGGCGGGAGAAACAACCGCCCGATCTCTTCCGAGCCTACAGTGGTTGCCGCCGGGAAATCAAGTTGGCGGCAAAAGAATCTCGATTATCCCTATAGCCGCGCGCGATCCTCAAGTACGATCGGGAAACATGAGCGAAGACCAGTGGACGAAAATCGACACCTACACCTCGACCCTGATGGTGGAGCACGACGCCGCCCTGGACCTCGCGGCCAAGGCCAGCGCCGAGGCCGGGCTGCCGGAGATCGCGGTGGCACCCAACCAGGGCAAGTTCCTCCACCTGCTCGCCCGCACCCACGGCGCGCGCCGCATCCTCGAGATCGGCGCGTTCGGCGGCTACAGCGCGATCTGGCTGGCCCGGGCGCTGCCGGCGGGCGGCTCGCTGACCACGCTGGAGGCCGAACCGTCCTTCGCCGAGGTCGCTCGGCGCAACATCGACAACGCGGGTCTGTCCGACGTCGTCGACCTGCGCGTCGGCAAGGCCCTCGACACGCTGCCGGAGCTGGCGGACGGTGAGCCGTTCGACTTCGTGTTCATCGACGCGGACAAGGCCAACATCCCCGAATACTTCGGCTGGGCCTTGAAGCTGACCCGCCCGGGCAGCGTGATCGTCGTCGACAACGTGGTGCTCGACGGGCTCGTCGTCGAAGCCGACAGCCCCAACCCGGCGGTGCAGGGCGTGCGACGGTTCAACCAGCTGGTGGCCGACGAACCGCGCGTCACCGCGACGACCGTGCAGACCGTCGGCAGCCGCGGCCACGACGGGTTCTGCCTGATGCTCGTCGAGAGCTGAGCGACCCACCACCGGAGGGCCTTCCCGCACCGCGGGGAGGCCCTCCGTCCTATCGGGACACACGTCAGAGCCGATCGGGGTTGATCAGGTCCGGGGCGGTCCAGCCGTCGAGGTCGTACTCGGCCAGGCACTGCTCGGCGAAGCCCTTGTAGCCGTCGACCTGCCCGGACGCCTGCTGCGCGGTGAGCATCTCGATCCGGACGTTCTCGTGGTTGCCCGAGAAGTTCCGCTCGTACAGCTCGTTGCGGCCGGCGAACTCCGTGCCGACGGAGTCCCAGATCAGCTTCATCAGCTTGACCCGCTCGACGGCGTCGTAGCCCGACGAACCCCGGACGTACTTGTCCAGGTAGGGCCGCAGCTCCGGGTTCTGGAAGTCGCTCGCGTGCGAGTTCAGGTAGATCAGCGCACTGCCCAGGTCCTGGTGGATGATCTCCCGCACCCGGGGGTAGCCGATCGTCATGAACCAGCGGTAGGCCATGCCGTAGTCGAGCTTCGGCAGCAGCGCGCCGTCCTTCCACGGGTCCGGGTTGAGCGCCATCGCGTCGCTCAGGCCCCAGAACATGTTGCGCCACGCCAGAACCTCGCCGATGCGGGTCTGGATGCCGCGGAAGTCCCGGGTGCCGGTGACGTCGACGCCCTTGAGCAGCAGCCCGGCCAGGAAGTCCAGCTTCACCGCCAGCCGCGTCACGCCGTGGAACGTCGAACGGTTCAGGAACCCCGACGCCGACAGGAAAGTCGCCGCCTTGGCCTGGTCGCCGTAGACGAAGACGTTCTCCCACGGGATCGTCACCTTGTCGAGCACGAAGATCGTGTCGTTCTCGTCGAGGCGGCTCGACAGCGGGTAGTCGAACGGGCTGCCCATCGTGTCGGCCTGCAGCGCGTACGACGGCCGGCAGATCAGCTTCAGCCCCGGCGAGTCCATCGGCAGCGTCGCCACCAGCGCGAACTCGCGCTTCTTCACCGGCAGCCCGTAGTGGGCGATGAAGTTGCCGTGCGTCAGCGCCGACCCGGTCGCGACGACCTTGGCGCCGCTGACGACCAGGCCGTCGTCGCGTTCTTCCTCGACGTGCACGAACACGTCCCCGACGTCGTCGGCCGCCTTGTGCCGGTCGACGGGCGGGTTGATGATCGCGTGGTTCCAGAACAGGACCTTCTCCTGCGCTTCGGCGTACCAGCGCCGGGCGTTGCCTTCGAACTCGCCGTAGTAGCCCGGGTCGACGCCCAGGGTGGTGAGGAAGCTCGCCTTGTAGTCCGGGCTGCGGCCCAGCCAGCCGTAGCTCATCCGGGCCCACTCGGCGATCGCGTCGCGGTCGCCCAGGAGATCCGTCGTGGACTTGGGTGCGCGGAAGAACTTGTGCGTGAACCCGCCGCTGCCGGTGTCGGTCGGCGTAGTCAGTACGTCCCGCTTCTCCGGGTCGTGCAGCGCGTCGTACAGCCGGGCCGTCATCCGGGCGGTGTTGCGGAACGCCGGGTGCTTGGTGACGTCGTCGACGCGCTCACCGTAGGCCCAGATCTCCCGGCCGTCGCGGATGCTTTCCAGGTACTCGTCCCCGGTCAACGGCCGGGTCGTCGTCTCGCTCACTTGCCTGCCTCCCATAGTTGGGGTGTCGGGTCGTCCAGCGACCACGACCAGTGCGGTGCCTCGGGTTCTTCGGCCAGCCGCGGGAAGTCGCCACCGAAGAACAGCAGCGGCCGCCCGCCGGCCAGGTCGAGGCCGGTCACCTCGCCGACGTGCAGCACGTGGTCGCCGCCGTCGTAGGCGCGCCACGGGGTGCACTCGACGTGCCCGACCGTGCCGCCCAGCCGCGGTACCGGCGAGTCGAGGTCGACCCACGGCACCGCGTCGTCCGCGAAGGGTTTGCCCGCGAAGTGCATCGCGAGGTCGCGCTGGTCCTCGGCCAGGATGTTGACGACGAACGGGCCGTCGCCGAGGTGCTGGACCGAGCGGCTGCGCCGGTCCAGCGAGACCAGCACGAGCGGCGGGTCCAGCGACACGGACGTGAACGCGTTGACGGTCGCGCCGCGCACCAGCTCGCCGCGGCGGTAGGTCACGACGGTGACGCCGGTGGTGAAGTGGCCGAGGAAGGCCCTCAGCCTCGCCCGGTCGAACGCCGGGGCGGATGTGGTCATGGGGTTCCTCCTTCGGTGGCGTGGTCGACTACGTCGCGCAGGATGGCCGGGCCGTCCTCGGTGAGGAACGACTCGGCGTGGAACTGGATGGTCGCCAGCCGCGGCCCGCGCAGGCCGATGACCTGGTCGTCCAGCCCGCGCACGACGTCGGCGGGCGCCCGGCCGGGCACTTCGACGCGGTCGTCGGGAGTGCGCGCGGCGAAGCTGTTGTAGAACCCGACGGCCCGGCGCTCGCCGTCGATCGTCACGTGCGCCTGACGTCCCTGGTTGGGCCGCGCGAGCCGCTGGACGGGCAGGCCCAGTTCGGCGCAGAGCACCTGGTGGCCCAGGCAGACCCCGGCGAGCGGACGGCCCGAGCGCAGCAGGTCCGCGGCCAGCGCCCGCAGGCGGCCGACCTTCGCACCATCGACGTCGTTGGGATCGCCGGGCCCCGGGCCGAGCAGCACCAAGTCGTTCTCGGGCAGCTCGCCGGCGTCCCACGGCACGGTCGTCACCGCGCAGTTCACCGACTTCAGCTGGTAGGCCAGCATCGAGGTGAACGCGTCTTCGGCGTCGACGACGGTGATGCGCACCCGCGAGCCACTGCCGGGGCGGGCGCCGTCGAGCCAGAACCGCGACTTGCCCCGGTTGCGGGCCTTCAGCGCGGAGCGCACCTCGTCCGACGACGTCGGCGGCGGGGGCGTCGCGGCCTGGCGGGCTTCGCCGGACAACGACTTCAGGACCGCCGACACCTTCGCCGTCGTCTCGGCGGCTTCCGAGAGCGGCGCGGATTCGCGCACGATCGTCGACCCGGCCGCCAGCCGGACGTCGCCGCCCGGCGAGATGTCCGCGGTGCGGATGAGGATCGCCGAGTCCAGCGAGCGCCGGCCGTCGTCGTCGCTGCCGACGAGCCCGACGACGCCGCTGTAGTAGCCGCGTCCCTTCGGCTCGTACCGGCGGATCACCCGGCAGGCGTTGACCAGTGGGCTGCCGGTGACGGTCGGCGCGAGCAGCGTGTGCCGCAGCACCTCGGTCAGCGGTTTCCCGGTCTCGCCTTCCAGGGAGTACTCGGTGTGCGCCAGCCGCGACATGCGCCGCAGCCGCGGCCCGGACACCCGGATGCCGCGGTCGCAGAGCTCGGCCATCATCTTCAGTTCCTCGTCGACGACCATGCACAGCTCGTCGGCCTCCTTCTCGTCGTGGAGGAACTCGAGCAGGCCTTCGGCGTCGGCGCCGCCTTCCGGGTAGCGGTAGGTGCCGCTGATCGGGTTCATGGTCACCGTGCGGTCGAACAGCCGGACGTGCTGCTCGGGCGTGCTGCCCAGCAGGTAGCGCTCGCCGGTGAAGACCAGGAACGTCCAGTAGGCGCCGGCTTCCGCGCCGAGCAGCCGTTTGAACACCGCCCGCGCGACATCGTCGTCGAAGCCGGGGAAGCGGCCGCGCAGGCTGCGGGAGAGCACGAAGTTCGCGCCCTCCCCCGCGCCGATCTCGTCGTCGAGGATCCGCTCGACCGTGCGGGCGTACTCGTCGTCGCCCAGGTCGAACGCGCGCTGTTCCAGCGGCGGGGCGCCGTCGGGCAGGGCCGCGAGGGTCTCGGCGACGGTGAGCGTCGTCTGGGACTCGATGTCCATCACCTGCAACGGGACCTGGTCGTCCGGGCAGTCGTAGCCCCGCTCGGCGAGCTGCCGGTACGGGAGCAGGACGAGTTTCGTGTGCCGGCCGCGACCTTCCCAGGCGCCTTCGTCCAGGGTCAGGTCGGCCAGCCGCTCGGCCGTGCGGACCGGCCCGGAGACGACCTCGACCTGGTCGCCGCGGCCGCTGCCGGGCCGGTGCAGGATCGCGTACGGCGACCCCGCGCGGATCGGCAGGCCACTCACGCGACCACCGCGCCTTCCAGCTGCCCGACCAGCGCCGCGGTGGTCGTGGCGACCGCGCAGTTGGCGGCGGCGTAGTCCACCGCCAGCCGGTGCTCGTCCGGGCCGAAGTCCGCGACGGCGTCGGCGACGAAGAACGTCTCGATGTCGTGCGTGAACGCCTCGACGGCGGTGACCAGGCAGCCGACGTGCGCGTAGATCCCGCAGACGATCAGCTGGTCGCGCCCGGCCGCCCGCAGCCGCTCGAGCAGGTCGGTGCGGTGGAACGCGCTGTAGCGCCACTTCGTCAGCACGACGTCCGACGGCGTCGGCGCCAGCTCGTCGATCACCTGCCGGTCGGCCGGGGTGGCCTTCATGCCCGGGCCCCAGATGTCGTGCAGCAGCCCGCGGTCCTCGGGCGTCATCGAGCCGGGCTGGGCGGTGTAGAACACCGGGATCCCCAGCCGGTCGGCGGTTTCCCGCGCGGTGACGACGTTGCGGACGAGCGTCCGCCGCAGTGCGCCGTCCTCCGGGTAGAAGCCGAGGAAGTAGCGCTGCATGTCGTGGATCAGCAGCGCCGCGCGGCCCGGGTGGGCCCGCCAGCCCGCGGTGCTGACCGGGACGGTGGTGGGCAGGTCGTACGGTTCGATCGTGATGCCGCTCATCAGGCCTCCTTCAGACCGCGCCGAGGGCCGCGCCGCCGTCGACGAGCAGGGTCGCGAGGGTCACGTGCCGGGCGTCGTCGGACAGCAGGAACGCCACGCTGCGGGCGACGTCCTCGGGTGAGCCGATGCGCCCCAGCGGGATGCCCAGCCGAAACTGGCCGGGATCACCGTCCAAGGTGGACTTCGAGCCGGTTTCGTCCGTCCACATGGACCGGAGCATCGGGGTGTCGGTCGACCCCGGCGCCACGACGTTGCAGCGGATGCCGAGCGGGGCGAGGTCCAGGCCGAGGCTGTGGGTCAGGCTGGTCGCGGCGGCCTTCGACGCGGCGTAGGCGGCCATGTGGCTGCGGGGCACGCCTGCGGCGTTCGACGCCACGGTGACGATCGAGCCGCTCTTGCGCGCGGCCATCCGGCGCGAGACCGCCCGGCAGACGTGGAAGACGCCGGTCGCGTTGACCGCGAAGGTCGCGTTCCAGTCCTCGTCGGACAGGTCGGCCACGCGGCCCATCCGCAGCACCCCGGCGACGTTCGCCAGGCCTTCGATCGGGCCGAAGCCGTTCTCGACGCGCTCGACCGCCGCGTCGACCTCCGCGCTGGAGGTGACGTCCACGGTGTAGGTGTAGACGCTGCGGCCGTCGTCCAGCAGCGGCTTCGCGACCAGGGCCAAGGCGGCTTCGTCGCGGTCGAACAACGCCAGGGTGTGCCCGCGCTCGGCCAGGAGGGTCGCGGTGGCGGCACCGATGCCGCTCGCCGCGCCGGTCACCAGGGTCACGCTCATGACGCCAGCTCCGTCCGGAGTTCGTGGGCCGCCTCGGGCTGCCAGCTCGCCGTCAGCGCGACGGCCTGGGTCAGGTTCAGCCGCGGGTCGCACAGCGTCGTGTAGCCGGGCCCGCGCGACGCCGTGATGCCGGCGCCGTGGCACTCCGAGATCTCGCTGGGCGAGGCCTCCACGTGCAGCCCGGCGCACGCGCCGCCCTCCCCCGTGACGATCCGGACGAACTGGCGCAGCTCGTTCATGATGTCTTCGAGCCAGCGCACCTTGAGCCCGTCGTCGGCGACCACGGTGTTGCCGTGCATGGGATCGCACAGCCACAGCACCGGGTGCCCGGCGTCGCGCACCGCCCGCACCAGCGGCGCCAGCTGCCCGATCCGGGCCGCGCCGAACCGCGGGATCAGCGTGAGCCGCCCCGGGGTGCGGAAGGGGTCGAGCCGCGAGCACAGCCGCAGGACGTCCTCGATCGGGGCCTTCGCGCTCACCTTCGCCGCCACCGGGTTGACCACGGTGGACAGCAGGTGCACGTGGGCGCCGTCCGAGTGCCGGGTCCGCTCGCCGATCCACGGCCAGTGCGTGGAGGCCAGGTAGTTCCGGCCGCCGGGCATCCGGCGCAGGAGCGGGACTTCGTAGTCCAGCAGCAGCGCCTCGTGGCTCGTCCAGATCCGCTCGGCCGGTTCGGCCGCGGAGCCCCGGCCGAGGCGGCCGAGGGATGCGCGGACGCCGAGCGCGGCTTGGTGCGCGTCGAGGATCCGGCCTGGGTCGGGGCGCCGGGCCTCGGGGGTCGGCTCGGGGCTGTTGACGATCGGGCCGCGGTAGACCGGCAGCTCGCGGCCGTCGACCTCCTCGACGCTCTGCGAGCGCGGCTTGGCGTACTGGCCGGCGATCCGGCCGACTTCCAGGACCGGGCGGCCGGAGCCGACGCGCATCACCTCCGCGAGCGTGTCGAGCATGCCGACCTTGCGGGCCACGGCCCGGACACCGGCATCGGCCGGGTCCTCGGCGCAGTCGCCGGCCTGCAGGACGCAGAACTCGCCTTCGGCCGCGCGGGCCAGCAGGGAGCGCAGCTGGAGCACTTCGGCGGGGCCGACGACGTCTTCGCGCTCGGCCAGGGTGTCGCGGACCTCGGCGAGCGCGTGCGGGTCGGGCCACTCGGGTTGCTGGGCGGCCGGGTAGCCGGTCAGGGTCTCGGCGCTCGGCTCGGGGGTGCGGTGCAGCACCGGCCGGGCGCGTGCGGGCAGCGTCTTCCTCATCGCGCATTCCTTGCTGGAGAGGGAAAATCGGGAAAGAACAGGGACGATCCGGCCTCAGCCGGTGAATTCGCCCGTCTCACGGAAATAGCCGATCATTTTCGTGAACACGGCCGGGGTGATCTCCGGCCAGCGCAGGCCCAGCCGGGCCAGTTCGCGTCCGGTGCGCTCGTTGGCGTAGGTGTTGTCGCCGATGTCGAGCGCGCCTTCCTGGTAGAGCGGGGCCATCGCGGACAGCGGGTTGGCGCGGTCGGCGAGCGCCGCCCGCCACTCCCCCACCGGGATCTCCCGCAGCGGGTACCCCAGTTCGCGGATGGCCCGGTAGACGACGTCGAAGGTCTTGATGCCGGGGTTGAACAGGTGCCACGTCCGGTTCTCCGCGGGCCGCGCCCGCGCCAGCCGGACCAGGGCGCGGCCGACGAAGTCGACCGGCAGCAGGTCGGTGTCGTGCTCCTCGGGCGGCGGGACGACCCCCAGTTCGAGGAAGCTCTTGACCTGGCGCCAGAGGAAGTCCTCGGACTGCAGGGCGCCGGTCTCGCTGTCGCCGGCGATCCGGCCGATGCGGTAGATCGTCACCGGCACCCCGCGGTCGCGCGCCAGCCGCGCGACCTCTTCGGCGACCCACTTGCTCTGGGTGTAGCCGATCGTCAGGTCTTCGGCGTCGTCCGGGACGTCGTCCTCGGTGATCGCCTCGGCGCGGGGTTTCGGCGAGAACACCGCCACCGTCGAGGTGTAGTGCACCGGCTTGACCGGCCCGGCCGCCGCGAACTCGACGACCCGGGCCAGACCGTCCACATTGGCCTGTTTCACCGAGGCGTACGGCGCGACGAAGTTGATGTGCGCCGCCGTGTGGTGGATCGTCCCGACGCGGTGGGCGAGGTCGTCGTAGTCCTTTTCGGACAGACCGAGCCGGTCGGCGGCGAGGTCGCCCGGCACGGCGGTGACGCGGTCGCGGTCCAGGACCTTCCCGATCCCGTACCGGTCGGCCGTGGCGGCGATCCGCTCCCACGCGGCGTCGGCGTCCGGGGCGCGGACCAGGCAGTGCACCCGGTCGCCGGTCTCCGCCAGCAGCTCGCGCAGCAGGTGGATGCCGAGGAACCCGGTCGCCCCGGTGAGCAGGACGTCCGCGGCGGTCGCCACCCCTTCGGTCGCGCGGATGTGCTCCGGCAGCTTGACGTCGGCGCGCAGGTCGACGCGGTCGCCGGTGTCGTCCCCGGACCGGAGCGCGTCGATGCGCGCGGCCATCCCCCCGACGGTCGGGTTGTCGAAGAGCACACGCAGCGGGACGTCGACGGCGAACCGCTTGCGCAGCCGGTACATCAGCTCGGTGGCGAGGATCGAGTGCCCGCCCGCGGCGAAGAAGTCCTCGTCGAGGCCGACGCCGCCGGTGCCCAGCAGGTCCGTCCACGCTTCGGCGACGGCCAGCTCGGTCGGCGTCTCCGGCGGCCGTGCCGTGGTCGCCGTGCCGGGGTCGAACAGGTCCGGCAGCGCCTTGCGGTCGATCTTGCCGCTGGGCGCGACCGGCAGCGCGGCGAGCCGCACGAAGTGCGACGGCACCAGGTAGTCCGGCAGCGACCCGGACAGCGCCGTCCGCACCGCGGCCGGGTCGATCTCGTGCCCGGTGACGAGGTAGCCGACCAGCCGCCGGTCGCCCGCACCGAACGCCACCGCGGCGACGGCCGACGCGCTGACGTCCGGCAGCTCGTTCAGCGCCGCCTCGACCTCGGCGGGTTCGACGCGGTAGCCGCGGATCTTGATCTGGGTGTCGGCGCGGCCGAGGTAGCCGAACTCGCCGTCGCGGTCGTAGCGGACCAGGTCACCGGTCCGGTAGAGCCGCCCGAACGGCGTCTCCACGAACCGTTCCCGGGTCTGCTCGGGCAGGCCGTGATAGCCGGGCGAAAGCAGGTCGCCGCCGAGGTACAGCTCCCCCGGCACGCCGGGCGGCACGAGCCGCCCGCCCTCGTCGAGGGCCAGCATCGACAGGCCCCCGATCGGGCCGCCGATCGACGGTGCCTCCGGCCACCCGGCCGGGTCGCCGGTCAGCTCGTGCGCGGACGCGAGGTGCGTCTCGGACGGGCCGTACATGTTGAGGAAGCGGATTTCCGGGCGCCGGGCGAAGAATTCCCGGATCTGCGGGGTGATCACCAGCTGCTCGCCGACGGAGGCGACCTCCACCAGGTCCGGGAACGGCTGGTCCTCGGCCACGGCCGCCAGCTGCTGCACGGCGACGTACGGCAGGTAGGTCCGGGAAATCCTGCGGTCGCGCAGAAAGCCGCTCAGTCGGTGCAGGTCCTTCTGCAGGTCTTCGTCGATCAGCACGAGCGTGCCGCCCGCGCAGAGCGTCCCCAGGATTTCCATCACCGAGACGTCGAACGACAGCGTCATGTACTGCAGCGTCCGGCCGGTCGCGCCGATCGGCGAGGTCCGCCGCATGTACTCGACGAGGTTGGTGACCGTCGCTTCGGTGAGCACGACGCCCTTGGGCCGCCCGGTGGACCCGGACGTGTAGATCACGTAGATCTCGTCGTCGCCGCTCTTGAGCCGCCCCAGATCCGACTCGTCGGTGGCTTCCGGCTCCGCCGACTCCAGCACCAGCGCGACGTCGGAGTCGGCCAGCATGTACTCGATCCGCTCGGCCGGGTACGACGGGTCGACCGGCACGTACGCGGCCCCCGCCTTCAGGACCGCCAGCAGCGCGACGACCATCTCCGGCGACCGCGGGATGTGGATGCCGACCCGGTCTCCGCGGCCGACGCCCTTCGCCCGCAGGTCGCGGGCCAGACGGTTGGCCCGCCCGTTGAGTTCGCGGTAGGTCAGCACGCGATCGCCGTGCTCCAGCGCGGGCGCGTCCGGGGTGACCGCGGCCTGCGACTCGACCAGCTCCGCGACCGGCCGGCGGGTGGTGTCCTCCGGCGGCGGCGCGCACCAGTCCAGGACCTCGCGCTGCTGCTCTTCCGAGAGCAGGCCCAGGTCGCCGACGGTACCGCCGGGGTTTTCGGCGAGCGCTTCGAGCAGCCGGACGTACCGGTCGCCGAACGCCTCGACGGTCTCGCGGTCGAACAACGCCGTGTCGTACTCGAACACCCCGCGCAGCGCGGTGCCGTCCTGCTCGACGATCAGCGACAGGTCGTACTTCGAGCTGCGGCTGACGTAGAGGTCGAGGTCGGCGTCCAGGCCGAGCCGGTCCAGGGCTGCCCAGTCGGAGTCGGGCAGCACGAACATGGTCTGGAAGACCGGCGCGTGGCTCGGGCTGCGCGGCGGGTTGACCCGCTCGATGACCTTCTCGAACGGCGCGTCCTTGTGCCGCAGCGCCTCGGTGACCTCGGTGCTCGCCTGCGCGTACAGCTCCCGCAGCGGCAGGTCGGCGCGCACGTCGTGGCGGAAGACGACCATGTTGACGAAGTAGCCGAGCATATCGGCCGTCTCCGGCAGGTCCCGCAGCGAGACCGGGCTGCCGACGAGGAGGTCGTCCTGCCGCGTGTGCAGGTGCAGGAACGCGGCGTAGGCGGCCTCCAGCAGCATGAACAGCGTGACGCCCTCGTCGGCGGCGAGCCGGCGCAGCCGGTCGGTCAGCTCCGGCGGGAGGTCGAACCGGACGATGTCGCCGCGGTGCGACTGCTCCTGCGGCCGCGGCCGGTCCGTCGGCAGGTCGAGCAGCGGCAGCGGCCCGGCGAGCCGGGACTCCCAGTGCGCGAGCAGCTCCTCGAGCCGCTCGCCGCGGACGGTTTCCCGTTGCCGGCGGGCGAAGTCGCGGTACTGCGGCCGGGGTCCGCCTTCGTCGTAGGCGTCCCCGGCGAGCGCGGCGTGGTAGCGGGTGAACCACTCGGTGAGGAACACCCCGGCCGAGGCCGCGTCGAAGACGATGTGGTGGATGCTGCACACGACGTGCGCCGGCCCGTCGGGCTCGACCGCGCAGACCACCTTGACCAGCGGCCCGGCGGCCAGGTCGAACTCGGTGTCGACGACCTCGGCGACGACGTCGTCCAGCGGTCGTGTGGCGTTCAGCTCGACCGTCGAGAAGTCGCACGCCGGTTCCGCGCCGACGTGCTGGCGGACGTCGCCGTCTTCGGCGGAGAACGTGGTCCGCAGGATTTCGTGGCGGGCCATGAGCGCGCGCAGGCTGTCGTGGAGCACGCCGGTGTCGAGCGGCGTCTTGACGGTGAACACGAACGGCGCGTTGTAGGCCGCCGGGCGCGGCGAGTACTGGTCGATGAACCAGATGCCGCGCTGGCCGTAGGACGCGGGCGCCGGGCCGCGGTCCGTGCTCGCGGTCAGCCCGGGCGGGCCGCCCCGCAGTTCGTCGATGTGCCGGGCCAGGTCGGCGGGATCTTGGTGCCGCCGGACGTCCTCGGCCCCCAGGGTGACCCCCAGCAGCGCACTGAGCAGCCCGGCGAACTGCTCGTGGCCGGCCACACCGTCGGCGGTGACGCCGGACCGGGTCCGGCGGATCACCGACTCGAGTGGGTTTTCCATGGTGTCGGTACCTCTCCGATCATCGCGGCCCCCCGTGCGTCGGTTCGGTCTCCCGGGTCAGCGCGCGGCGGCGCCCTCCCGCAGCGACTCGATGTGCCCGGCCAGGTCGCGGACGGTGCCGTGCCGGAACACGTCTTCGGGGCGCACTTCGACCGCGAAGACCGACTGCAGCCCGGAAGCGAACTTCACGAAGTGCAGGGAATTGCCGCCGTGGCCGACGAACGGGTCGGTGGCGGAGTAGTCGTCGGTGCCGATGATGTCGCGCCACATCTGCAGGATGACCGTTTCGAGGGGATTCGTCATGGGCTGCTCCTTTTCTTCCCGGGACCGGGCGCGCGGGTCGTGCAGTGCGGCCCGGTCGATCTTTCCGTTGAGGTTCGCCGGCATCGCGTCGAGCCGGTGGAAGTCCGACGGGATCATGTACTCCGGCAGGGAATCGGCGAGCTGCGCGATCAGTTCGCCGGCGCCGATCTCCTGCCCGCTCCAGGTCGTGTAGAACGCGACCAGGCTCTTTTCGTTGGCCTCGTTGCCGAACGCCTTGACGACGGCGTGCTCGACGTCGTCGAACGACTTCAGGGCGAGCTCGACGGCACTGGTCTCGACGCGGAACCCGCGGATCTTGACGAGGCTGTCGGACCGGCCGACGAGGACGACATCGCCCTCGGGCGTCAGCCGGGCCAGGTCGCCGGTGCGGTAGCGCGTGCCGCCGTCCACGAACTTCTCCGCCTGCGCGTCCGGCAGGTTCAGGTAGCCGTTGGCGACGCCGGTGCCGCCGATGACCAGCTCGCCGACGTCCCCGGGCGGGCACGGTTTCCGGTCCTGGTCGAGCACCTCCATGGTGACGCCGGACAGCGGCTTGCCGACCGGCACCCGGTCGAGGCCGCGGACTTCCGGCGTGACCGGGTACAGCGACGAGATCGCGGAGTTCTCGGTGCAGCCGTAGCCGTTGAAGATCGCCGCGGTGGTGTGCTCCGCGGCGGTCGCCAGGTGCGCCGGCGACGGGAAGTCGCCGCTGACCATGATCACGCGCAGGTCGCGCAAGACGTCCAGTTCGTTGTCGACCAAGAGGTTGAACAGTCCACAAGGCAGGCTCAGCACGCTGACGCCGCGCTTGGTGATCACGTCGCGGAGATCGGACAGCGACGGCAGGCCGGGCGGCATCAGGACGAGCTCGGCGCCGTTGAGCAGGCTCAGCCAGAACTCGTTGCCGGACGCGGCGAAGGAGAACGCGGCCAGCTGCACCAGGCAGTCGTCCGGGGTGATCGTCAGCTTCGGGTCGGCGACCGCCAGCCGGGCGAGGCCGCGGTGGGCCAGCCGGACGCCCTTGGGCCGCCCGGTGGACCCGGAGGTGAACAGGACGAACGCGTCGTCCCCGGCGGCCGGGGCGTGGTCGAGGTCGTGCGCGTCCCGGGAAGCGCTTTCCCTTGCCAGGTCGGCGAAATGTGCCTGCCGGACCGGGAGATCCGCGTCCGCCAGCGAGGCCTGTCCCTGGTGGACGATGGTCCGCAGGCCGGTCTCTTCGACGATGTGGCGGATCATCCGGGCCGGGTACGCCGGGTTGAGCGGGACGACGCACCCGCCCGCCTTGAGGACCGCGAGCAGCGTGACCACGAGGTCGGCCGACCGGTCCAGGTAGAGGCCGGCCGGAGCGCCGTCGCGCACCTGCATCAGGCGCAGGGTTCGCGCGAGCCGGTTGGCGCGGGCGTTCAAGTCCGCATAGGACACTTCGGGGCCGTCGCCGCTCAAAGCCGTCCGACGCGGATTACCGGCGGCGGCCCGCTCGAACAGCCGCGGCAGCACGAGCTCGGGCCCGGCCGGGTTTTCCTCTGCTGGCATGGATCCCCCTTGTGTCCGATGGCGCCGCGCACGGCGGCAGCACTGATCAATTCAGGCGAGATGATTTCTATTCAGCAACCAGTATGCAAAGGGCCCGGAAGACTGTCAACCCGCCCGGAAACCGTCGAATACTCAAATAACGGAGCGTCGACTTCATCGTCTGAAAACGATTACCTGAGAAAATGGCAAATAGCCGTGAATTCGCGCGCGAACGGTACCGGCCATTTTCGGCGGCGCAACCCGGGCAAGGGGATCAGGAGCGGATTGACGACCATCGGCGGTGCGGACTGCTCCGATCGGCCCAGCGGCCGCGGGAACGGGCCCGCGTGCACACCGGGTGACGTCGCGGCGGCCGCGTTTGGCCGGCCGGGCACGGGGGCATCCGCAACACGGAGTACGCGTCTGGGGGCCAGGCGTGACCGGCGCGGCTCAGACGTCGCGGAGCGGGAAAGGCTGGGGTGTGGAGTGCAGGGAGTCGGCGACCTTCCGGCAGAGTTCCGCGAACAGGCTCGCCTCCCCGGCGGTCAACGCGGCACCGGCGACCTTCGCGGTCTCGCGGCGGCCCTGAGCTGCGCGCATGAGGAACTCTTCGCCTTCTTCGGTCAGCGAAGTCGTCTGTTCGCGCCGGTCGGTGTCGCGCGAGGCCTGCTCGACGAGGAACTGGTCCTTGAGGACGCGCAGCAGCTTGGACGTGCTCTGCCGCGAGATCCCCAGGGACTCCCCGATCGCCGACGGCGTCAGCGGGCCGTGGATCCGCAGCGTCTCCAGCACGTCGTACTGCGACCAGGTGATCTTCTCGGGCGTCGCGCGCGTGCGCCGCGCGACCAGCACGCACTGCAGGTAGGACAGCGCGTTCTCGAGTTCGCCGGGACGGCCCGGCGGGGCGGTCGGGGAACCGTGGAACTTCGTCATTGCCCACCTCAGCTTTCGAGGGAAAGCGCACCGCAGTCGGAAGATCAGAGGATATCACCTCCCGTTCGCCCGCAGGTCACGCCGCGGCACCCCGCTCGCGCGGCCGCGAGGAGCCGGAACTGGTAAAGTGATTGCCTGACGGAAACCAATCGTCCGATCAACCCGGTGCCGCACCCCTGCCGCCCGGGACGAGGAGGCGCAGGTCATGGCGAACCGGCAGACGAAGCGCGCGGGCGGCCACATCGTGCTCGAGGGCGCGTGCGAGAACAACCTGAAGAACGTCTCGCTCGCCATCCCCAAGGGCGAGATCACCGTGTTCACCGGCGTGTCGGGCTCGGGCAAGTCGTCGATCGTGTTCGACACGATCGCCGTCGAGTCGCAGCGCCAGCTCAGCGAGACGTTCAGCTGGTTCATCCGCAACCGGCTGCCCAAGCACGAGCGGCCGCGCGCGGAGCGGATGTCGAACCTGTCGACGGCGATCGTGGTGGACCAGAAGCCGATCGGCGGCAACGCGCGCTCGACCGTCGGCACGATGAGCGAGATCCACGCCATGCTGCGCGTGCTGTTCTCCCGCTACGGGAAGCCGAGCGCGGGGTCGTCGAACCTGTACTCGTTCAACGACCCCCAGGGCATGTGCGAGGAGTGCCAGGGCCTCGGCAAGACCACGAAGCTCGACCTCGACCTGCTGATCGACTACGACAAGACGCTCAACGAGGGCGCGCTGGACTCGCCGCTGTTCGCCATCGGCACCTACATGTGGCAGCTCTACGCCCAGTCCGGGCTGTTCGACCCGGACAAGCCGCTCAAGAAGTTCACCAAGAAGGAATGGGACCTGCTGCTGCACGGCGGCGGGTTCCGGGTGGACCGCTCGGGCAAGCGGCAGAACTACTCGAACGAATACGAAGGCGTCGTCGTCAAGCTCACCCGTCGCTACCTCAAGAACGGCCTGGACACCCTCAAGGAGCGCGACCGCCGCGAGGTCGAGAAGATCGTCGTCGAAGGGCCGTGCGCGGTGTGCAAGGGCGGCCGGCTGAACAGGGCGGCACTGGCGACGAAGATCAACGGCAAGAACATCGCCGACCACTGCGCCATGGAGGTCAGCGAGCTGATCGCCGAGCTGAAGGCCCTGGACCTCCCGGCGGCGAAGTCGGTGCTGGCCGGCGCGCTCGCCGCGCTGGAGCGCGTCGAGTCGATCGGGCTGGGCTACCTCAGCCTCGACCGCGAGACCTCGACGTTGTCCGGCGGTGAGGGCCAGCGCCTCAAGACGGTCAAGCACCTCGGCAGCAGTCTCACCGACCTGACCTACGTCTTCGACGAGCCGAGCGTCGGGCTGCACCCGCGGGACGTGCACCGGCTCAACGAGCTGCTGTGCGCGCTGCGGGACAAGGGCAACACGGTCCTGGTCGTCGAGCACGACCGCGACGTCATCGCCATCGCCGACCACGTCGTCGACATGGGCCCCGGCGCGGGCACGCACGGCGGCGAGGTCGTCTTCGAAGGCACGGTCAAGCAGCTGCACCGCGCGTCGACGCTCACCGGCAAGTGCCTCACGCACATCCCCGGGCTCAAGGAGGAGTTCCGCGAGCCGACCGGGCAGCTGCCGATCGAGAAGGCGGCCCTGCACAACCTGCACGACGTGACGGTCGACATCCCCACCGGCGTGCTCACCGCGGTGACCGGGGTGGCGGGCTCGGGCAAGAGCACGCTCGTCTCGGGGGCGCTCCGGCAGCAGCACCCGGACGCGGTGATGATCGACCAGTCGGCCATCGGGGTTTCGACGCGGTCGACGCCGGCGACCTACCTGGACATCATGGACGTCATCCGGAAGCTGTTCGCCGAGGCCAACAACGCGCAGCCGGGGCTGTTCAGCTTCAACTCCGAAGGCGGCTGCCCGGAGTGCAAGGGCCGCGGCGTCATCGAGACGGACCTGGCCTACATGGATCCGGTGACGACGATCTGCGAGGCATGCGACGGGAAGCGTTACCGGCCCGAGGTGCTGGACAAGACGCTGCGGGGCAAGAACATCGTCGACGTCCTCGCGCTGACCGTCGAAGAGGCCCTCGGCTATTTCACGGAAGAGCCGATCACGAAGAAGCTGGAGCTGCTGACCGAGGTCGGGCTGTCGTACCTGACGCTGGGGCAGCCGTTGTCGACGCTGTCCGGCGGCGAGCGGCAGCGGGTCAAGCTCGCGCACCGGCTGCGCGAGACGGGCAACGTCTACCTGTTCGACGAACCGACCACCGGCCTGCACATGGCCGACATCGGGCACCTGCTGGACCTGCTGGACCGCCTCGTGGACGGCGGCAACACCGTCGTGGTGATCGAGCACGACCTCGACGTCGTGAAGCACGCGGACTGGGTGATCGACCTGGGCCCGGAGGCCGGGCGGCACGGTGGGCGCGTGCTGTTCGAGGGGACGCCGGAGAAGCTACTGAAAGACCGGAAGTCGTTCACGGCCGAATACCTGCGAGCCGACCTCGAGCACGCGAAGTGATTTCCCGCCGTATTCGCTAACAGTCCACTATGGACTCGATAACTCGCGAATTTTCGTTGATCCACAACGAAAATCGTTGACACTTCACCCTATCGTGTGATTACCATGGTTTCCGAAAAGCAACCATCGGATAGGAGATGCGCATGTCCCGCGGCACGACCAAGGACCGCCTCCCCGACGGGCAGCTGCGATTCGGCTTCATGTGGCTCAGCTCGCCGACCCCCACCGCGACGTCGAAAGCGGTCGCCGACCGCAACCCGGACTCGCTCGACCCCGCCACGCAGATGGACCTGGCGCGCCGGGTCGAGGACATCGGCATGGACTACGTCTTCTTCGCCGACGGCTACATCACCCACGGCGAGAACAGCGCCCGCATCGGGCACGCCCAGCCGCACATTTCGGCGCCGATCTACGCGCCGGTCGTGATGGCCGCGACGCAGCACATCGGCGTCGTCACCACCATGCACACCCGCTACCTCTCCCCCGGCGTCATCGCCCGCCTCGGCGCCAACCTGGACGCCTTGAGCGGCGGCCGCTGGGGCTGGAACATCGTGCCGGGCTGGAAGACACCGGAAGCCGAACTGCTCGGCGCGCCCACCGACACCGACCACGACCTGCGCTACAAGATCACCACCGAGGCCGTGGAAGCGGTCAAGACGCTGTGGGCTTCGCGCGGGGAGCACGTCGAGTTCCACGGTGAGTACCACGACCTGCGCGGCAGCCTGATCGGCCCGCACATCGAGCAGCAGCCGTGGCCGTGCCTGTTCAACGCCGGCGTCTCGGCCGCGGGTCAGCAGCTCATCGCGGAGACCTGCGACTTCGCGTTCACGCCGTTGCCCGACGACTACTCGAAGGTCCGCAAGACCGTCGATTCGCTGGCCGAGCGCACCGAAGCGGCCGGCCGGAACCCCCTCGACGTCAACATGGCCGGCGCGGTCGGCGTGCTGCTCGGCAAGACCGACACCGAGGCCCAGGAGAAGTTCTCGTGGGTGCGCGACTCGCTCGACATGGGCGCCGCCCGGGACATCGCGACCGAGCTGATGGGCGGCAGCGAGACCTACCAGGAGAACTACGAGGGCGAGTTCGACGACATCGCCCGGACGCTCGGCCTGGCGTGCGGCAGCAAGGTGCTGGTCGGGTCGCCGGAGACGGTCGCCGGACAGCTGCTGGACCTGCACCGCGAGACCGGCGTGCGCGGGTTCATGTTCCTGCCGGTGATGTACGACGCCGAGCAGATCGAGCTGATGGGCGAGGTCTTCCCCTACCTGGAGAAGGCGAACGTCTGGACCCCGCCCGCGGAGCGCGGCTGGAGCTGGTGACCGTGCCCGCCCTCACCCCGGCCGACCTGCGCCGGCACCTCGGCGACGACCTGCGCGGGCTGCGGCCGCCCCGGACCGCCCTCGTCGTCGGGGCGGGCCTGGCCGGCCTGGCCGCGGCCCACGAGCTGCACCGCGCGGGCTGCGAGGTCACCGTGCTCGAGGCCGCCGACCGGCCCGGCGGCCGGGCCCGCACGCTGCGCCGTCCGTTCGCCGACGGCCTGCACGTCGAGGCCGGGGCGATGACCGTGACTCCCGAATGCCACTACGTCACCCACTACCGGGAGCGGCTGGGCGTCGGGCTGGACCGGTCAGACCTGCTCGACCAGGACTTCTCCTACTTCGTCGACGGCAAGTTCGTCCGGCCGGACGCGGATTCGCTCGGGACGGCCGGGCTCCCGCTGGCCGAGCACGAGCGCGGCCTCGGCGTGCCCGAGCTGATCGCCCGGTACGTGACGGCGGCCGCCGACGAGCTCGGGGCCGACCTGACCGCGCCGCACTGGGCACCCTCGGCGGCGCTCGAGGAGCTCGACCGGTCGTCGGTGGACGAGGTGCTGCGCGCCCGAGGCGCTTCGCAGACGGCGATCGACCTCATGGAACCGATGTTCCTGGAGATGCGCGGCGGCGACCTTCTGTCGGCGTCGGCGTTGTCGTGGCTGCGTCATGAAAGCGGTTACCGTTCGCTGCTGACCTCGACCGACGGGTGGGGCAAGATCGACGGCGGCACCGACGAATTGCCCCGCGCGTTCGCCCACGAGCTGCGCGACCGCATCCGCTACCGCGCACCGGTCGTGCGGCTCGACCAGGACGACGACTCGGCCACGGTGACCTACCTCGACCACGGCCGGCTGGCCCGGGCGAGCGCGGACCGCGTCGTGGTCACCGTGCCGTTCAGCGCGATCCGCCACATCGACGTCAGCCACGCCCGGCTGACCGAGGCCAAGATCGAGGCGATGCGCAAGCTGCGGTACGCCTCGATCGTCCGGGTCTACCTCCAGGTGCGCGAGCAGTTCTGGAAGGGGCACAACGTGTCGGTGTCGACGGACCTGCCGATCCGCTGGGTCCGCGACGCGACGGCGAACCAGCCCGGCCCCCGCCGGATCCTGGAGGTCCTGATGACCGGCTGGCGCGCCCGCGCCCTCGCCGCGATGACCGAAGAGGAACGCCTGCGCTTCGTGCTGGACCACGTCGAAACGATGTTCCCGGGCGCACGCGACCACTTCGAGCTGGGGCTTTCGGTGGCGTGGGACCACGAACCGTGGATCGAGGGGTCGTACGTCCTGCCCGAGCGCGGCCACAGCAGGCTGATGCCGGCCATCCGCGCGCCGGAGAACCGCATCCACTTCGCGGGCGAGCACACCAGCTTCGAACCCAACGGCGGCTCGATGAACTACGCCCTCGAATCGGGCGTCCGCGCGTGCGTCGAGCTGGCCACCGCGAGCTGACGGGCGCCCTTTTCCCGATTGAATCCATAAAGACACCCTGGGTGTCTCCGTAACCAAGGATCACTCGTTCGAGTGCATCTGGGGCGAATTGAGGGTCAATTCGATCGCATTCAGTAACTCGACTACTCTTTCGGTCGATTCTTCGGGCATTGCCGGATCCCGAAGGAGAGGTCGACGCCTGGTGAGCGCTCACGGCCCGGTCTTCCTGACCGCCCACGACCCCGTTTCCCGCCGATGGCAAGTCCGGACGATGCTGCCGAACCGATGGCTGCTGCTGGCCGCGGCCACGCTCGCCGTGGTGCCCGCGGACGAAGGGCCGGCTTGGACGACCGCCGTCGCGATCCTCGCGGTGGCGGTGACCGTCTCGGCCGTGCTCGCGCTGCGCCGGGCCGCCGCGAAGGTCGACACCCTGCTCGCCGAAGAGCTCGGGCCCCGCAGGCCTCCCGGCTGAGCGCGCGCGTCCGTTGTGGACCCGTCCACGCGGAAGCGGCCGCGCGGTGGACCCGGCACCGGTCACCGTGGTAGAAATAGAACGTGTTCCACTTCTGACCGCCGGTGCCGGGAGGTGCGCGGATGAGCGTTCCCACGGTGACCGAGCTGCTGCTGGCCCGCGCCGGGGACGAGCGCCCCGGCCTGCGGTTCGAGGACGAGACGCAGTCGTGGGCCGCGCACGTCCGCGCGTCGGCCCGCCACGCGGCCGACCTCCGGGAGACGCTCGACTGGGACAAGCCGCCGCACGTCGGCATCCTGGCCGACAACGTACCGGCGTTCTCCGCCCTCCTGGGCGCCTGCGCCTTCGCCGGGGCGGTGCTGGTCGGGCTCAACCCCACCCGGCGCGGCGAAGCCCTCGCGCGCGACATCCGGCTCGCCGACTGCCAGTTCGTGCTCGCCGAGCGCAAGTACCGGCCCCTGCTGGACGGCCTGGACCTCGGCGGGATCGGCGTGCGTGACCTGGAGCCGCACCCCTCGGCGACCACGCCGCTCGATCCCGTCCCCGCGTCGCCGGACGACCTGCTCATGCTGATCTTCACCTCCGGCACCAGCGGCGACCCGAAGGCCGTGCGCTGCACCCACGGCAAGATCGCGTTTCCCGGCGCGATGCTCGCGCAGCGGTTCGGGCTGTCCACATCGGACACCGTCTACGTCACGATGCCGATGTTCCACTCCAACGCCGTCATGGCCGGCTGGGCGGTCGGGCTCGCGGCCGGCGCGACCATCGCCCTGCGCCGCCGGTTCTCCGCGTCCGGCTTCCTGCCCGACGTGCGGAAGTTCGGCGCGACCTACGCCAGCTACGTGGGTAAGCCCCTGTCCTACGTGGTCGCGACTCCCCCGCGCCCGGACGATGCGGACAACCCGCTGCGCCTCGTCTACGGGAACGAAGGAGCGAGCGCCGACCTGGCCGCGTTCGAGAAGCGCTTCGGCTGCAAGGTCGTCGACGCGTTCGGCTCCACCGAGGGTGGCGTGGGTTTCGCGCGCACCGACGACACCCCGCCCGGCTCCCTCGGCCGGCCGGCCGAGGACGTGGCCATCCTGCACCCGCACACCGGCCGTCCCTGCCCGCCGGCCGAGTTCGACCCCGACGGCCGGCTGGCCAACGCCGAAGAAGCCGTCGGCGAACTGGTCAACACCGCGGGCGCCGGCTGGTTCGCCGGGTACTACCGCGACCCCGGAGCCGACGCGGACCGGCTGCGCGGCGGCCGGTTCCACACCGGCGACCTCGCCTACGCCGACGCCGACGGGTTCTGCTACTTCGCCGGACGGCTCGGCGACTGGCTCCGCGTCGACGGGGAGAACCTGGGCACCGCGCCGATCGAGCGCATCCTGCTGCGGCACCCGGCGATCACCGACGCCGCCGTCTACGCCGTGCCCGACCCGGTGACCGGCGACCGGGTGATGGCCGCCATCGTCACCGGCGGCACTCCCCTGGACCCCGCGGAGTTCGGCCGCTTCCTGGCGGACCAGCCCGATCTCGGGCCCAAGCAGGTACCGGAGTACGTCCGCACGGTCCGGGAGCTGCCGCGGACGTCGACGTTCAAGGTCGTCAAGCGCCGGCTCGCCGCCGAGGGACTGAACTGCCCCGACGTGATCTGGGCGCGCACGGGGCGGGACATCGCTTACGCCATTGCGTCCACTGTGGACAATCTCGTCTGAAGGAAGGGCGGTACGACTTCCTGCTGAAGTGACCGCCCGGGCCGTCAGCCGCGGCGGCGGCTTTGAAGCTCGCCGGCGACGCGGGTCAGCCATTCGCCCAGGAGGGTCCGCTCCCCCGGGCTGAGCGCGGGCAACTCCGGCATCGCCGCCCGGAACGTGGTGACCACGGCGACCGGATCGGACGCGGGCGGGGCCGGCACGGAAGCCAGGATCCTGCCGAGGACCGCGTCCAGCAGCTCGTCGGCGAGGTCGGCGTCGCGGCGCTCCTCCGGTTCGTCCAGCAGGGTGAGCACGGCGCCGGTGCCGGCCGCGCGGATCAGGTCGACCGCGCGCGCTTCCGACACCTCGAGCAGGCCCGCGGCCGCCACCCGGCCGACCCGGGCGCGGAGCACCTCGGCACCCGCCGCGATGGCCGGTGAGCTCCGCAGCCGGCCGGGCTCGGCCAGCAGCAGGAACACCTCGGGGTTCGCGAGGCCGAACCCGATGTGCGTCCGCCAGGCGGCTCGCAGGTCCTCGACCGGGTCGCCGTCCTCGCCGGCCGCCCGCACCGCCTTGACCGCGGCGTACTCGGCCATCACGTGCTCGGCGACGGCCTGCAGGAGACCGTCCTTGTCGCCGAAGAGCCGGAAGATCGTCGGCGGCTGGACCCCCGCGGCCTGGGCTACGGCGCGCGTCGTCATCGCCCGCGCACCCCCTTCGCGGAGCAGCTCCGCGGCGGCGGCGATGATCCCCGACCGGACGTCGGGACGGGCTTCCACCAGGGGTTCGACCGGCATGAACCGATGGTATCACTTCCGCGCTACCACCGATTCGAATCAGTGGTAGCCTCAGATGCGAACCAACGATTCACGGAGGCTTTCATGATCATCGTCACCGGCGCGACCGGCCGTCTCGGCTCCCGTGTCGTCGAGAACCTGCTCCGGCGCGTCCCCGCCGAGACCGTCGGCGTGAGCGTGCGCGACGTCGGCGCGGCCGCGGCACTGGCCGGCCGCGGAGTCCGCGTCCGGGCGGGCGACTTCACCGACCCGGCCACCCTCGACGACGCGTTCGAGGGCGCCGAGCAGGTGCTCGTCGTCTCGGCCGCGATCCGCGGCCCGCAGGCCGCCGAAGCGAGCAAGGCCGCCATCGACGCGGCCGTGCGGGCGGGCGCGTCGCGCGTGCTGTACACGAGCCACCAGATGGCGTCGGCCGACTCCGCGTTCGACCCCGGACGGCAGCACGCGGACGCCGAAGCCCACCTGGCCGCGCAAGGCGTCGCGTACACGGCCCTCCGCCACGGTTTCTACGCGAGCACGTTCGAGTACTACCTCCCCGCGGCGCTGGAGTCCGGCGAATTCCGGCTCCCCGCGGACGGCCCGGTCTCCTGGACGGCCCACGCCGACCTGGCCGAGGCGGACGCCATCGCCCTGACCCGGCCCGGCGCGCTCGACGGGCCGACCCCGCCGCTGACCGCGCCGGAGCTGCTCGACTTCGCGGACGTGGCCCGCATCGTCGGCGAGCTCACCGGCCGCCCGATCAAGCGGGTGGTCGTCGACGACGAGGAGTGGGCGGCGGCCGCGACCGCCGGCGGGATGCCCGCCGCCGCGGCCGAGTTCACCCTGGGCATGTTCCGCGCCGCCCGGGCCGGCGAAATGGCGGTGACGGACCCGGCCTTGGAGACCCTCCTCGACCGGCGCGCGACTTCGGTGCGTTCGGTGCTCGAAGAGATCGTCGCCCGGCAGCCCGCCCGGCACTGACGAATTTCACGGCACACCGGGCACCGGTCAACCCAGCGGGAAGGTCCGGCCCACCCAGGTCTCGGCTTCCTCGCCGGTCGCGTACGTCGGCAGGTACGGCCCGGACGCGACGACCACCCCGATGTCGAACAACAACCGCGCGTGCGCCTCGGAAAGGACTCCTCGGGCGCCCACCTTGATGCCGAGTTCCCCGGCTCGCTCGACCAGCTGGCGGATGGTGCGCACGGCCCGCTCCGGCGGGTCGTCGACCTCCAGCGCGTCGATGATCGCCCCCGTGAGCATCACCGCCGGCGCCGGTACGTCGAGGGCGGGCAGCAGCTCCAGCTCGGGCAGCCCCGTCACGTTGACGACGAACACCACACCCGCCCGGGCCAGCTCGCCGAGGGAACCGAGCAGGTCGCCGCGGTCGTCGAGCAGCGACGGGCCGTCCGTGCAGAGCATGAGGTGCCGGTGGCGGAGGCCGTTGCGGTCGAGCTCCCGGCCGACGAAGCGCACGAGGTCCCCGTCGATCGCCATCCGGCGGGGCAGGGTCAGGCAGACCGTGGGCGCGTCGTCGCCGAACCGGGCCCGCCACTGTCCGGCCGTGCGCAGCGTCTCGGTCAGCAGGTGCCGGCCGAGCGCCACGGTCATGCCGGTGGTTTCGGCCAGCGGGTGGAACAGCTCGGGCCGCAGCTCGCCGAGTTCGGGGTGGCGCCAGCGCAGCACGGCGTTGAGCGACGTGATGATCGCGCCGTCCGGGAGCACGACGTGCGGCCGGTAGACGACCGCCAGCTCCCCGGACTCCAGCGCGCCCGCGATGCCGCACGCGAGGCGGTAGCGCTCGGCGTCCTCGTGCCCCGCCACCGGGTCGAACAGCACCCACCGGGTCCGGCCCAGCTCCTTCGCCCGGCGCAGCGCGACCTGCGCGGACCGGATCGCCTCCGCGGGCCGCGCTGGGTGGGTGCCGGCGAGGAAGATCCCGACGCTCGCACTGATCCCGACCCCCACTCCGTCCACATAGGACGGACGACCCAGTGCGGCGATCACCGAGTCCGCCAGCTCCCCCGCCGACGCCGCGCCGTGTTCTCCCGGGACCGCGACGGCGAAGACGTCGCCGGGCAGCCGCGCGAGGACCGGACGGCGGTCGCGGAAGATCTCTCGCAGTGTTCGCGCCGCCCCCGCGAGCAGCTCGTCGGCCGCGTCGAACCCGAGGCCGTCGCGCACGACGGCGAACCCGTCGAGGCCCACCAGCAGCACCGCGACCTGGCTTCCGGCGTCGGCCGACAACAGCGGCGCCAGCTCGCTTTCGAGCGCCGTGCGTCCGGGCAGCCCGGTCACCGCGTCGAGCGAGGCGGAGCTGTCGGACACCCGTCAGCCACCTCCTGGTCCCGTGCTAGTCCCGTGCGCTCCCCGGCGGCGTCCGCACACCGGTTCCGGGCCGGGGCCAATCTACGGGGTCGGCCCGCGGGCGTGCCACTCCTCCACCGGCCGTCGCTCGGCGTGGATCCAGGATAGGGGCAAGGCTAATGTGTCCGTGCGCCCCGCCGCGGCGGCCGCGCGAGGAGAGGAGCGAAGGTGCAGCTGGATGCCGGTGCCTACCAGCGCATGCTCGGTGAGGAGCTGCGCCGGCTGCGCGAGGAGCGCGGCCTGACGCGCCGCGACCTCAACCACCGGCTGCACAGCGACCTTTCGCTGCAGACGCTCGCCACCTACGAGCTCGGTACCCGGCAGTGCTCGGTCGTCCGCCTCGTGGAGCTGTGCCTGGCACTGGACGAGACGCCCGAGGCGCTGCTGGCCCGCGTCGGCCGGCGCTACTTCGGGACGTTCGGCACGACGGAGGCCCAGGGCGTCCGGGTCGACCTGCGGCGCGTCGTCCGGGCCCCGCACCAGGACCTGGCGCCGTTCCGCCGCTGGGCCGAGGGCAAGCTCGCCGAGTGCGACGACACGACCGGGGTCCCGCACGAGGTGCACCTGGACGCCCCGGCCCTGCGGCAACTGGCGGAGCTGTGCGGGACGACGACCGCGAACCTCCTCGCCCGGATCCGCGCCCTCGGCTGACTTCCGTCCCATCCACGGCCCGGCCGGCGGCGAATACCCGTGGACGCCGATCGGAAGGAGCGTGCGTGCCGAGTCGCACTTGGTCGGGCCGCCTGCTCGACGTGGCCTCCGCAGTGGTCCCCGGGATCGGCCGGGTGCGCGCGCAGAAGGAACCGTTCGCCCGGGCCTGGACGGAGGCCAACCGCGCCGCGCTCGGCTCGGGCCGGCCGCGCTGGGTCGCGCTCGGCGACTCGATGACGCAGGGCATCGGCGCCGACGACGTCGGCGGCGGCTGGGTCCCGCGCCTGAACGCCCGCCTCGGCGAGCGGTTCGCGGTGGTCAACCTGTCGGCCTCCGGCGCCCGGATCGCCGACGTCCTCGACGACCAGCTGCCCCGGATGCTCGCGCTGCCTTCGCCACCGGCACTGGTGACGGTCCTGGTGGGCGCCAACGACATGCTGACCCCCGCCCGCCGCCGCGGTGCCCCGGACCGGTTCGCCGAGCTGCTCGACCGGCTCCCCGCCGGGCGTTCGGTGGTCGCCACGTTGCCGCAGGGCAACCCGGAAGCCCGGGCGGTCAACGAACTCGTCGACACGGCGGCCGCCCGGGGCGACGTCCGCATCGCGGACCTGCGCGGCGGAGCACTGGGGCCACTGCGCGGCAGCCTCGCCGACGACTGGTTCCACCCCAACGACGTCGGCTACACCCGGATCGCGGGACTCTTCGAACCCCCGGTGCGCGCCGTCGCGGGTCGTGGGGAACGGGACTGAGCCGCGCACCATTCAGCCGACGCGGGATCCGCTCGTGGTCCGGAAGCGCGGGCGGTCAACGAACTCGCCGACACCGCGGCAACCCGGGGCGATGTCCGGATCGCCGGGTCCCGCGGGAACGGGACTGAGCCACGCACCCGTCAGCCGACGCGGGACCCGGTCGTGGTGGTGAACCGGAGTTCGATGCGGGTGGCCAGGCTGTCGAGGTCGAGCGCCTGGCACAGCCGCGGGACTCCCTCGGCGTGGATGCGGCCGCGGATCCCCGTGGGGTCGCCGTCCTGCTCGACCGACACGACGACCTCGAGGACCGGGGCCTGCCGGGTGCCGGCGAGGGTCGCGGTGGCGTGGTGCACGCCCGGGTAGCCGCGCAGCTCGTCGACGAACGGGACGACGGCGGCCCCGGCCGCCAGCTCGGTCGTGCCGTCGTCCGGGCTGTCGTCGAAGCGCCAGACGCGGCCGCGCGGCTTGCGGACCAGCTGGGCGGCCAGCCAGCGCAGGCCGGCGAGGGCGAGGACGATCCCGGCGGCCGCGGCCGCGTACGGCACCCACGCCGGCGGCAGTGCGGTGCCGGGGACCAGGGGCCGGTCGGCGCCGAGCGCGGGCAGCCAGTGGAAGCGGATCGCGGCCGGCAGCGCGCCGGCCGTCATGAGCAGCAGGCCGAGGACGGCGATCAGGGTGCGGTTGAGCCGCGCGGGACGGTTCACGAGGTGCTCCTGGAGGTGCGGAGGCGGACCTTGACGGCCGGACGGCGAGCCGGGTCGACGCGGTCGATCCGGGCGGCGACCGCGGCGCGGACGGAGTCGGCGATGCCGTCGGGCCGGGTCCGGTGCGTGGTGACGCGCACGCGGACGCCGCGGCGCCCGAGCTTGAGGCCGACATTGTCGACGCCGTCCACCCGGGCCGCCGCCGCTCGCAGCGTGGCGCGGAAGCTCCGGCGCGACGCCCCGGAATCCGGTTCGCCGCGCAGCGGCAGCACCACCGGCGTGCCCGGGATCAGCGCGGCGGCCAGCAACAGCAGGCCGACGACGGCCACGGCCCCACCCGCGGCGACGACGGGAAAGTCCGCCCAGCGCAAGGTGTTCAGCCGGCGGGCGACGGCACCGTAGTCCAGCCAGGCGCGCTCGCCGAGGATCGTCTGCACGGCCACGATCGCGGCCAGCGCGCCGGCCGCGGTCAGCACCAGCGCGGCCAGCGTGGCCGGAACGCTCCGGCGCGGACGTCGTTTCACAGCACCCTCCTCGGTTCGCGGGCCGGCGCGTGCAGCGCGGTGACGGTGATGTCCACCCGCCGCACGGCGAGGCCGGTCAGTTCGGTCACGCGGTCGCGCAGGTGCGCGCGGGCCCGTTCGGTGGTGCGGGTGACCGAAGCCGGGTAGGTGATCGACAGGCGGGCGGCCAGCCGGACGGTGTCGCCGTCGACCTCGGCCGCCACCTTCACCGACCGGTCGGCGTCCTCGCCGCCCACCGCGATCCCCAGCACCCGGCCGGCCGCGCCGCCGACGTCGGTGAGCTCGCCCGCGGCGTGGGCGGCGATCCGTTCGACCACCCGCGCGGCCACGACCAGCTCGCCCCGGTCCTCGACCGGGATCGACGCGGTCACGCCGGTCACCCCCGGTCCCGGCCGAGCAGCTGCGACACGTCGAGCTTGCCGTCGAGGACCCGGCCGGCCAGCAGCCCGAGGGCGCCGAGCACGAAGACGGCCAGGAACGCGCCGAACCCGCCGAACGCCACGGCGAGCCCGAGCGCGAGACCGGTCAGCAGTCCTGTCTGAGTGGCAGTCATGGAAACCTCCTTCGAGAAGTGGGTGGTTCGGCGACGTCGCCGACGAAGACCCGCACGGGCCGGTCGAGCGGGCCGGCCGCCGCGCGAACGGCGGCGGCCGCCGCGGCGACACTGGCCGGGTACCGGAGGACGACCCCGATCGTGACGGCGTCGTCGGCGATCCTGACCCCGGCGACGCGCCGGCCGGGCAGCAGCGTGGCGATCTCCCCGATCCGGCCGGCGTGCGGGCCCGCCACCTCGGGCAGGCCCGCCACCGCCTCGGCGATCGTGGCCGCGTCCGGCGTCACTGCACCCGGCCGGTGTCGGTGCCCGCGGTGTCGTCCTCGTCGGGCAGGTGCAGGTCCCCGACGCCGATGTTGACCTCGACGACCTCCAGGCCGGTCATCTGCTCCACGCCGGTGATCACGTTGCGCCGCACCGCGCGGGACACATCGGCGATCGAGACGCCGTACTCCACGACGATCTGCAGGTCCACGGCGGCCTGCTTCTCGCCGACCTCCACCGACACGCCCTGCCCGGCCGAGGCCGTGGCCCCCGGGATGCGCTCGCGGATCGCCGAAAACGCGCGAGCGGCCCCACCGCCGAGCGCGTGCACCCCCGGCACCTCACGAGTGGCCAGCCCGGCGATCTTCTGCACCACGGTGTCGGCGATCGTCGTCGAGCCCTGGCTGGTGACCAAAGCGCCACCCTCCTTCGCCGCGGCGGCGACGGGAGCCTTCGTTGTCGTTTCGGCCATGGTGTTCCTCCGATGTCGTGACGAACGGTTACGCCACAGAGGACCCACGCTCACCGGGATCGTCACGGTCCCGTTCGTGTGAACGGCCTCACCCGCTGGTGACCGTGACGAACGGCCCGCGCCGGTGTCGTGCCCGCCGGGCCGTGTGACGAGACCGCACGGGTTCGCGACGGTTCGGCACGAGTCACGACGAGCGCCACAGCCCACCCCTACGATCGGCACGCATGTCGATCACGGGAGGACCATGTCGCGCATCCTGCTCGTCGAAGACGACGCTGTCCTGGCCGAAGCGCTCACCCTCGCCTTGAAGGCGCTCGGGCACGACGTCGTCGTGGCGCCGACCGGGGAGCGGGCCCTGGAGGCGTTGTTCACCGACCGGCTCGACCTCGAGGTCGTGCTGCTCGACGTGATGCTTCCCGGCATGGACGGCTTCGAGGTCTGCCGCCGGATCCGCGCCCGCAGCCGCCTGCCGCTGGTGCTGCTGACCGCGCGCGGCGATCCGATCGACATCGTCGCCGGGCTGGAATGCGGCGCCGACGACTACGTGGTGAAACCGGCCGAACCGCGGGTGCTCGACGCGCGGATCAAGGCCATCGGACGGCGGGCGGTCACCGCGCACGGACCGTCGACCGGCCTGCTGCGCGTCGGACGGCTGGAGATCGACGCGGGCGCGATGAGCGTGACCCGCGACGGCGTCGAGCTGGCGCTCACCGCGACCGAAATCCGGCTCCTCGTCGAGTTCGCCGACCACCCCAACCAGGTGCTGAGCAGGCAGACGCTCCTGAAACGCGTCTGGGACTACGGCTACGTCGGCGACTCGCGGATCGTGGACGCGGCGGTCGCGCGGCTGCGGGCCAAGATCGAGGACGACGCGGCGAATCCCGTCGTGCTGAAGACGGTGCGCGGGCTCGGCTACCGGCTGGTGGGCCCGTGAGGCGGCCGTCGTTCGGGCTGCGGACGAAGGTGACGGCGGCGGTCGTGCTGATCACGGTGACGGCGACCGCGGTGATGGCCTTCACGGCGTCGAAGGTCCAGGAAGACGACGCCGTCGACAGCTTCGCCTACACCGCGAAGACGTCGTTCGGTGCCCTGTTCGAGCAGTCGTGGCGAGGGCTCGAAGCGATGCTGGCGGGGCGGACCACCTTGACCGGCTTCAGCCGGGAGATGAGCGGCCGGACCGCGGAGTGGGCGCTGTTCACGAAGCGCCCCGACGGCTCGGCCGACCTGACGGAGTACGCCTCGACCGATCTTTGGTACCGGCCGCATCCCGTGCCGGTCCGCGTCGGCGACCGGGAACGGATCGTGGCCCCGGTCGCCGACCGGGTCCTGGTCCGCACGGACAAGACGATGGACCTGCTCACGGCGATCACCGAGGACCCGGCGACGGGCAGGCGGCTGCTGGTGGTCAGCGGGAACTTCGCGGACTACTGGCTCGTCCAGTTCTTCGACCTCACCCCGCTCGACCTCGACCTGGCCGCGCAGCGGACGAAGCTGGTGTACATCGCGCTCGGGGTGACGGTGCTGGGGATCGCTGCCGCGGTGTTCGCCGCCTGGAACATCCAGCGGCCGGTGCGCCGCGTCGCGTCCGCCGCCCGCGAGCTGGGGGACGGCGCCTTCGACGTGCGGGTCCCGGTGAAGGGCCGGGACGAGCTCGCCGACCTCGCGGCGTCGTTCAACGTCATGGCCCGGCGGGTCAGCGAGTCGATCGAAGACCTGCGCACCAAGGACCGGCAGCAGCGGCGCTTCGTCGCCGACGTCGCCCACGACCTGCGCACCCCGCTCGCTTCGATGGTCGCCACCGTCGACACGCTCGACAGCGCCGTCCCCGAGACCCGTACCCGCGCGGCCGAACTGCTCGGCACGCAGGCCCGGCGGCTGGCGCGGCTGGTCGAGGACCTGCTGGAGATCTCCCGCTTCGACGCGGGCTCGGCGGACTTCCGCCCCGAGCTCGTCGACCTGTCCGCCCTGGTCGAGGACGCGATCGAGGTGAGCGTGCCGGACGCCGCCGTCGAGGTCACGAGCGCCGGGGACACAACCGTCTTCGCCGATCCGCGCCGCGTCCACACCGTCGTCGGCAACCTGCTGGTCAACGCCGCCCGGCACGGCCGGACCCCGATCACCGTGTCGCTGACGGGAACCGCCGACGCCGTGACGATCCGGGTGGCCGACTCCGGCCCGGGAATCCCCGATGAGCTGCTGCCGATCCTGTTCGACCGGTTCGTCCGGGGCGACCAGGCGCGGCGGGCGACGGAAGGCAGCGGGCTGGGACTGTCGATCGCGCGGGAGAACACGCTGATCAACGGCGGGGAGATCACCGTGCACAACGACCACGGCGCGGTCTTCACCGTGCGTCTTCCACGGGAGTCACCAGCGTGAGCCCGCGCGGCGCGCAGCCGTCGAAGTACGGCATCGGCACGTGCGTGAGGACCAGCAGGAGCGCGGACAGCACGCCCACCCGGGACAGGCTCAGTTCGCGGCCGCCCAGGCAGAGCCACAGCACGAGCGCGAAGTTGGTCACCAGCAGGAAACCCCAGCGGGCGTCGTCCCAGCCGGCGAACGCGAGCAGCACCGGCGCGGCGATCGCGGCGGCGGGCAGCGCGGCCGCGAGCGTCGGCCGGTGCAGGACCAGGAAGCCGCCGACCAGCAGGATCGCGATCGGGACCAGGTAGAGCAGCACGTTCGTGACGGAGTACAGCTGCCAGCTCTGGGCCTGGGTGCGGTCGAACAGGCTCAGCGCGTCGGCGCGGTAGGGGAAATCGGCGGTGGACAAGGTCTTCCGGAGCTGGTCGACGGCGCCGGGGGCGGCCGGCGGCAGCGCGAGGAGCACCAGGCCGGCCACCGCGGAGGGCGCCAGCAGCACGCAAGCGCGCCGGAACGGGACCATGCGCAGCAAGGCGAACCCGAACACCGGCAGCACGGTGAGCAGCGCGATTTCGTGCACCGCCACCGAAAGCGTCATGAGCGCGCTCGCGACCACCGGCCGGTTCCGGTGCGACGCCCACAACGCCGCGAACAGCAGCACGTACAGCACCTGGTCGAAGTAGCCGACCTCGTGGAACAGGTAGCCGCCGGTCGGCAGCAGCAGCCAGGCGACGACCACCAGCCGCCGGCTTTCGGTGCGGCCGCGGAAGAACGCGATGGCGACGGCCGTCAGGAACGCGGCGAGGACGAGGAAGCTCGCGACCGCGCGGACCCGGTAGCCGGGCCCGAACGGGGACAGCAGCGTGCCGACGAGGAAGCGCCGGTGGAACCCGCCGGTCAGGGAGACCGACTGCAGCGTCGCCGCCCACTCCCCCGGGAGCCGGAACCCGGTGTACGCGGCGACGCCGGCGGCGAGCGCGAACAGCGCCGTGACGCGCCGCCGCGGGGACTTCGCCGGGACGGTGACCGGGGCGGGGCCGCGGTCGAGCAAGGTGGTCATGGCGCCAAGCTAGGAACGGATCATGCGCCCGCCGCGACCGTGGCGCACCGGTTCCGCACGACTTCGCGACAGCGTCGCGGAAGCCGGACCCACCATCGAGTCCATTGTGGACTGACGAACCCCGGCCCGGTTTGCGATGCGCTCCAACGCGATCCGGGCTTGCCGCTACGATCACCGGGCCGCCGGACGCCGCCCGGCGCGGGTTCACGTGGCCGGCTTGCTCCGTTCGGACCAGCGACGTATCCCCGGACCGGGCCGGTGCTTCCTCATCACGGCGGAACGTGGCTGCGCGGAGGGCCGGATGGCGGATCGGCGGGCGCCGGGGATCGAGGTCCGGGTGCTGGGACCGTTCGAAGTCGAGGGCGGGGGCACCCCGCTCGACCCCGGCGGGCCGCGGCTGCGGGCGATGCTGGCGCTGCTCGCAGCCCACGCCGGCCGGCCGGTGAGCGTGCCGATGTTCGTGTCCCAGCTCTGGGGGCCCGAGCCGCCGCCGGACGCCGGGCGGACGGTCCGCACCTACGTCTCCCGGCTGCGCCGGGCGCTGCCGCCGCTGGCCGGGCTGATCAGCACCCGCACGCCGGGGTACGTCCTGCTCGAACCGGAAACCGTGGACGCGGTGCGGTTCCGGCGGCTGGCCCGCGAAGGGCACGCGGCGCTGGCGGACGGCGCGGCCGAGGTCGCCCGCGAACGGCTGGCAGCGGCGCTGGGGCTGTGGCGCGGGACGCCCTACGCCGAGTTCGACGGGGTCGCCGCCCTGGCGATGGAGCGGACCCGGCTGACGCGGGAACGCCTCGACGCCGTGCAGGACCGGATCGACGCCGACCTGGCTGCCGGGCTCGGCGGGGAGCTCATCGCCGAGCTGACCGACCTGACCGCGGCGCACTCCGGGCACGAGCGGCTGTGGGGGCAGCTGATGACGGCCCTGTACCGCGCGGGCCGGCAGGCGGACGCGCTGGACGCCTTCCGGCGGGCGCGGCACGAGCTGGCCGAGCACGCCGGGGTGGACCCCTCCCCCGAGCTGACCGGCATCCAGCGCCGCGTCCTCGCCCACGACCCCCGGCTGCTGGCCGTACCCCGGCCGGCGCCGGCGCCGGCACGCCCGGCTCAGCTCCCGCCCGCGGTGCCGGGGTTCACCGGCCGCCAGGGCGAGCTCGCCGCGCTCGACACCGCCACGGCGGATCCGGACACGGTCGCCGTCCTCGCGGTCTGCGGCACGGCGGGCGTGGGCAAGACGGCGCTGGCGGTCCGCTGGGCGCACCGCGTCGCCACCCGGTTCCCGGACGGGCAGCTCTACGTCGACCTGCAGGGCTTCGACCCCGGCGGCGTGCTGGCGGCCGAGGAGGTCCTGCGCGGGTTCCTGACCGCGTTCGGCGTCACCGACCGCCGGCCGGGCACGCTCGCGGGCCAGGTCGCGCTGTACCGCAGCCTGACCGCCGGGAAGCGCGTGCTGGTGGTGCTCGACAACGCTCGCGACGCCGCGCACGTCCGTCCGCTGCTGCCGGCCGGCGCGGGCAGCGCGGTGGTCGTCACCAGCCGCGACGACCTGGCCGGCCTGGTGGCCCGCGACGGTGCCCGCCGGATCGGGCTGGACGTGCTGGACCGCGACGAGGCGGTCGAGCTGCTCCGGCAGCTCATCGGCGACCGGATCGCCGGGCCGGCGGAGCTCGAGGACCTGGCCGCGCACTGCGCCCGCCTCCCCCTCGCGCTGCGGGTCGCGGCCGAGCTCGTCGTCCGGCGCGGCCGGGTGGGTCTCGAGGACCTCGCCGACGAGCGGCGCCGCCTGGACCTGCTGGAGGCCGGGGCCGACGCCGCGACCGCCGTGCGAGCCGTGTTCTCCTGGTCGGAACGGCACCTGCCGCCCGCGGCGAACCGCCTGTTCTGGCTGCTGGGCCTGCATCCCGGCCAGGACACCGACGGCGACGCGGTCGCCGCGCTCGCGGGTGTCGACGCCGAAGGCGGCCGGGAACTGCTCGGCGTGCTGGAAAGCGCCCACCTCGTCGGGGCTTCCGGCCCGGACCGCTGGAAGATGCACGACCTGCTGCGGGCCTTCGCCCGGGAACGCGCGCACGAACGGCTCGCCGGACCCGAGCGGCAGAGCGCGCTGGGGAACCTCTACGAGTTCTACCTTTCGCACGCGCTGACCGCGATGGACGCCGTGTTCCCGGAAACGGTGCGGTGGCGCGGCGACGACACCGGGCCGGCCCGGCCATCGCCCACGTCGGCCGCCGCCGCGAAGGCGTGGCTGGACACCGAACGCCTGACCCTCGTCGCGATCACGCGCACCGCGGACGGCGAACTCGCCGGCTACGCCGTCAAGCTGGCGCGGGCGATCGACCAGTACCTGAGCGTCGGCTACCACAACGCGGACGCGTTTTCCGTCCACCGGCGGGCCCTCTCGGCGGCCGAGCGGCTCGGTGATCCGGCCGGGCAGGCGCGCGGGCTGCTGGAGCTCGGGCGCTCGCACGCCCGCTCGGGTGCCTACGGGGAGGCCGACGACCACTACCGGCGCGCGCTGGCGGTGTTCCGCCGGCTCGGCGACCGCGCCGGGGAGGCGCGGACCCTGATCGCGCTGGGCCACAACGAAGGCCGGGCCCGCCGCCACCAGGAGGCGCTGGCCGGCTACGGCCGGGCGCTCACCCTCAGCCGGGAGATCGGCGACCGCGGGCAGGAAGCCGTGGCGCTGGCCAGCATCGGCCAGGTGCAGCACAGCCTGGGCCGGCACGAGGAAGCCGTGTCGTGCTTCCGGCAGGCCGCCGTGATCTACGAGGAGACCGGCCAGCGCGTCGGTCAGGGCCGGATCCTCAACGACCTCGGCAACGTCCTGCAGAGCCACGGGCGGCTGCCGGAAGCCTACGACCACCACCGGCGCGCCCTGCTGATCCTGCACGACATCGGCGACCGCGCGGCCGAGTCGGTCGCGCACACCGACCTCGGCCGGATCCTCTCCCGGTGGGACCGGCACACCGAAGCTCTCGAACACCACCACCGGGCGCTCGCGGTGTTCCGGGAGATCGGCGACCCGGTCGGCGAAACGGAGGTGCTGGTCAACCTCGGCAGCGCCTACGAGCGCATGGGCCGGTACGCCGAAGCGGGCGACGCGCACCAGCAGGCCCAGGCCCTGGCCGCGAAGCTCGGCGACCGCCGGCTCGAATGCACCGCGCTCGACGGGCAGGGCCGGGTGGCCTCCGCGACCGGCCGGAGCACCGAGGCCCTCGGGTACCACGACCAGGCCCTGAAGCACGCGCGGGCGATCGAAGACCGCGAGCAGGAAGCCCGATCGCTGGACGGGATGGCCACGGCCCACGCTCGGGCCGGCGCGGGGCCCGAGGCGCACCGGCTGTGGTCGGCGGCGCTCCGGATCTACGACGACCTGCGCATGCCGGAAGCCGTCGAGGTCCGCCAACGCCTCCGCGGGACACCGGCGGCCGATTAGCGTGCGAAGTCGGCGTCGAGGTCCGGCTTGGACAACTGAGGCAACACCGTCCTTTGTGGACAGTACGGAGCCGGTGCCGTCGTCCCGCTATTGCCGCGCGAGCGCCCAGGGCATGAGTTCCTTGGCCAGCGCCCGGCTGAACGGGCGGACCAGCGTCTGCAGCTCCGCGCAGGCGGCCTCGCCGACGTGGGCGTACGGCCGCACGCTGTTCTCGTCGGTCGCCCGCTCGAGGTCCGCTCGACGGGCCGCGCCGGCGGGCGTGAAGGTCGGGTCGGCGTCGTCGGTGAGCCAGTCTCGCTCGCGCAGGCCCGCGACGGCCCGGGTCCAGTCGTCCTCGGACCAGGCCCGGGAGGTGCGCAGGGTCTCGGCGGGGACGGCACCGGAAGCGGCGTGGGTGACGAGGGCTTCGATGCCGCTCAGGCCGGCCGTCAGAAGGGCGGCCACGTGGGCGTCGCCGCGGTACTCCCGCAGCAGGGTCTGGGCGTGCCACAGGACCAGGTGGGGCTCGGTGGGCCACGGCAGCGCCGCGTGGGCGGCGAAGAGCGGGCGGCCGGTGACGTCGCCGGCGACCGTCTCGGCGGCTTCCCGCAGGAGAGCGGCGGCTCGGCGCATTTCGGGCGAGGTGACGGCGTCGCCCAGGATGCCGCGCAGCGCCCGGTCGGCGCCGGCGTAGCGCGCGGCGAGGACGGCGGCCGGGTCGGTGGCGGACCAGGCGGCGGTGATCGACTCCCGGACGAGGGCCGGGTTGAAGTTGTAGAAGGTCGCGACCACGACCGGCGCCGGGACCGCGCCGAGCGCCGCCGACCGCGACGCGAAGTAACCGGCGCGGCCGGTGAGCCCCAGCTCCCCGTACGCCGCGGCGGCTTCCGGGGCGAAGTAGATCATTCCGTGGTAGGGCTCGAGGAATCGCCAGGTCAGCCGCGCCGCTTCGATCACCGGGTCAACATACCATCCGGTCGGTACGGCGTGGGGTCTCTCGGCTTCTTCTTCGGGAAGTGGCCCGGGCGGCCGGATCGCCACCGCGAAACGGAGCGGGGCACCGGAATCCGGTGCCCCGCTCCTCGTTCTCCCGTGAACCGTCAGACGGTGTGCGGGGTGTGCGCGACGGTGTTCCAGCCCGAGGCGTGGACCCCGGCGTCGCCGCCGTTGCCCGCCCAGCCCGAGTTCCCGCCGGTGGTGCTGCTGGTGTTCCAGGCGTCACCAGTCGTGCCGGTGGCGCCGGTGTCACCCGAGTGGCCCGAGGTCACCGTGGTGGCCGACTTCGTGCCGTTCTCGTGCTTCCAGCCACCGTGGTGGCACGGGCCGGAGTGGCGGCCCTGCTGCTCGTGCCCGCGGGTCGACGTGACGGCGGTGTTGCCGCCGGTCGAGCCCGAGTCGCCCGAGTTGCCGGACGTGCCGCTCACCGCGTTGTTGTGGCTGGTGGCGTTCCCGGCATCGCCGGAATCGCCACCGTTGCCGCCCTTCGCGGTGCCGGTCACGACACCCAGGACGCCGGTACGGCCGCCCTGCTCGTGCCGCTTCCAGCCGTGCCCACCGTTGTTCGACGCGGTGTTCTGACCGGTGCTGACGACAGCGGCGTCGCCACCGTTGCCCGCCCAGCCCGAATTCCCGCCGGTGGCGGTGCTCCAGTTGCTCGCGTCACCGGTCGAACCGGTGGCGCCCGTGTCACCCGAGTTGCCCGACGTCACCGTGGTGGCCGACTTCGAACCGTTCTGGTGGTTCCAGCGGTTGCCCTGGCCACCCAGGGTCCACACGACGGCGCTGTTGCCGCCGGTGGAACCGGAGTCGCCCGAGTTGCCGGAGTTCCCGGTCACCGCGTTGTTGTGGCTGGTCGCGTTCCCGGCATCGCCGGAATCGCCACCGTTGCCGCCCTTCGCGGTGCCGGTCACGACACCCAGAACACCCTGCTCGTGCCGCTTCCAGCCATGCCCACCGTTGTTCGACGCGGAGTTCTGACCGGTGCTGACGACAGCGGCGTCGCCACCGTTGCCCGCCCAGCCCGAGTTCCCGCCGGTGGTGGTGCTCCAGTTGCCCGCGTCACCGGTCGAACCGGTGGCGCCGGTGTTCCCGGAGTGGCCCGAGGACACCGTGGTGGAGCACTGCGCCAGCAGGCAGAGGCCGTAGGCGCTGTTGCCGCCGGTCGAGCCGGAATTCCCGGAGTTGCCCGAGTTCCCCGACACCGCCGAGTTGCCGCTGGTGGCGTTCCCGGCATCGCCGGAATCGCCACCGTTGCCGCCCTTGGCGGTGCCGGTCACCGAGCCGAGCACCCCGCTCACGCCGCGGGCGCCCCGCGAGTCCGCGGTGTTCTTGCCCGACGCCACCGACGCCCCGGAGCCGCCGTTGCCGACGTTCCCGGAGTGGCCACCGGTGGTGGTGCTGGTGTTCGAGGCGTTCCCGGTCGAGCCGGTCGCCCCCGTGTTCCCGGAATTGCCCGAGGACACCGAGGTGCTGCACTTGGCCAGCACGCAGACGCCGTAGGCGCTGTTGCCGCCGGTCGAGCCGGAGTTGCCCGAGTTGCCGGAGTTCCCGCTGACCGCGTTGTTGCTGCTGCTCGCGTTCCCGCCGGTACCCGAGTCGCCACCGTTACCGCCGGAAGCGGTGCCGGAGACGACGGAGTGCAGCGTGCCGCCGAGCCCGCCCAGCGGGCCCGAGTTCCCGGTGTCCGCACTGGCCACCGCTGATCCCAGCAGGACGAACCCGCCGGAGATGAACGCGGCGGTCAGGCCGCGTCGCACGTACTTGTGCATGACTTCCCTTTCCTGCTCTCTGTCCATTGTGGATTTTGAGGGTGGAAAGGGTGCGTCAGCTCGGGTGGTCGTTTCCGAAGCAGACCAGCCAGTACAGCGACGGCGGACCGCCGGGTGGGGCACGCCAGGAGCGGCCGGTGCCGATTTCGCGGGTCCCCGAGGCCGGCACGGCGAACTCGCCACCGTGCTGACCGCCCGGGCCCGCCGACATCGAACCACTCAAGCCGGTCGGACCTTCCGGCACACCGCCCCCGCCGGATCCGGACATCGAATCGGCGCTCGTCGCGTCCGAAGCCGATTTTCCGGCGTCGGGCCGGGAATCGACCTGGTGGTCGTGACGAGGCTGTACCCGGCCTTGCGCCGGCACGGCCGGAACACTCGGACCGGCCACCGCCGGCGACGGGCCGGAGTCCCCGCGCGGCGTGGGCCGGGCGGGGTGCCCGGTCACCGGCGTGACCCCGTGATCGGCCCCGATCGCCCGGACCACCGGTGCGAGCACCGGGGCCGTGGCGTGCAGGACCGGCGAGGTCACCGGGGACACCGCGCGCAGAACCGGCTCGGTGACCGGCCGCAGAGCCGACAGCACCGGCTCCGCGGACCGCAGCACCGGCCGGGTGACCGGTGCGATCACCGGCTCGAGCACGCGCGTCACCGGCGTCACCACCGGAGCCACCCGCGACGTCACCGCGTGCACCGGGCCCGTGACCGGCGTGAGCGCCGGGCCGGCGGGCTCGAGCACGTGGTGGGCCGCCTGGCCGGCTCGGCCGAGCAGGCCGGGCCGGTCCGGTGGCGCGCCTTCCGACGCGTCCGCGGCACCCGACACAGCCAAGGCCAGCAGGGTGAACCCGAACAACGCGCCGGCCACGACGAGCACCCGCAGCAAGAGCGAGTGCCCGGCCGACGTGTCATTCGTCAGGGAAGTATCCATCCATCTCACCCCCCTTCGAGTGTGGACTTCACCGTCGGTCGTGTTTCGGCGCGATTGCCATCACCGGATTGGGTGTAAATCGAAGTTTTTTCTTTCACTCAAATAAGGTTTGCTACCGCTGGGTAGCGGGTAAATTTCGGGGTTTTCGTGCCACGAAAGGCACGAAACGCCCAGGCTGAACACTCTCCGTGGCCCATTCCGGGGTGGTACGGGAAAATCCGCTCGGGGGATCAACCCATCCGCGGGGCGCACAGCCCCGAACGCGCACTGTCCACGAAGGATCCGTCCCGCCGCCGCGAACCGGCGGTGGGCAACGCCCGCCGTCCGTGCGGGCGGGTTAGGAGATCACCCGTGTTTGGCAAGCGCTATGCCGCGTCGATGATCAACCGCAGTGCCGAGAACGACCAGGACCGCCGCCGCTTCCTCAAGGCGGCCGGGATGACCGGCCTCGGGGTCGTCGGAGCGGGCGCCCTCGGCGGGCTCGCCGCCGGCCCCGCGGCCGCCGCGACGGCCCGGCCGGCCGCCGCCGAAGCCGCGGCCGGCGGGGTCAGCGACGGCGCCGTCCTCAACTTCGCCCTCAACCTCGAATACCTCGAAGCCGAGTTCTACCTGCACGCCGTCACCGGCCGGGGTCTCGCCGACGCCATGACCACCGGCACCGGCACCCGCGGCGGGGTCACCGGCGGCCGCGCCGTCCGGTTCCAGACCAAGGCGGCGCGCCAGTACGCGCAGGAAATCGCCTCGGACGAGAAGGCCCACGTCCAGTTCCTGCGTACGGCCCTCGGCTCGGCCGCGGTCAGCCGGCCCGCGATCGACCTGCAGGCCAGCTTCACCGCCGCCGCCCAGGCGGCCGGGCTCGTGAAGCCGGGTCGCAGCTTCGACGCCTTCTCCTGCGAGGAGAACTTCCTGCTGGCCGCGTTCCTGTTCGAGGACGTCGGCGTCACCGCCTACAAGGGCGCGGCGCCGCTGATCAGCAACAAGACCTACCTGGAGGCGGCGGCGGGCATCCTCGCGGTCGAGGCCTACCACGCGGCCAACATCCGCAGCGCGCTCTACCAGCGCGGCCAGGCCGCGGCGACGATCAAGCTGTCCAACGCGCGCGACAGCCTCGACGGACCGGCCGACGACGACCAGGGCGTCGTCGACGGCCACGGCCAGGCCAACATCGTGCCGACCGACGCCAACGGCATCGCCTACAGCCGCTCCCCCGGCCAGGTCCTCAACATCGTGTACCTGACGAACAAGGCGGCCAAGTCCGGCGGGTTCTTCCCCAAGGGCGTCAACGGCGAGGTGAACACCAGCGCCGCCAACTGACCCGGCGCGGGTGCCGGACCGCTGTCGGGGCGGTCCGGCACCCGGCCGTGCTACGAATGTGGTGGAGGTCGGTGATGTTCGGTTTCGGAGTCGCGCCTTTGCCGGCGGAGCGCACCGGCGCCGCGGCGGGTGACGACCTCGTGCCCCGCCCCGACGTCGTCATGGACCGCGGCTTCACGCTGCCCGCGCCGCCCGAGCGGGTCTGGCCGTGGTTCGCCCAGCTCGGCAAGAACCGCGCCGGGTGGTACCTGCCCGCCTGGATCGAAGCGGTCCTGCCCCGGCGCCGCCGGGCGTTGCGCCGGCTCGACCCGGCGCTGCAGCGGCTCCGCCCCGGTGACGTCATCGACGACTGGGGCGGCCGCGACGCGACCTTCGAGATCGTCACCCACGACCCGCCGCACACCCTCGTGCACCGCTCCACCCGCGGCCGGCTCGAGATCAGCTGGGCCATCCACCTCGTCGCCGCGGACGGCGGCACCCGGGTCCACCTCCGGTTCCGCCTGAGCGGCGCCCGCCACCCCCGTCTCGTCGAATACGGCGGCGGGCTCGTCGACCTGCTGACCGTGGCCGGTCTCGCGGCCGGGCTCCGCGAGCGCGTCACGCGGTGACCGGCCCGCGTTCAGTCCACTGTGGATTCGTCGCCGCCGGGTCGCCGCTCCGCCGCGAAATGGCACCAATCCGGTCGCGGAGCTGACCCGAACCACGAACTGGACGGGTGTCGAGGGAAGGACGGGGCCGGCGATGGACTCGGACGAGGAGCTGGCCCGGTTGACCCGCCGGGTCGCCGGGGCGGCCGAAGCCGTGGTCGGCCTGCGCGATCGTCCGGACCTGCGGGTGGTCCGCTCCCTCGTCGCCGAGTCGCTGACCTTCGGCGCCTCCTCCGATGACCGGTTCGGCGGAGTCCTGCTCGTGATCGACGAACTGGTCGGCAACGCCTACCGGCACGCGTCCGCGGTGCGCGACCTGCACGTCGCCCGTACCGCCGAGAACCTGCTGGTCGAAGTCGGGGACGGGGATCGGGACGTCACGGCCGTGCGAGCCTGCCGCGCGGGATCCGGCCGGTTCGGGCTCCGGCTGGTCGGCCAGCTGTCCCTCGAGTGGGGCGTACGCGCCGACCGCGACGGGAAAGTGGTCTGGGCGCTCGTGCCGATCCGGGAGTTCCCCGCCGGTCCTTGAGCGCGGCCACTTTCGTCGCGAAGGGCCGGCCGCCGCCACGGCCCTGGAGTGATCCGGCACTGGCGACGGCCGGCGGGACGCCGCCGCTTCGGCGTCCCCGGCGGCGGATTTCGTGCGCTCCGCCGCCGGACCAGGGTCGCTGTCCGAGACCGGGTTCGGCGCGGACAGCGAAGGACGGCTGCCCCGGGCTCCAGGAGGTCGCGGAGCCGGGGCAGCCGTCCGGTGCCGGCCGCCCGTCGGCGGCCAAGCCGGTGTTACTTGTTGGTGCCCGGGGTCAGCACCTTGTCGATCACGAAGACCGTGGCGTTCTTCGTCGGGATGTTGCCGCACAGGATCTTCGCGCCGTTGACGGTCATGTTCTCGCCCGAGCCCTCGATCTTCAGCGGCCCACCCGCGGCGTTGAGCGAGTCCAGCGTGCCGGCCGACTCGAGACCCTTGGCGTCGTAACGCTTGCCGACCACGTGGTACTGCAGGATCGGCGACAGCTCCGCCGGCTTGCCCGCCAGCTCGGCGAACTTCGCGTCACCCAGCGCCGCGAACGCCGGGTCGGCCGGCGCGAACACCGTGATCGCCGGCGCACTGTTGAGCGTGTCGACCAGGTTGGTCGCCTTCACGGCCGCGACCAGCTTGGTCAGCAGCGGGTTCGTCGACGCCGCCGACGCGACGGGCTGCGGGCCCCCGGCGATGATGGCGGTGGCCCCGTTCGGCTTCGGCGGCTGCATCCCGTAGCCGGGGTAGGGCGCGGGCGGGTACGCGAACCCACCGGGGTAC
>NZ_JBEXVF010000068.1:0-50656 GCF_040629235.1 Amycolatopsis sp. NPDC005961 | reverse complement strand
GGACTTCGCCGGCCACCTGCGGGACGCGCTGGACACGGCCGAGCTCCTCGGCGTCGTCGCGCACGGCGCTGCCACCGCGCCTCAGACCCGCCGGCGGTAGGCCCAGGTGGCCAGCGGGAAGAACACGATCACGGCACCGGCCATCCAGGCGAGCGCTCCGGCCAGCGGACCGGCGACGGCGCCGCCGTTCATCAGGCCGCGCAGCGCGTTCGCCATCAGGCTCACCGGGCTGATGTCCGCCCACGCCTTCAACCAGCCCGGCATGGTGCTGGTGCTGACGAACACGTTGCTGCCGAACGTCAGCGGCATGATGAAGACGAACATCAGCGCCGTCGCCGCGCCCGGTGACTTCATCACCATGCCGACGAACACCGAGCCCCAGCAGAAGCACAGCCCGAACGCCAGCGCGAGCAGGATCGCCACGGCGAACTCGCCGGGGCTGGTGGCGATCCGGTAGCCCATGATCGTCGCCACGACCATCAGCACGGTCAGGCAGACCACGTAGCGGACGATGTCGGCCAGCACCGCGCCGATCAGCGGTGCCGACCGGGCGATCGGCATGCTGCGGAACCGGTCGAAGACGCCCTTGGTGATGTCGGTGTTGAGGTTCGTGCCGACCGTGAGGCAGGCCTGCAGGATGTTCATCACCATGATGCCCGGCACGACCATCTGCAGGTACGCGTCGGTCGACCCGGACAGCGCGCCACCGAACAGGTAGACGAACATGACCAGGAAGATGATCGGCATCAGCGTGACGTCGGCCAGCTGTTCCGGGTTCTTGCGGATCTTCAGGACACCGCGCCAGGCCAGCGAAAGCGCGTGCTGGAAACCCTTGGCGGGGCTGATGTGCCGCGGCGGGGCCGGGCGGTCGAGCGCCAGCGTCGTCATGCCAGGCTCCCTTCGAGGTCGCGGGTGGTGTCTTCGGTCGGTTCGTCGGCGGTGTGCCCGGTCAGGGCGAGGAACACCTCGTCGAGGCTGGGCAGCCGCAGCGCCAGCTCGTCCGCGGTGATCCCGGCTTCGTCCAGCTTGCGGACCAGGGTGGACAGCAGCACCGGGTCGTTGACCGGCGCGGTCAGCAGCCCGCTGGCGTCGTCCCGGGTCGGCTTGACGCCGGACAGGTCGCCGAGGATCCGGTGGACGGCGTCCATGTCGGACAGCTGGGTCGGCCGGACCTGCAGCGTCTGCCCGCCGACGCGGCGCTTGAGCTCGTCGGCGCGGCCGTCGGCCACGACGCGGCCGTGGTCGAACACGGTGATCTTGTCGGCCAGCTGGTCGGCCTCTTCGAGGTACTGCGTGGTCAGCAGCACCGTCGCGCCCTCGGCGACGAGGTTGCGGACGACGTCCCAGACCTCGTTGCGGGCGTGCGGGTCGAGCCCGGTGGTGGGCTCGTCGAGGTAGAGCACCTCGGGCCGGCCGACGAGGCTGGCGGCCAGGTCGATCCGCCGCCGCATGCCGCCCGAGTACGTCCGGATCGGCCGCTTGGCCGCGGGCGTCAGCTCGAACCGCTCGATCAGCTCGGTGGCCCGCGTCTTGGCGTGGGCCCGGGACAGGCCGTAGAGCCGGCCGATGAGCATCAGGTTCTCGATGCCGTTGAGGTCCTCGTCGACCGAGGCGTACTGCCCGGTCAGCCCGATCAGGCTGCGGACCCGCACCGGGTCGGTGACGACGTCGAAGCCCCCGACGGTGGCTCTGCCGGAGTCGGGTTTCATCAACGTCGCCAGGATGCGGATCGCGGTCGTCTTGCCCGCGCCGTTGGGCCCGAGCACCCCGACCACCTGGCCGTAGGGAACCTCGAGGTCCACCCCGTCGAGCGCCTTGGTGTCCCCGAAGTGTTTGACCAGGCCCTCGGCCTGGATCGCGTGCGACATGGGCGTTCCTCCTTCGCTGTCGCTGGTGAGCTTCACTGTGGCCGGGGCCGCTGGCAGCGCACGCACAGCGCGCTGGCAGCGGCTGGCAGGCGCTGGTGGAGATCTTGTGGAGGAGTTGTCGGCGCCCGGGCCGGGTGGCGGGCACGTCGGCATACTCGGCACATGACCGTTGCGGAAGAGACGCGGGTCCGGCGGAAGAACCCGCTGGTCACGGCCCTGTTGGTGGTGCCGCTGGTACTGCTGGCGGCCTTGGTCGCGCTGCGCCTGATCGGCTACGACGGCGACTGGTACACGCTTGTCGCGTTGGCGCTGACGCCGTACGTGGCGGCCGCGGGTGCGCTGCTCGGCGGGCTCGCGCTGGCGCTGCGGCGCTGGTGGGTCGGCGGGACCGCGCTGGTGCTGGCCATCGCGCTGGCCGTCCTCGTGCTGCCGCGGCTGGCGGCGAGCGACCAGCGTGAGGTGCACGGAAAGACACTGCGCGTGCTCGCGTCGAACCTGCTCTACGGCCAGGCGGACCCGAAGGCGGTCGTCGACCTGGTGCGCGAGCAGCGGATCGACGTGCTGAACCTCGTCGAGCTGACGCCTCGCGCGGTCGACGGCCTGACCGCGGCCGGGCTGTTCCAGGCCCTCCCGTACCGGGTGCTGCACCCGGCGCCGGGCGCGTTCGGCTCGGGGATCGTGTCGCGCTTCCCGCTGAAGGAGGTCAACCTGACGGGTGATTCGGCGGCCAAGCAGCCGGGCGCCCAGGCCGACCTCGGCGACGGCGTGGTGGCCGAGATCGTCGCGGTCCACCCGATCTCCCCGGACGTCGACACCCCGCAGTGGGAGCGGGAGATCAAGGACCTCTCCCGCGCGGCCGGCGAGCACGGCCTGCGCATCCTGGCGGGCGACTTCAACGCGACGCTGGACCACGCGGCGTTCCGCACGGTGCTCTCCCGCGGCTACAACGACGCGGCGGAGGAGCACGGCTCGGGGTTGACGCCGACGTGGCCGTCGTCGTCGCCGGTGGTGACGATCGACCACGTGGTGGTCGACAACCGGGCCGCGGTCCAGGACTACCGGGTGTTCGACGTCGCGGGCAGCGACCACCGGGCGGTGTTCGCCGAAGTCCGCCTGCCGTGACGCCGTTCCTGGCAGGGTGACCGGTATGCGAAGACTCGTGCTCGCCCTCGTCCTGCTGGTCGCCGCCTGCGGGCAGTCCACCGCGGCCCCGGCGGACGACGGCCCGAAGAGCGCACTCGGGTTCGCGGCGCACGCGGGAGCGGTGGAGTTCCCGTCCGACACCGACTGGATCCCCACGACCGGCGGGCTGAACGCCCTGGTCCCGCTGAACAGCTGTGTGCTCGGCATCGGCGACTACGCGACCGGCAACCGCATGCTCAACGCGAACTGGACCGGCGACGCGGACTGCACGACGTTGCGGATCGGCCCGATCGGCGGCGGCCTGCCGGCGGTGGCCGCGGTGGCGGGTCCGGACGGCTCGGTGCTCGGGGCCGGCGCGAAGTTCTCGCACCGGGACGCCGGCGGCACCGTGACCGAGCTCGGTGAGCTGCGCGGCCGGCGGGAGGTGCGGGGGTTGGCGCGTTCGGGCGGCAACCTGGTGGCGGTCGGGACGGCGTTCCTGGACGGGCAGACGACCCGGCCGGTGGCCTGGGTGTCGGACGACGGAGGTAAGACGGAACGCACGGTCGTCATGCCGCTCGCCGAGGGGGTGACCGGGGCGAACGGGCCGTGGTCGGTGGCGGCCGCCGGGCCGGAGCTGCTCGCGGCCGGTTATTCGAACCCGCGGCTGCAGCTCTGGGCCTCGCACGACGGCGGCGGCAGCTGGACGGTGTCGGAGCTCGCGACGCCGTCGGACGAGACACTCGTGTACGGGATCCTGCCGGTCGCCGGGCAGTGGCTGCTCTACGGCGAGACCACGAACGGCTACACGCAGAAGCCTTTCGTGGTCACCGGGAAGCCGGGCTCATGGTCCACAGTGGACGTTCCGGGGCCCGGCGGGATCGTGGCGGGCACGCTGGACGGGCGCGGCACCCTCGTGCTGGCCGGCCGGACCCTCGAACCGAACCGCGGCAACCAGCGCCCGCGCTCCTGCTCGGCCGTGCTGGCGCGCGACGGTCAGGGCTGGCAGCGCGGCGAGCTGGGCTGCGCGGAGTGGCCGGTGCGGGTGGCCACGACACTGGCCGACGGCCGGGTCATGCTCGCCGGGAACCGCGACCTGTGGCTGCGGCCAGCGCGGTGAGCGTTTCCAGCGCCCCGGCCGCGATCGACACCCCGCGGCCGTGGCGGATCTCCGGCTCCCGCGGGTTGATGCGGATCAGCGCGCCGCTCGCCGCGCTCGCCAGTTCGGCGTAGCGGCGGACCGTCGGCACCGCCTGGCCCGCGCCCAGCTCCACCACCACGAGGTCACGCGCGGTCCGGCGCCACGCCGTCAGCTCGTCGAGCTGGGCCTGGCTGCGGTCCGGGACCCAGTCGAAGTCGCCGAACATGAGGATGTTGGGGCGCGCGAGCCCGCCGCACCGCGGGCACGACGGCAACGGCGGCACGGCTCGCAGGGTTTCGGTGTCCAGCACGACGTCGACGTCGGCGGGCCAGATGTCCGACGTGCACCCGGAAAGGCACTGCAGGTGGTGGATCGAGCCGTGCGCCTCGGCGACGTGCTCGAAGCCCGCCTTCTGGAACTGGCCGTCCACATTGGACGTGAAGACGCGCACGGACGGGGTGAAGCCGAGCAGCAGCCGGAAACCCTCGTGCGGCACGGTCTTGCGATAAAGCGAAAGCCGGTGGCCGTAGAAGCCCCAGGCCAGCTCGGGGTCGTCGGCGAAGTGCCGCGGGTCGGCCAGCTCCTCGAACCGCAGGCCGAGTCGGGCGTACGGCGGGTACGCGCGCCAGAACCCCTCGCCGCCGCGGAAGTCCGGCAGCCCGGAGTCGACGCCCATCCCGGCGCCGGCGCAGATCAGCAGCGCGCCGGCGCCGTCCAGGAGCTCCGCGGCCCGCCCGAGAGCGTCACTCACCCGGCTGCGAACCGAGGACGACCTCGAACTCGAGCAGGTTCGCCCCGGTGGACACGGGCTTGGCGCGCTCACCCGAGTGCGCCGCCGCGGCCGGGCCGCCCTTCGCCCACGCCTGGTACGCCTCCTCGGTCTCCCACTTCGTGTAGACGAAGTAGCGCGTCTCGCCGGAAACCGGGCGCAGCAGCTCGAACCCGAGGAAGCCCGGCTGCTGGTCGACGGAGTGCATCCGCGCCGCGAACCGCTTCTCCAGCTCGGCGCCGGCGCCTTCGGGGACCTCGATCGCGTTGATCTTCACGACACTCATGGGTCCCAGAGTAGTTGGCCTGGCACTGTGACCCGTGCCACTGTGGAGGGCATGGGGAGTACTGAGCGCGACCTCGCGACCGACCTCGCCCGGATCATCCGCGCGACCGCCGACGAGGTCGCGGACGGCCAGGGTAACGAGCTGACCGAGCGGGTGACCGGCCACCTGGGGGCACCGCTGCCGGAGGTGGTGGTCGTGACCCGGAACTGGCCGATGTGGGAGCACGCCAACATCCAGCGGGGAGTCGACGCCTACCTCGCCGAGCACGGCACGGCCGTGGGCTGGTTCGGCATCGCGGGCGGCCAGCGCACGCACGAGGACCTGATCGGGATGCTCGCCACCGCGCGCAGCAAGGGGATGTACGACCTCGGCTCGGTGGACTACACCACCACGGCGACCGGCCCGCACGACGCGACCGAAGCCGTTCAGCTGGGGCTGGTCGGCACGAGCGCGCCGGACGGTGAGCCGGTGCTGCTCGCCATTCGCGGGGCGACCCCGCAGTGGGGGCTCGAGCAGTGCCGGCTGGAGGTCCTCGCGACGTCTCGCGCGATCGCCACCGAAGTGCGCGACCGCGTCGAGCGGTTGATGGCCGAGCACGACCTCCTGCGGGGGCAGGTGGTGGCCTTCGGCACCAGTGAGCACCGCGCGAACGAGCTGCTGACGTTCCTCCCGCGGCCGGCGTTGACCGGCGAGGAGGTCGTGCTGCCGGACGGCGTGCTCGACGCGATCGAGCGGCACACGGTCGGCATCGCGGAACACGGCGAGCGGCTGCTGGCCGCGGGGCAGCACCTCAAGCGTGGCCTGCTGCTGCACGGCCCGCCCGGAACCGGCAAGACGCACACGGTCCGCTACCTGATGGGCCGCCTGCCGGACACGACGGTGATCATCCTGACCGGCACGGCGATGCGGTTCGTGGGCAAGGCCGCGGAGCTGGCCCGCCGGCTGCAGCCGAGCGTGGTCGTGCTGGAGGACGTCGACCTGATCGCGCAGGACCGCAGTTACGGACCGATGGTCCAGCCCCTGCTGTTCACGTTGCTCGACGCGATGGACGGCGTGGGCGGCGACGCGGACGTGACGTTCCTGTTGACGACCAACCGGGCGGGCGAGCTGGAGAAGGCGCTGGCCGACCGCCCGGGCCGGGTGGATCTGGCGGTGGAGATCCCATTGCCGGACGCGGCCGGTCGCGAGGCGCTGCTCCGGCTGTACGCACGGGGGTTGAAGCTGACGGCGGACCTGACCCCGATCGTGGCGGCGACGGAGGGGGTGACGGCGTCGTTCGCGAAGGAGCTGCTGAGGCGGGCATCGCTGCTGGCACTGGCTTCCCGCCCGGAGGAGGACGTCGTCGTGGGCGACGAGGAGCTGGGGACGGCGCTGCGGGAGATGCAGGAAGCGCACAGCGCCTTGACGCGGTCGTTGCTGGGCAGCTCAGCTGCGCAGTGACCCCGGGAAGAGGTCCGCGTCCGCGGGGAGTTTCGTCCCCCGGAACCACTCGTCGAAGAACGCCTTCAAGTTCTGCCCGCTGACCTGCGTGGCCATCTTCTCGAAGTCCGCCCACGACGCGTTTCCGTGGCGGTAGCGGGACGGCCACTCGTGCAGGAGGCGGTCGAACGCCGGGTCGCCGATCTGGCGGCGCAGGGCGTGCAGCGCCAGGATTCCCTTGTTGTACACGCCCTCGAACTCGTGGCCCTGGCCCATGCCGACCAGCTTCTGGCCCCAGAAGTCCGTGCTGCCGCGGGTGATCTCGATCGCCGCGCGGTAGCGGTCGTCCAGGCTCTGGCCCTCGCGCTCGGCCCACAGCCACTGCGCGTACGACGCGAAGCACTCGTTCAGGCAGATGTCCGACCAGCTCTTCAACGACACCGAGTCGCCGAACCACTCGTGCGCGTTCTCGTGGACCAGCGTCGGCAGGTCGGCCCACTTCGCGTACGTCGGGCGGGTTTGCGTCTCCAAGGAAAAATGGACGTCCTCGTTCAGGAAGATCCCGCCGGCCGCCGACTGCGGGTACGGCCCGAACTTGCCGCTCAGGAAGCCGAGCACCTCCGGGAGGCGGTCGCCGATCGCGCGGCGGTCCTCGGTGCCGGGCGCGTACCCCGTGACGACCGGGGTCCCGTCCGGCAATGTCGACCTGTCGACACTGAACTTGCCGATCGAGATCGTCGTCAGGTAGCTCGCCACCGGGTTCGGCTCGGTCCACGTCCCCGGCGGGCCCTCGCGGCCGTTCGAAAGCACCGTCCAGCCGGCCGGGACGTGCGCGGTGAGTGTGAACGTCGCCTTGTCGCGCGGGGTCTCGTTCACGGGGTACCAAAACGCCGCCGAATGCGGCTCGCCGACCATGTACGCGCCGCCGTCGGCCGAGTGCTGCCAGCCGTTCTCGCTGCCGCCGTCGTGCGGGGTCTTCGCCGGGTCGCCGCCGTAGCGGACGCGCGTGCGGAACGTCGTCCCCGCGCGGATCGGCGCCGCCGGCGTGATGACCAGCTCGAACGCCTTCTCGCGGGTGAAGCGGGCCGGCTGCCCGTCGACCTCGACGCTGTGGACGTCGAGCCCGCGCAGGTCGAGGTCGAACCGGCCGAGGTCTTCGGTGGCTTTCGCGGTGACCGTCGTGTCTCCGTCGAGGTGGCCGCTCGGCGGGTCGTAGGTCGCGTCGACGTGGTAGTCCAGTGCGTCGTAACCGCCGTTGCCGTCGTCCGGGTAATACGGATCACCGGCGCCCGGCGCCCCCGCCACCGGGTGTATGGGAGCAGGCGGTGGCGGCGCCGTGACGGCGTCACCGCTGCAGGCCGCGGCGACGATCACCGCGGCGCAGACGGCGAGGGCAGCGAGTCGGCGGCGCATGCCCACCACCATAGGTGATGGATTGCGATCACTTGGTCACGTTCCGCACCTGCGGTTTTGTGGTTAGGTGACCGCGTGCTCTGTTTCGGCGGCACCGGCGTGCCGATCGTTCTGCTCCACGGACTGATGGGCCGCGCGCGGACTTGGTCGCGCGTCGCGGAGTGGCTCCGGCCCTACGGCGCGGTGTACGGCCTCGACGCCCGCGGCCACGGCAGCGCGCCGCGCGTCGGGCCCTGGACGACCGAGCGGTTCACCGACGACGTCGCCGACGCGCTGCGGACGCTCGACGCCGGCCCGGCGGTGCTCATCGGGCACTCGATGGGTGGCCTGCACGCGTGGACGACCGCCGCGAAGTACCCGGAGCTCGTGCGCGCGGTCGTGTCCGAGGACTTCGCGCCGGACCAGCGCGGCCGGACCGTCGAGACGTGGCGCGGGTACTTCGAGAGCTGGCCGGTGCCGTTCAAGTCTCTCGACCACGTCCGCGAGTTCTTCGGCGCCGCGGGCGACTACTTCGCCGACTGCGTCGAGGAGCGCGAGGACGGCTTCCACCTCGTCGCCGACCTCGAAGACCTCTACGTCATCGCCGCCGAATGGGGCCGCCGCGACTACTGGGACGTCGTGGCCGCGATCCGCTGCCCGCTGCTGCTGGTCGAGGGCGAGCACACGGCGATGCCCGCCGGTCAGCAAGCCGAAGTCGCGGCCCGGGTCCCGGGGGCGAAGCACCTGGTGGTCCCGGGATCGGCCCACCTGCCGCACGACGAAGCCCCGGAGATCTACCGGGGTGCCGTCGAAGCCTTCCTGAGCCAGGTCCTGGCTCGCTAGGCGCGAGACAGGTCGGCTCGCCAGGCGGCCGTGGAGCGGTCGGACGGGACGATCAGCGGCCAGACGTCCGCGCCGAGGAAGCCGGTCTCGTCCGCCGCCTTCGTCGCGGTGCACGTGTGGCGCGGCAGCCCGGCCTGAACGGACAAAGCGGCCACGGCGTCCTTTGTGGACTTACCGAACACGCCGTCGGTCGGCACGTCGTACCCGGACGCGCGCAGGAACCGCTGGGCCTGCTGCACCTGACGGCCCGTGTCGCCCGGCTTGAGCAGCGGCCACTCGGCCTCGGCGCGCGCCACCGGGACGCCGAGGACGCGGCCCACCGCCGTCCGCAGCTCCGGCAGCCGGTTGTACAGCACCTGGCCCGGGCACTCGGTCGAGTTGAAGTCGCGGTGGCCCTTGATGAACTCGGGCGCGATGCCGTACTGGTGCGCGATGTAGGCGACCAGGTTCACCAGCGAGTTCCACAGCGCCGGCGGCACGTCCACCGTGCTGTACAGGCCCTCGTTCTCGATGCCGATGACCTCGCTGTTGTGGTTGCCGACGTTCGCGCCCTGGACGTGCTGGGTGCCGCCGCGCAGGATTTCCAGGCTGCGGTGCCTGCCTTCGGTGACGTACCCGCCGCGGCTGTTCGTGAACTGCTGGCCGCTGTCGATCCAGCCGTTCTTGTCCATGTGCAGGTCCTGGATGAACCTCGCGACGTAGAACGCGCGAGCCAGGGAGAAGTCGTTGTTCATCGGCGGATCGACGGCATGGTGCACGACGATGTACGTCGGCTTGTGGTTCTCCACCACGATCGGGCCGGTGGCGGGCCGCGCGCCCCACTCGGACGTCGGGTGGATCGTCGGCGTCGGCACGGCCGCCGAGGCCGTACCCGTGGTCGTCATCCCCAGTGCGCCGGCCGCGGTCGCGGTCGCCCCCGCCTTGAGCAGGGTCCGGCGGTCTACGTGGACCATCCGGAAAAGGTAGCTCCGCAGCGCGCCGATGACAACTATTGACCAACTTTTGTTGTAGCGCGTTAGTGTTCGCCCGGCAGTGCGAAGAGCCCGCCGCTGGTCTGTTCGAGCAGGCCGTCGGCGAGCAGGGAGTCCAGGCAGCGGTCGCGCTGGCCGCCGTCGTGCCACACGAGGTCGAGCCGGGCCTTCTCCACCGGGCCCTCGGAACCGCGCAGGACGTCGAGCAGCAGCCCGCGGACCTGGCGGTCGGTGCCGGCGAACTTCTGCACGGGCTTGGCCGGGCCGGCGTACTCGGGGCGGCCGGCGAGCTGCCACGCGCATTCGTCGTAGACCGGGCAGTCCGCGCACCGCGGGCTTCGCGCGGTGCAGATCAGCGCGCCGAGCTCCATGATCGCCGCGGAGAACTTCGCGGCGGGCGCGTCTTCGGCGGGCAGCAGGGCCTCGACGTCGTTCATGTCCCGCGTGTTCGACGCGGGACCGGCGTCCCCGGCCCCGTGTACGGCCCGCGCGACGACGCGCCGCACGTTCGTGTCGACGACCGGCGCACGCCGCCCGTAGGCGAACGCGGCGACCGCGCGCGCGGTGTAGGCGCCGATCCCGGGCAGCGCGAGCAGGGTGTCCACATCGGACGGAACGACGTCCCCGTGGTCGCGCGCGATCACCCCGGCGGCTTCGTGCAGCCGCAGGGCGCGCCGCGGGTAGCCGAGCTTGCCCCAGGCCCGCACGACCTCGCCCTGCGACGACGCGGCCAGCGCGGACGGAACCGGCCACCGCGCCATCCATTCGTGCCAGATCGGCTGCACGCGCGCGACCGGCGTCTGCTGCAGCATGATCTCGCTGACGAGCACGCCCCAGGCCGAGCATTCCGGCTCGCGCCAGGGCAGGTCCCGGCCGTGCGCGGAAAACCAGTCGAGCAGTACGTCAGCGTCCACAGCCACGCCGGGAGGCTACTTCGCGTGCTTCGGCAGCTCGCGGGCGACCTCGTCCGGCGACGGCATTTCCGCAATCTCCGCGGCGAGTGCGCGGGCCGCGTCGCGGCACGCCGACGCCTTCCGGGCCTGGTCGGTGACGGCGTCCGCGCTCAGTTCGCCGGGCAGCAAGCGCACCGCGGCACCGGCGGTCAGGAGCGCGTCGGCGTTCGCGAACTGGTCGGCGCCTTGGGGCAGGACCAGCTGCGGGACGCCGGCGGCGAGCGCGCCGACCGTGGTGCCGCTGCCGCCGTGGTGCACGACGAGGTCGGCGTGGTGGATGGCCGCCGCCTGCGGCACCCAGGCCCGAGCGGTGACGTGGGGCGGCAGCGCGCCGAGGGTCACCCCGCCGGTGGCCACCACGACGTGCGTGCCGAGCGCGGCCAGCCCCTCGATCGCCGTCTGAAGCACTTCCGGGGTGCCGAACGCGGTGCCGAGCGTCAGGTAGATCAAAGGGCGCCGGAAGTCACCCGGCTCGGCGAAGGGCACCGGACGCAGGGCGATCCGCTCGGCCGTCGCGAGGAAGTCCTTGTCCTGCAGGGACGGCGGGCAGATGTCCAGGTGTGTCCCGCCTGCCGGGCGTTCGAGTCCGATCCCTTCGGGGAACAGCCTGCCGAACCCGTGCCACAGGGCGGGGATCCCGGCCCGCCGCGCGGCGACGGCCACCTCCGGGACGCCCCACCCGTGCACGACGAGATCGGGCCGCAGCCGCTTCAGGTCCGGCTCGAGGTCTTCTGCGTAGATCTCGTAGAACGAGTCCGCGGACCGGAACGGGCTGAGCCCGAGCCGGTCCAGCGGCGCGTGGACGTGCTCGCCGGCGGCGAAGTGCACCTCATGCCCGGCGTCCCGCGCCGCGACCGCGAGCGGGACCATCGGGTAGGCGTGGCCGGCCGACGCGAGCGCCGCGAAGAGGACGCGCACGGGCTACTTGACCTCGGTGAGCTTCCCCGTCTTGACGTCGTAGACGAAGCCGCGGACGTTCTCCGTGTGCGGCAGGTAAGCGCTCCGCCGCACCCGCTCCACCGACGTCCGCACGCTGTTCTCCACGTTGCGGAACGCCTCGACCGCCCACGTCGGCCGCAAGCCGGTGGCTTCCTCGAGCTCGTCCTTGAAGTCGTCCTCGGTGACCATCGACAAGCCGCACTCGGTGTGCTGGACGATCAGGACCTCGCGCGTGCCCAGCTTGCGCTGGGAGAGGGCCAGCGAGCGGATCATGTCGTCGGTCACCACGCCGCCCGCGTTGCGCAGGACGTGCGACTCACCCTGCAGCAGCCCGAAGAGCTCGAACACCCGGATCCGGGCGTCCATGCAGGTCAGGACGGCGACCTGCAGCGACGGCTTGGCCGACGACCGGTCGCCCGGCGTCACTTCGCCCAGTTCCTGGTTGCGCTTGAGCAGTACGTCGATCGAGGTCATCGGTCACCTTCCGGCCAGTGGCCCCGCCACGCGGGCTTGCCACTCCATTTGACCTGGTGAGTACCCCTTCGGGCAATGCACTACGAGCTATGTCACGGGTCAGCCCCCGAACCAGGGCTCCTCGACCGTCCTAGGGGGTGCCGACGTGCGTCCGATGCGCAGCTCGGTCGGCAGCGTGATGACCTTCGGCGCGCTTCGCTCGCCCGAGCTGAGCAGCAGCCGGCCCGCCGTCTTGCCCTTCTCGAGCACCGGCTGGTGCACGGTGGTGAGCCCGATCCGCTCGGCCTCCGAGATGCCGTCGAAACCGGTGACGGTCAGGTCCTGCGGCACCCGCAGCCCCCGCCGGTCGGCCTCGGCCATGGCGCCGAGCGCGAGGATGTCCGAGGTGCAGATCACGGCCGTGATCTGCGGGTACGCGTCCAGGAGCTGGCGGGCCGCGGACGCGCCGTCGTCCACCGTGTGGTCGAAGCGCTCGACCACCGGGACGCCGGCCCAGTCGACGCCGGCCGCCGAAAACGCCACCGCGAGAGCCTCGAGCCGGGTGCGCTGGACGTGGAAGTGCGCGCCGCTCTGGCGCGCCGGGGAGACGAAGTCGTCGTTGCGCTCGCGGGCCAGCCGCATGCAGATCACGCCGACCTGCCGGTGGCCGAGGCCGACCAGGTGCTCGGCGATCTTGCCGACGGCGGCGGCGTCGTCCGGGCCGACGCGGTCGATGCCCTCGATGCTCGGCTGGTCGATGATCACCGTCGGCACCGGGCGCTCCAGCACGGCGGCCAGGCTCGGGTCGTCGTCCGGCACGGAGTAGACGACGAAGCCGTCGACGCCCGCGCGGTGCACCGCGGCGACGTCCTCGCGGCCCGGGCTCGCCGGCACCAGGTGGAGGCCGACACCGGCGTCTTCGCAGGCCAGGGCCAGTCCTTCGAGCACGCCGACGGCGGCGGGGTCGCGGAAAGCGTAAGAGAGGTTCTCGGTGAGCAGCAGCCCGACCGCACCGGCCCGGCGGGTGCGCAGCGAGCGGGCGACGGGGTCGGGACCGGGGTAGCCGAGGCGGCGGGCGGTCTCGAGGACGCGGCGCCGCAGTTCAGGGGACAGCTGGTCCGGCCGGTTGTAGGCGTTGGACACCGTGGTCCTGGACACACCGAGCTCCGCCGCGAGCGACGCCAGCGTCGCCTGCCTCCGGGTGCGAATAGGACGTCCCATCAGCAAACCGTAACGGTTCAGAAGGAATTCATGAAGAGACACCCCGGGTGGTCGATGTCTCGATCCGCATGCACGAAGACGCATACACCAAACCGAGCGCGGATGGCCAGGAAGTCATCCGGATGGGGTAAGGTGAATCTGACAACGGTTTCCATTAGCGTCTGCAGGAGTCCTTGAGATGAGTTCCCGCCGCACCAGGAGCGTGCTCGCCGCCGCTTCGGCCCTGTCCGTGCTCGTCCTGGCCGGGTGCTCCGGTGGAACGTCCGGCTCCGACGGTGGCTCGCAGTCCGGCGGCTCGGGGAAGATCAAGGTCGTCGCCTCGACGGACGTCTGGGGCAGCGTCGTGAACGCCGTCGGCGGCGACAAGGTGGAGGTCAGGTCGATCATCCACGACCCGTCGGCCGACCCGCACTCCTACGAGACGACGGCTGACGACGCGCTGGCGGCGAAGGACGCGAAGCTGCTGCTGTCCAACGGCGGCGGCTACGACGAGTTCTTCGACAAGCTGACCGCGCAGGCCGGCGACGCGAAGAAGCTCGTCGCCTACGACATCGCCGCGACCGGCGACGAAAACGAGCACGTCTGGTACGACCTGCCCGGTGTCGACAAGGTCGCCGACCAGGTCGCGGCGCAGCTCGGGGAGCTGGAGCCGGCGTCGAAGCAGGCGTTCGCCGACAACGCGACGGCGTTCAAGGCGAAGGTCGACGCGCTGGAGAAGCGCCTCGGCGAGCTGGGCGCGTCGCACCCGGGCACGAAGGTCGTCGTCACCGAGCCGGTGGCGCACTACCTGCTCGAGAGCGCGAAGCTGACGGACGCGACGCCGAAGGCCTTCTCGGACGCCGTCGAGAACGACACCGACGTCCCGGCCGGCGCGGTCAACGAGTACAAGCAGCTCATCGCCACCAAGCAGGTGAAGGCGCTGATCAACAACGCGCAGACGGTCACGCCGCTGACCCAGGACGTCGTCGGCCAGGCGAAGGCCGCCGGGATCGGCGTCGTCGACGTGACCGAGACGCTGCCGCAGGGTGTGACCGACTACATTGGCTGGATGACCGGGGAAGTAGACGCGCTGGCAGGAGCGTTGAAGTAGCCATGCCTCCTCTCTCCGTCTCCGACGACGTACGCCCCGCGGTCCGGGTCCGCGGGGCGGGGCTCGCGTTCGGTCCCCGGACCCTCTGGTCGGGGCTGGACCTCGTCGTCGAGCCGGGCGAGTTCCTCGCCGTGCTCGGCCCCAACGGCTCCGGCAAGAGCAGCCTGCTCAAGGCGCTGCTCGGCATGCAGGGCCTGTCGGCGGGCACGGTCGAGATCGCCGGCGGCCGCCCGGGCGGCGCGAACCGCAAGGTGGGCTACATCCCGCAGCAGCGCGCGATCGACGAGTCGCTGACGCTGCGCGGCGTCGACCTGGTCGGGCTGGGCCTCGACGGCCACCGCTGGGGCCCCGGCCTGTTCGGCATGGCCGCGCGTCGCCGCCGCGTTTCCGAGGCCATCGAAGCGGTGGGTGCGACGAGGTACGCGAAGCAGCCCGTCGGGCGGTTGTCCGGCGGCGAGCAGCAGCGGCTGCGGGTGGCGCAGGCCCTGGTCGGCGACCCCGAGGTGCTGCTCTGCGACGAGCCGCTGCTGTCTTTGGACCTGGCGCACCAGCGCGCGATCAGCGAGCTGATCGACTCCCGGCGGCGCACGGCCGGCACGGCGGTGCTGTTCGTGACGCACGAGATCAACCCGGTGCTGCCGTTCGTCGACCGGGTGCTGTACCTGGTCAACGGCTCGTTCCGGATCGGCAAGCCGGACGAGGTCATGACCACCGGCACGCTGTCGGAGCTGTACGGCACCCGCGTCGAGGTGCTGAAGGTGGGCGGGCAGATCCACATCGCGGGCGCGCAGAGCGCGTTGTGCGAGGACGAGCCGCACCACCACGAACACGACCTCGAAGAACAAGTGGGCTGAGTCTTGGACCTGTTCGACTTCGGCAAGACGTGGGAGCTGATCACCGAGCTGGACGGCGTCCAGACGGCGCTGCTCGCGGCGGCGATCCTCGGCCTGGTGGCGGGGGTGCTCGGTCCGCTGATCGTGATGCGGCGGATGTCGTTCGCGGTGCACGGGACGTCCGAGCTGGCGTTCACCGGCGGCGCGGCGGCCCTGCTGCTCGGCATCGGCGTCGAGTACGGCGCCCTGATCGGCGCGGTGGTGGCGGCCCTGCTGCTGGGCATCCTCGGCGCGCGTGACGCCGACCGCGACTCGGTGATCGGCGTGATCCTGTCGTTCGGGCTCGGCATGGGCGTGCTGTTCCTGTCGTTCTACAAAGGACGGTCCGGGAACAAGTTCGGCATTCTCACGGGCCAGATCATCACGATCGACTCGACGAACCTGACGTTGTTCGTGGTGTCGTCGGTGGTGGTGCTGGCGGTGCTGGCGCTGGTGTACCGGCCGTTGCTGTTCGCTTCGGTGGACCGGAACGTGGCGGTGGCGCGTGGGGTGCCCGTCAAGACGCTGACCGTGGTGTTCGCGCTGCTGGTGGGTGTTTCGACCGCGTTGAGCGTGAAGGTGGTCGGCTCGCTGCTGGTGGTGGCGCTGATGGTGACGCCCGCCGCGGCGGCCGCGCGCGTGACGGCGTCACCGTGGAAGGCGACGGTGCTGTCGGTGGTGTTCGCCGAGGTGGCGGCGATCGGCGGGATCGTGCTGTCGCTGGCCCCGGGGCTGCCGGTGAGCGCGTTCGTGACGGCGATTTCGTTCTTGATCTACGTGATCTGCCGGGTGATCGCCTGGCAGCGCGACCGCCGGACCCGGGTCCGCACGGTGGACCCGGCCCCGGACCTCGTCGCGGCTTGAGCTACTGCACCTGGAGCGTGTCGCTGATCGCCCACGCGGACGAGTTCGGGTAGCCGACGGACTGGTAGGCGGCCCTGGCGCGGGTCCGCCAGCAGGCGTTGCTCGGCGTCTGCCGGACCGAATGGGGCGAGACGTAGAAGCTCGGGATGGGTGTGCACTGGGTGTAGCCGCCGGACTTGTAGAAGCCGATGTTGACCTCGGTCACCGCCCAGGTGACGTCGGTGGCGTTGCCGAAGTGGACGGTGAAGTACACCTCGTTGTTGTCCGCCCAGGCGCAGGACTGCCAATAAAGACCGTGGTTCGAGGGCACGTACTGGTAGCCGCTGCACACGTGCCCGAACTGCTCCGGGGGCACGATGACGTCGGCGGACGCGACACCCGCACCCGCGAACAGGCCGGTGAGCGAAAGAACGACCGCGGTGACGAACCGTTTCATGAGTTCCCCTCTGCTTGCCCTGATCGGCCGGACGGCCGCCCCAGGACACGCGCGAACTCCGGCGCCGGGTTAGGCGCGCCGCCGCCGTCACCCGGTCAGCCGAGCATCAGCAGGACCTGCAGCTCCCCGACCACGAACCCGATCACCCCGCCGACCGCGATCAGCTTCCACTCGTCCTGCCGGAACGCCGGCCGCAGGAGTCCCTCGAACTCCAGCGGCGTCAACGCCAGCATCCGCTGCTCGATCATCTTCGCGACGTCCATCGCCTCGGTCAGGTACCCCTCGGCGTACCGGGCCGTGTCCGGCAGCTGCTCCAGCGCCTTCCGCGCCGCCGCGTGCTTCATCTCCCGCAGCCGCGTGCCGCCCACCGCGAAGGACAACGGCATCTGCCTGTCCACCGCCGAGGACACCATCTGCTCCACCAGCGCCGCCAGCCGGTCGGCGCGGGGGCCGCGCAGCACCGCGTCCAGCAGGTTCTGGACCGTCAGGACCTCGGTCGCGATCAGCTCGCCGTACTGGCGCGCCACCTCCGCGCGCCGGCGCTGGAACTTGCCCTGGAAGATCACGCGCCCCACGCGGACCGGCTCGCGGGGGACGAAGATCAGCTTGATCGCCAGCCAGTCCGTGCACAGCCCGATCACGCCGCCGAACGCCGGGAGCACCCACGGCTCGCGCGTGAACGCCCACACGATCGTCTGCACCAGGCCGAGCCCGAAGCCGAAGTAGATGCCCATCCGCGCGATGAACGCCATCTCCGGGCGGGACGTCTCGCGGATCAGCCGGACCAGCAGCGCCTTGTCCCGCGTCAGCCGTTGGACCGTCATGTGCTGGACGTCGAGGACCTCGTCGAGGTTCTCGCGGACGTCGTCGAGGAACTCGCGCACCAGCTTCGGCGCCGACGCCTGGACCTGCTTGATCAGCATCTCCTGGGCCAGCGTCGGCATGACCTCCCACAGTCGCGGGTGGTGCTCGGCGAGCACGTCGCGCGCGATGTGGTCGACCGCGCGCAGCAGCGGCTGTTCCAGCTCGCTGGTGATGATCACCGGGTCGATCCGGCCGAAGACCTCGCGCAGGTCCAGCAGGTTCGCCGTCAGCAGCTCGGTCGCGACGGCCGCCATCCGCCCACCGTGCTTCGGGACGACGCCCTGCCAGCCCAGCAACGGCGGGATCCCGATGAAGTCCAGCGGCCGGAACATCATCTCGATGGCGACGCGCTTGGTGACGTAGCCGATCAGCGCCGCGATGAACGGCATCGCCGCGTACAGCGGCCAGTGCAGGGCGAGGTCGTGCAGGACAGCGTCCACCCAGACCTCCCTCGCACACCCGAGAACGGAACCGTACCGGCTACCCGAGCAGCGCGAGCACCTGCAACTCGCCGACGAGCCCGCCGATCACCGCGCCGACCGCGATGAGCTTCCACTCGTCCTGCCGGAACGCCGGCCGCAGCAGCTGCTCGAACTCCAGCGCGCTCAGCTTCTTCATCCGGTTGACGATCGTGTTCCGCACGTCGAGCGCGTTGATCGCGTAGTTCTCGGCGTACCGGATCGTCTCCGGGACGCGCTCCGCGGCCTTCGCCGCCGCCGTCTGCTTCATCTCCTGGAACTTCCGCGTCCCGACGGCGATGGCGACGAACGGCTTGACGACGCTCGCCTGCGCGTCGATCGTCTTCTGCACCTCGCGGGTGATCATCGCGAACAGCTTGTCGGACTTCGGCCCGCGCAGCACCGCTTCCAGCAGGTGGGGAATGGTGATGATCTCGCGCGCGATCATGTCGCCGTAGTCGGCGGCGACCTGGTCGCGGCGCTTCTGGAAGATGCCCTGCCAGGTGTAGAGCCCGAAGAACCGGCGCGGCTCGCGCGGCAGGAAGATCATCTTCAGGGCCAGCCAGTCGGTGAGCCAGCCGATGCCGAGGCCGAACAGCGGCAGCACGATCGGCGACTTCGTCAGCGCCCACACCACGAGCTGCACGCAGCCGAGGACGAACCCGAACCCGATCCCGGAGCGGGCGATGAACCGCATCTCGGGGCGGGAGATGTCGCGGATCAGCCGGTTCAGCAGCGCCTTGTCGCGGACGAGGTTCGTCACGACCATGTGCTGGAGGTCGAGGACGTCCTCGATGTTGTCGGCGATCTCCCGCATGATCTTGGTGATCGCCTTCGGCGCCTCGGCCTGGACGCGCTTGAGCAGCAGCTGCTGAGCGCCGTTCGGCAGCACCTCCCACAGCCGCGGCTGGTAGGTCTCCATGACTTCGCGGGTGACCTCCTCGACGACCCGCAGCAGCGGCTGCTCGATCTCCTTCGCGACCTGCTCCGGGTCGAGCCGGGCGAAGATCTCCTTGGGGTCGACGAGGTTCGTCGTCAGCATCGTGGTGGCCGTCGCGGCCATGCGTTCGGCGTTCGCCGGCAGCACACCCTGCCAGCCGAGGAACGGCTTGACGCCGACGAACTCCACCGGCTTGAACATCATCTCGATGGCGACGCGCTTGGTGACGTAGCCGATCAGCGCCGCGATGAACGGCATGGTGACGTACACCTGCCAGTGCGTGCCGAAGTCCACCCGCGCACGCTATCGGCCCGTGATCAGTGCAGCAGGAGCAGCACCTGGAGTTCACCCACCAGCCCGCCGATCACCGCGCCGACCGCGATGAGCTTCCATTCGTCCTGCTTGAAGGCCGGACGCAGGATGCCTTCGAACTCGAGCGGCGTCAGCTGCTGCATCTTTTCGACGATCGTGTTGCGGACGTCGAGCGCGCCGGTCGCGTAGCTCTCGACGTGTTTCACCGTTTCGGGGAGGTAGGCGATGGCCTTCTCGGCGGCCGCGCGCTTCATCTCCTGGTACTGCTTGCCGCCCATGGTCAGCGCGACCAGCGGCTTGGCGATGCTCGCCTGCGCGTCGATCGTGCGCTGCACCTCGCGGGTGACCAGTGCGAACAGCTTGTCCGCGCGCGGCCCGGTGAGCACGGCCTCCATCACGTTCCGCACGGTCAGGACCTCGTCGGCGATCAGCGCGCCGTAGTCGGCGGCGACCTCCTGACGGCGTTTCTGGAACATGCCCTGCCAGCGGAAGAAGCCGAACCCGCGGGGCTCGCGCGGGTAGAAGATCATCTTGAGGGCCAGCCAGTCCGTGACGAAGCCCGTGACGAAACCGAAGATCGGCATGATCAGCGGCTCCTTCGTCAGCGCCCAGGCGACGAACTGGACGAGCCCGATCACGAACCCGAACCAGATGCCCGAGCGCGCGATGAACTTGAACTCGGGCGCGGCGACCTCGCGGATCAGCCGACACGTCAGCGACTTGTCGCGGACCATCGCGCCGATCAGCATGTCGTTGACGTCGAGGACGTCGTCGATGTTGGTCGAGACCTCCCGCAGCAGCCGCTTGACGACTTCGGGGGCCTGCGCGCGGACCTGGTCGACGAGCATGCGCTGCGCTCGCGCGGGCAGCAGCTCCCAGAGCCGTGGCTGGTAGGTCTCCATGACCTCCCGCGTGACGTCTTCGACGGCCTTGAGCAGGGGCGCTTCGAGCTCTTTGACCATTTCCTCCGGATCGAGCCGCGAGAAGATCTCCTGCGGGTCGACGAGGTTGCGGGTCAGCAGATCGACGGCGGTGGTGGCCATCCGCCGCGCGTTCGCCGGGATCACGCCCTGCCAGCCGAGGAACGGCCTGATGCCGCGGAACTCGAGGGGCCGGAACATCATCTCGATGGCGACGCGCTTGGTGAGGTAGCCGATCAGGGCGGCGATGAGCGGCATGGTGGCGTAGACGTGCCAGTGCTCGCCGATGTCCGCGAGGACTGCCTGTATGTCCACAGTGGCCTCCTCGCGTCAACCGCTGGTCAACGGACGTCAGGATGCCATGTGTTACCGGGGGTTCCCAAATTCGTGATGCATCCGTTTGGCGGTACGTCCTGAAGGTCCCTTGCTCATTAAGGTGGCCCGATGGTCGCGCCCGAGAAGCCCCACTCCGCCCCGAAGACCGCCCAGTTCGCCGTGGGTGTCCGCGGCTACAACCAGCGTCAGGTCGACGAACGCGTCGCCGAGCTGAACAAGAACCTGCGTGAGACGTCCCGCAGCCGCGACGAAGCCGTCGCGACGTCGTCGGACCTCTCCAAGGCTCTCGCGTACGCGCAGAAGGAGCTGGCCGAGACGAAGGCCGCCCTGGCCAGGATGAGCTCGAGCCCGTCCGGCGCCGGCGCCATGGCCGAGCGCGTCCGGATGATGATGCAGCTGGCCGAGGAGGAGATCGCCGACCTCCGCTCGGCGGCCGAGGCGGACGCGGCGTCGACCCGCGACCAGGCCGACAAGTACGCGCACGAGACCCGCCGCACGGCCGACAAGCTGGCGAAGGACGCGGAGGAAGAGCGCGCGCGCCTGCGGTCCGAGGCGAAGGGCGAGATCGAGAAGCTGAACGCGGCGGCGGGCGCGAAGAGGGTCGAGCTGGCGGCGGCGGCCGAGCGGGCGCGCAAGGAAGCGGACGCGGCGGCGGAGGCCGCGGCGGCGGAGGCTCGCGCCGCGGCGGACCGCAAGGCCGCGGAGGAGCTGGCCGCGCGGAAGAAGGCGTTCGACGAGGAAAACGCCCGGAAGAAGCAGGAGACCGAGGCGGCGCTGGCGTCGGCTCGCTCGCAGCAGGCGACGGCGGATCAGAACCGGAAGCTGGCGCTGGACCTGCGGACGAAGGTCGCCGAGCGCATCGCGGCGACGGACGTGGCGGTCCAGGAGGCCATGCGGCTGCTGGCGCCGGTGGAGGAAGCTCCCGCCACCGCGAACGGGGACCGGAAGCCGACGCCGGCTCCGGCGTCAGCCCCTGCCCCGGCCGCGAAGGCTCCGGCTCCGGCTCCGGCCGCACCTGCCGCCTCGGCGAAAGGCTGAGTTATCCACATCGGGTCCGGTTGTCCACAGATTTCCGGTGCGGCCGTTTTAGCAGGTCAGAAGCGATAGACTGGACAGGGGACGCCCCCCAGGGAAGGGCGGGGCGTGTCCTGGTCGGGCCCGAGGTGGCCGAAGCCAATGGGTGGCTGGCAGTCTGCAGGGCATGATCCTCGAGACCGAGCGGGCCGCCGTCTGCGCCTATGCGCGCCGGATGGTCGGGGACGGCCTGGTCGTCGGTACCTCCGGGAACGTCTCCGTGCGGGCCGGGGATCTCGTCGCCGTCACCCCGACCGGCGTGCCCTACTCCAGCATGAACCCGGCCGATGTCGTCGTCGTCGATCTCGGGGGCCAGGTCGTCGACGGCTCGCTCACGCCGACCAGCGAGCTGCCCGTGCACCTGTCCGTCTACTGGGACGTGCGCGATCCCGACCGCGAGCCCGTCACCGCCGTCGTCCACACGCACTCGCCGCACGCCACCGCCGTCTCGACGCTCGTGCGCGAGGTGCCGCCGATCCACTACATCGTCGCCACGATCGGCCCCTCGGTGCGCGTCGCGCGCTACGCCACCTACGGCACCCCCGAGCTCGCGGCGGCCGTCCTCGAGGCCCTGGAGGGGCGCCGCGGCTGCCTGATGGCCAACCACGGCACCCTCACCTACGGCGACGGCCTCGAAGCCGCCTACCACCGGGCCCAGCAGCTCGAGTGGGCCTGCCGGGTGTGGCTGCTCGCGCAGAGCGCCGGCCGGCCGAGCCTGCTGCCGCCGCCCGAGGTGGCCAAGGTCGTCGACCGGCTGCGCGGCTACGGCCAGAACTAGGACGCCATCGCGTCGACGGCGTGGACCGCTTCCAGCAGCTCCGCCACCGTCGGGTCGTCGACCGCCTCCTTGATGCACTGCCACAGCTGGAGGTTCGCCGTCGCCCAGCGCGAGTACGTCGCCGCCGCCTCGGGGTTGTAGAAGTAGAACCCCTCGTCGTGGACGTCGCACTGCTCGCCGACGATCTTGTGCGCCAGCTCGCGCAGGCTCAGCCCGTTCTCGCGCAGGTACCGGTGCGCGAGCACCACCGGCGTCACCGGCAGCGCCTTGAACAGCGTGTCCGCGTCGCTCAGGGCCTGCGCCTCCAGCGAAATGTCGCGGCCGCGGGTGGCCATTTCGGCTTCGTCGACGATCGCGTCGATCCACCGCGCAATTCGCGGGGGGACCTCGCACTCCGCGAGGATCTCCAGCCGCAGGCTCCGGCCCGCCGCCGCGGGCGAGTTGCGGAGCACCAGGTAGTTGACGTCGTGCACCAGTGCCGCGACCTCGACGACGGCGCGGTCCGCCCCGTTGTGCTCGGCGAAACCGGCCGCCTTCGCGCGGACGAAGCTCACGTGGTGCCAGCCGTGGAACTGCAGCCGTTCGGCATATCGGCGGCACAGCCGGTGAACCCGGTTTTCGACGGCGTCGATGATCACATGGTCGATCGTGCTTTCCTGCGTGCGCATACACCTCTCCGATCCCGGCCGTGGTGTTCAGACGGGTGGAGTAATGGTAAGCGCCGCTGACGCCGGTGTGTAGCTAGATGCGGTCGGCCAATTCCCCCAATCGGACCTCTACCGGAACGTGACGATGGCCGATTCCCGTGGCGGGATCGAAAGAAAGGCTGAAACTGCTCACCGGGCGTGATTTCACGAGGAAAGTCATCGTGCCGTCGGCCGCTTCGGGGATGCGGTGGAACTCGTCGGCCAGCATGGTGATGCTGGTGCCGGCCCGGCACACGGTGCTGCGCCGCCGTCGCGCGGAACTGATCAAGCCGGTGCCGGCTTCGATCGTCGTCTCGTACCTCTCGTGGCGGTAGTCACCCCGGAGAATGGTGGTGCAGAAGTGGTACCTGTGGTTGTGCACGGAATCCGCGTACCCCTCCCGCCAGTCCTCCTGCGCCTTGTATTCGTGCAGCCAGAAGGAAAACGGGTCGGACGGCGAATCGAGCAGGCACCAGGCGAAGTGGGTCGTCGTTTCCCGGGACGAGCGCAGCACTTTCCCGGCTTCCGCGGTGGACAGCGCGCGAAGCTGCGAGCGCAGTTCCTCGCGCAGGCCGGACTGGGCGGCCCACGGGCGGAACCACTCGTCGACGGCGCGCCAGTCCGCGGCGAGCGGGTACCGGGCCGTTCGCAGGCGCGTGGCCAGTTCGGACAGGGGGGACAGGCGGGTGAGCAAGGTCAGCTCCCTAGCTCGGCGACTTCGGAGAACTCCGCGCGGAAGGCGTGGAACTTGCTTTCCAGCTCGTGGAACTGCTCCTCGGACAAGGGGGATCCGGTGATCTTTTCGAACAGCGCCAGGAAATCCGTCCGCGTGGTGGCGGACGTGATGCGGAAGTGGCGGCCGGTCCGGGACTGCGAGACGCGCACGAACTCGGCGCGCTCCATGTTGTAGAGGAAGGAACCTTCGGTGAACCGCAGGGTCCGCGGGTACAGCTTCGTGGCGCCGCGGACGTCGCTGTAGAGCGACACCCACACGCTGTCGTCGAACATCTCGAGCCGGTCCAGTGGCGGGTCGGCGACCACGGTGATGTCGACCTGCGCGCAGCGGCTGCGCGCCAGGAAGAGGCCGACGAGCCCGATCCGGATCTCTTCGTCGAGCCGGGTCTGGATCTGCTCGGAGTCGACGTCGCCGGCTTCGCGGCGCAGCAGGTAGCGGGCGCGCCCGCTGATCGCGCTGGCGTCACGCGGATCGGCGATGACGGCCCGCAGTTCGCGTTCCGTGCGGGAAAGCAGCAGGCGGGCGGCCGCGTGCCGCCCCGAGAAGCCGCGGAAGAAGTACTGCCGGGTCGCGTTGAGGTCGGCCATCAGCGCTCGGTTGAACGCGGGATCAGGGTCGGTGGTCGCCTCGAACACGTCGGTGGGGAAGAACTCCTTGTTCAGCGCGCGGTATTCGGAGCTCAGGTCCTCCAGCGCGCGCCGGCTTTCTTCGATCACCGGGGTCACCAGCGCCTTCTGCGAAGCGCTGGCGGTGATCAGGGTGGTGCCGAACCCCACGATCGCGGAGATCAGGGTGCCGGTGCCCAGCGACGTCACCAGGTTCTTCCCGGTGCCGGGGTCCATCAGGCCGGCGAGCCACAGGCTGAGGCCGGCGACGACGACGAGCACCGTGAGGAGCAAGCTCGTCCTGGTCCAGAAGATCTCCTGCAGTGGGGTACGGCGGCGGGATCCGCCTTCCGCGGCCACTTGCTTCACCTCCCTCGAGCCACCCGAACGGACGAATGCGTAAAGTGTCTGTTCGAGCGCGGGGAGTCACTTTACGCGCCTGACGGGACGTGCGAAATAAGAAGTTCGGGGGACAAGGATGACGGACAGACGTCACTCTCGGCAATAATTAACCAGGTGCGCGAGGTTTCCGAAAATCGCGGAAAACTGCCTCAAAGCGTGGCCGGGAGATCTTTTTCGTACCAGCCGGGACCGGGTTCGGCCGTCATCAGGAAATCCACGACGACCGGTGCGGGCGCCGGGTGGATCTCCGGGTGATCGCGCTCGCCGCGTGCGGTGTCCACCGGCCAGGCCAGTTTTTCCTCGCCGAGCGAAAACTCCCCGCCGGCACCCGTGCGGTTGCCGCGGGCGTCGAGACGGGCCCACCCGCCGTGCAGGTACACGGCATTCAGCCCGTGCAGCGCGGAGAGCTCCTGGTAGCAGAACCCGGCCGGGATCCCTTGTGCGCGCAGTAAAGCGGCGAGCAGGTGGGCCTTCGCATAGCAGATCCCGACGCGCTCGCGCAGGACGTCCGACGCCCGCCACGTGACACGGGTGTCGCCGGCGTCGATCACGTGGTCGACCTCGTCCCGGACGAAGAGGAAAGCGGCTTTCGCGCGCTCGACGGGATCTTCGCTCACGGCCGCCAGAGCTTCGGCTCGCGCCCGGATGGCGGAGTGTTCGTGATCGACGACGGCGTCCGCGACGAGGTAGTCGCTCAGCCGAACGGACGTGGGCGACGGAACGGGACTCATCCGGCCATCGTGACAGGCTCGGCCATTCGGGCGAGAGTCATTTTCGGAGGCGGCAACGCTCCGCGTTCACCGATTACGGAACGTAGAAATCAGGCGGAAAGCCGGTCCAGCGCAGTTCGGCGGGAAGGTGGCTGAGGTCGTTGTACGTCAGCAGTGCCGCGGGCCGTCCCGGCGAGTACCGGATGACGGTGAGACCGGCGTTGGCGTGGTTGAGCGCGAGCCACCGCCACCGCGGCGCGTCCTGCGAAGCGCTCACGAGCCAGCCGACGAGGAAGTTGTGCGTGACGACGACGTCGTACCGCGGCTCGGCGGCGGGGACGGGGCCGGTGAACCGCCGCTCGGCCTCGGCGGCGAGTTCTTCGTCGGCCGGCGGGTGTTGGCGGGCGAAGGCCAGAAGGAGGTCTCCGGAAGTCTCGGGGAGTTCCTCGCGCCTGGGCAGGTAGGGGACGAAGTCGCCGGCGGCGTTTTCTTCGTGGACCGCGACTCCGGGCAGCTGGGCGGCGATGAGCTGGGCGGTCTGGGTCGCTCGGGGGAGCGGGCCGTGGTGGACGGCCGTGACGGGGACGTCGCGTAGGCGCCGGCCCAGGAGGACCGCCTGGCGCTGACCGGCTTCGGTGAGCGTGCCGTTCGGGCCGGCTTCGCCGTGGCGGGTGAGGAAGAGGAATCTCGTCGCGAGCATCAGGCGATGGGAACCAGCGTGCCTTCGGGGCCGTGGCTGGGCGCGAATTGCGCGACGAGCCGCATCGGCGCGGGGTGGGGCGGCAGGATCGTCGAGGCGAACGGGGTGATCGTGTAGTCGCGGCCGCTGTTGGTCTGGAGGTGGACGCTGACGTGGACGTTCCGGTCGGCGGGGATCTCGAACGAGACCGACCCCCAGGAGACGATGTACTGGCGGCCGTCGATGCTGGCTATGGGGGCGTACGCGCGGACCGTGTGGCCCAGGTGGGGGATTTCCACCGCCAGCAGGCGGCGGGGGCCGGTGTGGTTGTCGACGTACGGGATTACGCCGGGGAGTTTGGCCAGGTCGGGGGGCTCGGTCATAGGGGGATTGTCGCTGATCATGGTCGTCGGGGTCTTGGGGAGCTGGAATTTCTTCGATGGAAAACCCCTCGACCCGAACGCCTGATCGTTCAGCGGCCGCCCCACCGCGTCGAGGCGGGAAAGCGTGCCTTGACCCGGCGTGGCGGCCGCTGAGATGGCTGCGTATCGGTTCGGTGGGGTGGTGTGGTCGATCGGGTGCGGTTGGGTGGTCTGCCGCGTTCGCTAGAACTGGTAGGTACAAGGCATGGAACCGCACTTGACCTGCGGATCCATGCCTTGATCATGCTGCTAGGCCGTCATCAGGCCGTGCGGGGGTTCAGGCCGGACGCCGAGCACGTTGTCGACGGCCCGTCGGTTCCGGTCCTCGCTCGACGGCATGTGGCGCGTGTACGTCCGTAGCGCGAACCTGGGATCGCTGTGGTCGAGGTGTTCGGCGAGCGCGGTGATCGACTCGCCAGCGTCCAGCAGCGTCGAAGCGTAGAAGTGCCGCAGCGCGTGGAACCCGTCGACGCGCTTCACCCGGGGAACCTCCGACTTCTTCAAGGCCGGTCCCCACGCGCACTGGTTGTAGACGGGACGGGACACGGCGGTCCGGTCACGCGTGTAGACGATCACGCGCGCCGAGACGAGTTCGCCGCCGGGATGCCGCCAGGGCAACGTGACGACGATCGGCGGGAACTTTGCGACGTGTTCCTTTGCGTCCTGGGCGACGGACGTCGGTAGCGGAACCTCGCGGATCTTGCCCCGCTTGGGCGGCCCGAAGCACGGCTTGCCGTAGACGAACTTCACCTGCCACTGGACCGTCACCATGTCTTCGTTGAAGTCGACGTCATCGAGAGCCAGGCCGAACGCCTCACCCTGCCGCAGGCCGAGCGGGTGCCCGCCGAATTCGCTCCCTGATCGAGTCTGTCTTCACCAACAGCAGGTATCGGCGATTACGCGGAACGCATTGACCCACATTGAGAACCGCTCAACGCCGCCGAGCGTCTTTGCCCAAAGGTATTGATAGACGTGTCCTTGTGATCCGAAATCTGCCAAAGCTCTGACTTCTCTGATTTTGGCATGTGTCTTGTGTGCGATAAAATTGCGAACCAGTCGGACGTCTTCTATGGGATTTGCAACTTGGCCAGTTGTGCCGAGGTTGATGCCGCTGGTTCCGACGGCAGCGACGATTTGTGAAGAATTTGACAGGCCGAGGCCGCTTGCGATTGCGGACAGTTGCTGTACATTGTACCAATTTGGCTCGCCTGCGGTCAGCTTAACGCCGAGTGAGCGTCGGTTTGCCTGTAGGTATGCCAACACGGCTGTCTCGTTGAGTGAGAGTTGTGGTTGATATGTAGAGCCGCTCTGTCCGATTGCTGGGCCAGATGTGCACGTCATGACGACGTCTCGTAGAAATCGATTCCAGGCATCCCAAAGGGAAACAACGCAACCGTCTACTTGTGGCGAGTATTGCATAGAAAACTCGGTTACGTGGTCGCATGAGATAGACGATAAGAAGGCGGCCTCGATCTGAGACGTCTCCCTCTTAAATCGGGCACTTACGTCTGCGAGGAGGGGTGGGGGCGTATTCATCCTCTGGCCAAAAGATCCTCGCCTGCAAGTGCGCGACTAAAATACTCAAACCGAGTTTGTCGACTGCGCATGCGTTGAGTTGTTGTTTTTGCCTCGATTAGTGCGGAGAAATGTGGGGAAACCTCGTCGTCGGAATCGCCGGCCAGGACGACGTTGAGATTTCGAAGCTGTTCTACTGCGGCTTCCTTATTTTGCAGGAGGCTGCTGGGCTCAGGTATGTTCGTGAAGTCCAGCTTTCCTTGGGGAAGTAGTCCGTGTGCATACATGACACAGGCTACTAGCATCAGGAAATGCGGCCTTGCTGCAATTGGCTCACGCGCCAGGTCGGTCAAGAAATCTGCAGTCTCAAGGAAAATCTTTACGGCGACTTCTTCGTCCGGTAGCTCATGTGCTTCAAGCCGGGCGCAGTGCTCATATAGACGTGTAATGCGACCCTCGTCGCCGTCTGTAACGCCTTCCATGAAGAATCCGTAAACCTCAGCCACAAGTGACTGGTCTAGCATTCGTACCCGGTCCCGATTTGTCAGGACACCCAAGCTCCAAACGGCTCCAAGTCGCCTAACTGTGTCCTTTACGAGACTTGCAAATTCGTTGTCGAACCTGGCGTTTCGCAATTCGGACGGGTTGACTGGGACCGCGTAAGAATTTATTCGTAGAAATACTTCCAAAACATCTTCGTCCGTGGCGTTAATGAGCTGCTCGCATGTCAGCTTGTAAGACAGGAAGCCATCCTTTTCTTCGTCTTCAAGGTCGGAATACCGTTTGCCTCGGTACTCGCCTGCCTTGGTGCCTAGTACTAGCTTGTTGTTGGCAAAGTCGATGATCGTGCGAAGTCGCTGCTGGCCGTCGACGACGTCTCGAATTGTCCGCCTGCTATCGCGGTCCACCGCAGTGCGCAAAAGCAACTTTGGGATAGGGTAACCGCGTAGGATCGAATCAATTAAATATGATCGAGCCGGAGCTGCCCAAACCGGTCCTCGTTGAAATTTCGGGTTAAGGACTAGTTCCTTGTCGTCGTCCCACTTTAAGAAGTCTGCGATCGTGTAGTGCTGCGGCGTACTGCCCTGCATTAGTCGAATTCCTCCAGAGGTGGCGCGGTTTCTGGCTTAGTGTAGGCGTATCGGCCGCCCTGTTCTAGGCTGGTTCGCTCGAAGTCCGTAGGTGGGTCTTGCATTCGAGGTAGCCTTTCAAGGTGGCGAAGCCTTAACGAACTTGGCTCTATGGGATCAAGGGTGCGCCGTCGGGCGGCGCGCCGATCGCCTGGCGTAGCTGCTCACGTTGGCGACCACGCCCAAGCCGGCTCCGCTCTGCCGACCGACCGACCGGCCGGGCGGCGCGCCCGCCATCGGTACAGCTGCGTAGCGCCGCCCGTCGACGGCACGTCTGAGCCACTTAGCCAACGTCGAACCTCCTTTGGCGATGAGCCGTACACCTCCGGGTCGCCGTTAGGCCGAACCCCGTTACGCCCAGCCGGCGGTCAGCATCACCCCGAAGCTTGATCGTGACAACGGCCGGTAGCGACCCAACCGGCTATTAGACGTCTATCACCAGCCCCACCGACCCGAGCGCCGGATCGTCCAGCGGCCGCCGAACCGCGTCAAGGCTGGGAAGCGTGCCTTGACCCGGCGCGACGGCCGCTGAGGATGGCTGCTTATCGGGACGATGGGGGGAGGAGTGGTCGAGGCCGCTCAGGCCGTCTCCAGGCCGTCTGAGGACGGGCAGCGGCGAGAAGTGCGGAGAACTCGCGAGACCTGAAACCGCAGGTAGAAGGCGGTTTGGGCCACCGAAGATCCACCCGTCCAGGGGCGGCCGCTAGAACTGGTAGTACAAGAACGGGCTGAAGGTTCCTGTCGCTATCAGGATTGCCGCGTACAGCAGCCCGACCGTCATCACTCCGATGCGTAGCGCCGTTGCCGGCTTGCTTCGGGACGACTCCAGCAGGGGCCCGGTCACCGGGTGGGCCGGTAGCAGGAACACTGCCAGCGCGGCCAGGAGGAGGACCAGGCGCTGGTTCGTGAACGCCTCCTCGACTCCCGCTCCCAGGCCGTCGAAGTCGGGGATCAGCATGTGGCCGATCATCGACAGTGCGTGGCCCAGGTCCGGTGATCTGAAGAACACCCAGCCGAACACCACCAAGAGCATCGTCAACGCCCTGCGCAGGTAGCGCTTCCACCTCACCGCCGGGTCCAGGTCCAGGCCGAACCTGCGCTCGATCACCAGGAGCGCTCCGTGGTAGCAGCCCCACACCAGGAACGTCCACTGCGCGCCGTGCCAGAAGCCCGTCAGGACGAACACTATGCACAAGTTGCGATACGTGTGGGCCGCTCCGTTCCTGTTGCCGCCCAGGGGGATGTACACGTAGTCGCGGAACCAGCGGCTCAGGCTCATGTGCCAGCGGCGCCAGAACTCCGTGATCGTCACCGATGAGTACGGCCTCGCGAAGTTCTCCGGCAGCCTGAAGCCCAGCATGCGGCCCAAGCCGATCGCCATGTCCGAATAGCCCGAGAAGTCGAAGAACAGCTGGAGGGTGTAGCCGATCGCGCCCAGCCAGGCTGTCGCGAACGTCATCTGGTCGGGCGGCACCTTGAAACACGCCTCGACCAACGGGCTCAGGGAGTCGGCGATGATCGTCTTCTTGCACAGGCCGAGCGCGAACCTGGGGAAGCCCGCCGCGAGGTCGTCGAGGCGGTGGGAGCGCAGCTGGGGCAGCTGGTCGGCGATCTCCCGGTAACGCACGATCGGGCCCGCCACCAGCTGCGGGAACATCGCGATGTACGCGGCGAACGACACCGGGTTGCGCAGCGCCTGACGCTCGCCTCGGTAGATGTCGACCACATACGAAATGTGGTGGAACGTGTAGAACGAGATGCCGATCGGCACCACCAGGCTCGCCACCGGCACACTGCCGCCGAACCAGTGCGCGACCGCCGCGATCTGCTGCGTCGCGAACCCGGCGTACTTCCAGATCAGCAGCACCGTGACGTCGAGCGACACCACCGCGATGAGGATCTTTCGCCGCCGGGCGCCGTTGATGTCGAACGGGTCCGGTGCCAGCAGCGGGCCGGCCAGGAAGTTGACGACCATGCAGCCGAGCAGCAGGAACACGAACGCGCCGGCGCCGATCGTGTAGAACAGCAGGCTGCCGACCGCGATGATGCCGTTCCGCCACGTCCGCGGGCACACCAGCACGGCGATGAGCACCGCCGGCATGAAGTACCACAGGAACAGTGGCGAAACGAACGACATCGGGTCCCCTCGAGTTATCCGACGGTGACCTTAACCCGAGTGGGTGGTGGTGTCAGACCCGACCGGCGACACGGCGGCGTCGCGCCACCTCGGCCAGCAGCACGCCCGCCGCCACCGACGCGTTGAGCGACTCCACGCCCGCTGCCATCGGGATCGACACCGTGGCGTCGCACGTCTCGCGGACCAGGCGCGACAGGCCGCGGCCCTCCGAACCCAGCACGATCACCAGCGGATCGGCGGCCAGGTTGAGGTCGTCGATCTCCACCGAGCCGTCCGCGTCCAGGCCGACCAGCATCAGGCCGTCGTTCGCCCACGACTTGAGCTGGCGGGTCAGGTTGGTCGCGACCGCGATCGGCAGCTTCGCCGCCGTGCCCGCGCTCGTGCGCCACGCCACCGCCGTCATGCCCGCGCTGCGCCGCTCCGGCAGCAGCACGCCGTGGGCGCCGAACGCGGCCGCCGAGCGGATCACCGCGCCCAGGTTCCGCGGGTCGGTGACGCCGTCGAGCGCGACGAACAGGGGCACCTCGCCCGAGTTGCGCGCCGCCGCCATCAGGTCGTCCGGGTGGGCGTACTCGAACGGCGGCACCTGCAGGCCCAGGCCCTGGTGCACGGCCCGGTTCGTCTTGCGGTCCAGCTCCTCGCGCGGGATCTCCAGGATCGAGATGCCCTTGTCGCCGGCCAGCCGGACGGCGTCGTTCACGCGGTCGTCGATCTCGATGTTCAGCGCGACGTACAGCGCGGTCGCGGGGACGCCCGCGCGCAGCGCCTCGACCACCGGGTTGCGCCCGGCGATCAGCTCCGGCTTGTCGGCCTTCTTCTGCCGCGCCTGGTCGCGCTTGGCCTGGGCGTTGTTCTGGCGGTAGGCCTTGTGCCCGGGGCGGTCCTCCGCCTTCGGGGTCGGGCCCTTGCCCTCGAGGGCCTTGCGGCGCTGACCGCCCGAGCCGACGACGGCACCCTTCTTGGTGCCCGTCTTGCGGATCGCGCCCTGGCGCCGCGAGTTGCCTGCCATGGTGAAAGTTCCTTGCTTTGTAACGGGATCAGTCGGACTTGACTGTCCACTGAGGACCGTTGGGGGTGTCCTCCACCACGATGCCCGCCTGCTGGAGGCGGTCACGGGCGGCGTCCGCGCGGGCGAAGTCCTTCTCGGCGCGGGCCTGCTGGCGCTCGGCCAGCAGCCCTTCGACGATCCGGGACAGCGCGTCCTTGGTGGGCGAGTCGGAACCGCCCGCCTCCGACCAGCGCGCGGACAGCGGGTCGAGGCCCAGCACCTCGGTCATCGCGCGGACGGCCGCGGCGAATTCGAGTGCCTTGGAGGTGTCGCCCGCGTCGAGCGCGGCGTTACCGTCGCGCACCGTGTTGTGCACCACGGCGAACGCCTGCGGGGTGGCCAGGTCGTCGTCGAGCGCGTTCGCGAACGCCTCCGGGATCGTGCCCAGCGTCACCTCGCCGGACTGCGCGGCGCGACGCAGGAACGTCTCGATCCGCCGGTAGCCCTGCGCGGCTTCGGACAGCGCGCCTTCGGAGTACTCGATCGTCGAGCGGTAGTGCGGCTGCACCAGGTAGTAGCGCAGCTCCGGCGCCCGGTAGCGCTCCAGCATCGACGGGATCGACACGGTGTTGCCGAGCGACTTCGACATCTTCTCGCCCGACATGGTCACCCAGGCGTTGTGCAGCCAGAACCGCGCGAAGGCGTCGCCGGCCGCGTTCGACTGGGCGCGCTCGTTCTCGTGGTGCGGGAAGACCAGGTCGATGCCGCCGCCGTGGATGTCGAACTCCGCGCCGAGGTACGACGTCGCCATCGCCGAGCACTCCAGGTGCCAGCCCGGCCGGCCGTTGCCCCACGGCGTCGGCCACGACGGCTCGCCCGGCTTCGCGCTCTTCCACATGGTGAAGTCGCGCGGGTCGCGCTTGCCGCGGGTCGGCGTCTCGCCCTGCTGGACGTCCTCCAGCACCTGGCCGGACAGCTTGCCGTACTCGTCGAACGACTTGACCGAGAAGTAGACGTCGCCGTCCGCGACGTAGCCGTGGCCGCTCTCGATGAGGCGTTCCATCAGCTCGATCATCTGGGTGACGTGCCCGGTCGCGCGCGGGTTGACCGACGGCGGCAGGCAGCCCAGCTGCTCGTACGCGGTTTCGAAGGCGCGCTCGTGCGTCGCGCCCCACTCCCACCATGGCCGGCCGGCTTCGGCGGCCTTGGTGAGGATCTTGTCGTCGATGTCGGTGACGTTGCGGACCAGCAGCACGTCCAGTCCACTGTGGACGAGCCAGCGGCGCAGGACGTCGTAGTTCAGGACGCCGCGGACGTGCCCGATGTGCGGAACGCCCTGCACGGTGGCACCACACACGTAGATCGACGCCGTTCCGCTACGGACGGGGTGGAACTCCCGCACGCTCCGGGTCGCTGTGTCGAAAAGGTGAAGGGCCACCCTCAAAGGGTACGGGGTGGGCGTGAGCGAGGTCGCAGGCGGTTAGGCGACGCCGTGCGTGCGCAGGGCCGTGAGCAGGGCGTCCGGCCGGTCGGCCGTGGGCAGCGGGTCGACCAGCGCGAACTCGCAGCCGAGCGCTCGGGCGCCGCCGTCGGCCTCCTCGCTGTCGCCGACCATCAGCGTCTCGGTGGCCGGGACGCCGAGCGCCTGCACGGCCTTGCGGAAGATCTCCAGCTCCGGCTTGATGGCGCCGACCTCGAACGACAGCACGAACTCGTCGACGTAGGCGTCCCACCCGCGGGCGGTGAAGGCCGGCCGGATGTCGAAGGCGATGTTGCTCAGCACGCCCACCTTGAGCCCGGCTTCGGAGGCGGCCTTGAGCGCGGCCTCGGTGTCCGGGTACGGCGTCCACTGGCTCGGCGTGATCAGCCGGTTGTAGAGGGCTTCGGCCTGGTCGGCGTGCGGGACGCCGGACTTCTTGAGGACCTCGAGGTAGACCTTCCGGTGCAGCCCGGGGTCGCGGTCGCGGTTGTGCCAGGCGTGCACGTGCTCGGCGTCCAGCTCGACGACCTGCCCGACGGGCGCGGTCATCCGGCGCATCAGCTCGGCCTGCGCCTCGATGTCGAGCGGCTCACCTTCGTGGTTCGTCAGCTCGGTGAGCCAGGTCTCGTCCTGCTCGAGCCGGAACAACGTGCCGGAGAAGTCGAACAACACCGCGCTGATCGTCATGGGTTTCAGCCTAACGGGATCATCAGGCCGAATGCCCTGTGATGTGTTCGGGAACAAGCCGCACGAGCACGCGCACGACCTCCGGCGGCTCGGGCGGGAACACCGTGCCGGTGTACTTGCGGGCCAGTTCGTCGTTCAGCTCGGCACCGCCTTCGACGGTGACCTCGGCGCGCCCGCGGATCTCGACGTAGTTCTCGGGATCGGCCAGGTCGAAGACGGAGAGCGAGACGCGCGGATCGCGCCGGATGTTGCGCTCCTTGCGCCGGCCCTGGACGGTCACGAAGACGACGGTGTCGCCGTCCCGCTTGGCCCAGACGACGGAGGTCTGCGGCGAGCCGTCGGCGTTCGTGGTGGCGACGACGGGGTAGTTGGTGCCGTCGAGGAGGGCCTTGGTGGCTTCGTTGAACATGGTCCGGACCCTATTTCACGTTGCCGGCGATCTTGTCGGTTTTCAGCCGGACGATCACGCGCTCGGTCTCGGGCCCTTCGGGCGGCGGGTCCTGGGCGAGGTACTTGTGGCTGAGGGTCTTCGGGAGGGCCTTGTCCGGGTCGGGCTCGATGGTGACCCGTCCGCGGAGCTGGGTGTGTCGGTACGGGTTTTCGGCGTCGGTGATCGAGACGCTCGCGCGCGGGTCGCGGCGCAGGTTGCGGACCTTCCGGCGATCCTCGGTCGCGCTGAAGACGAGATCGCCGTCGTCGAGCCCGATCCAGACAACAGAGGTCTGCGGACCACCATCGGGATCCAGGGTGGCGACGGTGGCGAAGTTCTTCCCGTCGATCAGGGCGCGGACGGCGTCCGAGAGGGTGAGGGCCATATCACGCCGAACCGGCGCCGGCGGGCGCCTATTCCGCGGCTCGGATCGACTACGTGCGAGCCAGCAGCAGCGCCGTCGCGAAGGCCGCGATCCCCTCACCCCGCCCGGTCAGCCCCAAGCCGTCCGACGTCGTCCCGGACGCGCTCACCGGGCGGGCGCCTATTCCGCGGCTCGGATCGACTACGTGCGAGCCAGCAGCAGCGCCGTGGCGAAGGCCGCGATGCCCTCGCCGCGCCCGGTCAGCCCCAAGCCGTCCGACGTCGTCCCGGACGCGCTCACCGGGCCGTCGCCTATTCCGCGGCTCGGATCGACTACGTGCGAGCCAGCAGCAGCGCCGTCGCGAAGGCCGCGATCCCCTCACCCCGCCCGGTCAGCCCCAAGCCATCCGACGTCGTCCCCGACACGCTCACCGGGCCGCCCACTGCCTCCGACAGCACCTTCTGCGCCTCTTCGCGCCGCTTCCCCACCCGCGGCGCGTTCCCGACGATCTGGACCGAAGCGTTCCCCACCCGCCAGCCCGCCGCGGAGATCAACTCCCGGACCTCCACGAGCATGTCGGCCCCGTGAGCGCCGTCCATCCGGGGGTCGCCCGTGCCGAACACCGCGCCCAAGTCGCCCAACCCGGCCGCCGACAGCAGTGCGTCGCACAGTGCGTGTGCGGCCACGTCGCCGTCCGAATGGCCCGCGCAACCGTCCACTCCCGGCCACAGCAATCCCGCCATCCAGCACTCGCGGCCCGCTTCGACCGGGTGGACGTCGACCCCGTTGCCGATCCTCACAGCGTCTCCTCGTTCTTCGGTGCCGCCGCGATCGCCTCGGCCAGGGACAGTTCGAACTCGGTCGTGACGCGCATCGCGTCCGGGTGGCCGTCCACCAGTGCCGCGCCGGTCGTGTCCCACGGCGAAGCCGCCAGGAACGCCTCGAGCGTGTAGCCGATCGGGGTCTGGGCCGTGCGCAGCCGCGTCCGGTCCTCGGTTCCCACGATCAGGGACGAATCGGTCACCTTCACCGTGTCCGCCATCGGGAGCACCGGTACCACGACAGGGGAGTCACCGACCGCGTTCAGGACACCACGCACGGTTTCCGCAGGAATGAAGGCCCGCAGCGCGTCGTGGAGGAGTACAACTGTGTCACGGGCAAGATCGGGCTCGACGGTGGCGAAAGCCTCCCGGATCGAGCCGGGCACGACCCGGCACGGGAGACCACGCTGTTCGAAGACACGGAGGGCCTCCGAAAACAACGAAGCACACCGCTGGGGGGCCGCCACGAGCACCAGATCGATCTCCGGTACTCCGAGCAGCCCCCGCACGGTGTGCGTGAGTAGCGCCTCACCATGGACCGGCGTGAGAGCGAGCTCTCCGTCGGAGGCATGATGTGCGACGGTCACGATCACGACGACGTTCATCGGTTCGCGATCGTAGAGGCACTCACCCGCCCGTCGGGCGAATGCCCTGGGCTCAGACCGTCGCGGTTTCCAGAACTTCGTCGAGGAGGACTTCAGCCTTGTCCTCGTCGGTGCCCTCCGCGAGCGCGAGCTCGCTGACCAGAATTTGCCGCGCCTTGGCGAGCATGCGCTTCTCGCCTGCCGAAAGCCCGCGGTCCTTCTCTCGCCGCCAGAGGTCGCGCACCACTTCGGCCACCTTGTTCACATCGCCGGAGGCGAGTTTCTCGAGGTTGGCCTTGTACCGACGAGACCAGTTCGTTGGCTCTTCGGTGTGCGGAGCACGCAGAACGTCGAAGACCTTGTCCAGTCCTTCTTGCCCGACGACATCGCGTACGCCTACGATCTCGGCGTTGTCAGCGGGCACGCGAACCGTGAGATCCCCTTGCGCGACCTTGAGGACGAGGTACTTCTTTTCCTCGCCCTTGATCACGCGGGTCTCGATGGCTTCGATGAGTGCGGCACCGTGGTGCGGGTAGACGACGGTCTCTCCGACCTTGAAAACCATGTGTCCTCTGCCCCTTTCGCTGACTCCATCCTATCACGGTCCGCCAGTGCCCACCTAGCGGGCCGGACTCGTCCTCGCAGGTCAGCGGCCTGGGCGGGGGTTGACAAACGTCCGACCCCCATGCTCACGCAGGTGGCCGGGGCGGGTGTCAACGGGCACAACGAATTCCTTTGTGGACGGTTGATCTTGGGCGCAACGCGGACCGGTTCGGTGCGGGAGATCGACCCCGGCTAGTCTTCGCGGGGACGAGGCCGTGAAAAGGGAAGGACTGCGACGTGAGGCTGCAGAATCGTCGCGTGCTCGGCGCGGGCGTGCTGGCGCTCGGTGCCGCGCTCGTGCTCGCCGGGTGCGGGGCCGGCCAGATCACTCAGACCGACTCGCAGCAGCCCGCCGTCAACGGCACGTATGCCCAGGTCAAGACCATTGTCCTGCGTGACGCCGCGGTGCAGTACCCGACTTCCGGCCCGGGCTACCCGGTCGGCGCGACCCCGGCGCTGACGCTGACGATCGTGAACCAGGGCGCCCAGGACGACTCGCTCGTCTCGGTGACGACCGAGGACGGCGCCCAGGCGACCATCGGCGGCTCGAAGGCCATCGTCGCCGGGCACTCCCTGGTGATCGGCCCGGACGACGCCGTCGAGTCCACCAACGAGGTGCAGACCACACCGCCGTCCTCTTCTTCGGAGACCCCGACCGCCACCGGGACGGCCACCGGCACCAGCTCCACGGGCACCAGCTCCACCGGCACCGCGACGTCGTCTTCGTCGGCCGAAACGCCGTCGACCAGCGCGACCCCGACCGCCGCCCCGGCGACCGTCGGCAAGGGCACTGTGACGCTGCCCGCGCTGAAGCAGCCGCTGTGGCCGGGCCAGACCATCAAGGTCACGTTCGTCTTCCAGGTCGCCGGCTCGGTCACCGTCGAGCTGCCCATCGCGGCGCCGGCGCACGTCAAGGAGTAGGTCCCCGGTTTTGTCGGTGGTCGCCGATAGCCTCGCGGGGTGAAGAAAGGGACCACCTACCGCTGCGCGAGCTGCGGGTACGAAGCGGCCAAGTGGCTGGGCCGGTGTCCGGAGTGCCAGGAATGGGGCTCGCTCGAGGAACGCGGCGCCCCGTCGAGGCCGGCCATCCAGCGCGTCGCCGCCGGAGCGCCGAGCGCACCCGCCCGGCCGATCGGCGAGGTCGACGTCGAAGCCGCGCGAGCCCGGCACACCGGCGTCTCCGAGCTCGATCGGGTGCTGGGCGGAGGCCTGGTGCCCGGCGCCGTGGTGCTGCTCGCGGGTGAGCCCGGCGTCGGCAAGTCGACCCTGCTGCTCGAAGTCGCCTACCAGTGGGCGAAAACCGTCGACCGGTCCCTGTACGTCACGGGCGAGGAGTCCGCGGGCCAGGTCCGGCTGCGCGCCGAACGCACGGGCAACGTCCACGACCGCATGTACCTGGCCGCCGAGAGCGACCTCGCGGCGATCCTCGGGCACGTCGACGACGTCAAGCCGGGCATGCTGATCGTCGACTCGGTGCAGACGATGGCCTCCCCGGCGGTCGAGGGCTCACCGGGCGGGGTGACGCAGGTCCGCGCGGTGACGTCCGGGCTGGTCGCGCTGGCCAAGGAACGCGGGCTGCCGGTCGTGCTGGTGGGTCACGTCACGAAGGACGGCTCGGTGGCCGGTCCGCGCGTGCTGGAGCACCTGGTGGACGTGGTGCTGCAGTTCGAGGGCGACAAGCACTCGACGCTGCGGATGTTGCGCGGCATCAAGAACCGGTTCGGCGCGTCCGACGAGATCGGCTGCTTCGAGCTGCAGGAAGAAGGCATCGTCGGGGTGCCGGACCCGTCCGGGCTGTTCATCAGCCGCACGGCGGAGCCGGTGCCGGGCACGGCGATCACGGTGTCGATGGAAGGCAAGCGGCCGCTGCTGGGCGAGGTGCAGGCGCTGGTGTCGTCGACGTCGGCGCCCCAGCCGAGGCGCGCGGTGAGCGGGCTCGACTCGGCTCGGGTGGCGATGGTCCTGGCGGTGCTGGAGAAGCGCGGCGGCCTGAAGCTCGGCGACAAGGACGTCTACACGGCCACGGTCGGCGGCATGAAGATCACCGAGCCGGGCATCGACCTGGCCCTGGTGCTCGCGCTGACGTCGTCGTTCGAGGACGTCGCGCTGTCGCCGCGGCTGGTGTCGGTGGGCGAAGTCGGGCTGGCCGGCGAGATCCGCCGGGTGCCGAGCGTCACGCGCCGCCTCGCGGAGGCCGCCCGGCTCGGGTTCACGCACGCGCTGGTGCCCCCGGACTCCGGGAAACCGCCGGCCGGGATCCGGGTCTTGGAGGTGGCCAACGTCGCGGACGCGCTGAACGCGGCCAGCCACGCCCGCTGATCATCCGGCGGTCCGGGTGATCGCGAAGGAGTACAGCGTCTCCTGGACCTGGAGCAGCTGCGGAGGCAGCGGCGCCGAGGTGACGGTCGTCGTGGCCTGCGGAGCCCCGATGTCGCTCGACGAGGTCGGCCCACCCGCGGTGCCGCTCGACGGGGGCCGGTTCTTGGACGTGCTGACGGCCACCTCGCTACGGGGGGTGACCGGCGTGAACATGGGGCCGGCGTCCCAGGCCAGCAGCTGCGCCGTCGCCGGTTCGAGGAAGACCCGCTGGCCCGAGTCCTTCGCGATGAGGACCGTGGCGGGCCGGCCGTCCGAGGTGTGTCCCGGTGTCACGAACGCGCCGGTGATCTCGGCGAACGCGTCGCGCAGCCCGAACCGGATGTCCTTCCGGACCAGGCCCGTCTCCAGCACGCTGCGCACCATGGCGAGTGACTCCGTGGCGGTGTGGACTTTCCCGGAGTCGTGGAAGCTGATGGTGTCCAAGCCCAGTCGCTTGATCAGCTTCCGGCGGTCGGGCGTGAGCGAGGCGATGAAGGCCGCGTCCGGCGTCAGCCAGTTTTGGAACGGCGTGTTCCAGGTCGGATTCATCGTCCCGCCCGCGTTCGGGGGGCCGGGGAACGAGCCGCCGCGGCCGTACTCGTCGAAGGGCGAAAGGTTCACCCGGACCTTCCGCTGTTCATCGGACGAGAGCCCGTAAACGGCGCCGGTCCACTTCGTGCGCCGGTGCCAGATGCCGGTGGGGTCGGCCGGGATCCACAGCTCGACCGACTGCTGCATCTCCGCCGGGCGCCCTTCGAGGCTCTCCGGCAGCCATTGGAGCTTCTGCGCGTAGTGGAACTCGCCGGGTTCGAGCGGACGGTCGAGGTCGGCGAGCGTCGCGGCGGGCTGGGCCGGCTCCGGGGCCGGCGTCCGCAGCGACGTCACGACCGCGAGCCCGCCCACCAGCGCGACGACGGCCGCGGCCACCGCGATCCACCGCCAGGTCCCGCGGCGGGGAGTGGCCGGTGGGGTCTCGTACGTCTCGGCCGCCGCCATGAGGGACGCGCGGGAGAAGGCCAGCCCGTCGTCTTCATCGACGTCGTCGTGCAGGTCCGACAGTGCCGCGTCGAGTTCGGCGTCGGACCAGATCTTCCGGACGTTGTCTTCACGCAAGGTCCTGCACCTCCTCTTGAGCCGGGGCGTTCGTCCTGAGCCAGCGTCTGATCCGGTGCAGCCGGGACCGGACGGTACCCGGCGGGATGCCGAGCGCCTCCGCGACCTCGGCCGGTTCGAGCCCGGCCCACGAGACGAGCAGCAGCGTGTCGCGATCGGCGGGGCTGAGCTTGGCCAGCGCACCGGCGAGCTGGGCGGCCCGGACCTGGGCGTCGACCTGCTCGGCGACGCGGCCGTCGTGGGCCGCGTGGCTGGTGTCGCCGGCGCGGGCGAGCCGCGCGGTGGCCTGCAGGCCGCGCAGCTCGGACCGGATGTGGTGGCGCAGCAGGTTGGTCGCGATGCCGTAGAGCCACGACCGCGCGGTGCCCAGCTCCGGCCGGTAGCTCTCGCGGCGCCGAAGCGCGACGAGGAAGGTCTCGGCGACGAGGTCGTTCGCCGGTTCGGCCCCGACCCGCCGGGCGAGGTACCGGCGCAAGGCCGCGGCATGGGCGTCGAAGAGCCGGCCGAACGCCGGCCCGGGCTCGGCTCCGCCCAGGTCAGGGCGGTCGTGCCCCCAGATCTCCGATCCCTCGTGGATCACCTGCATGCCCCCAGTTGCCCGCAGCCCCCGCGAGCGTTCACGGGCGAACCTACGGGGTGATCATCCGATGTGTGGCGGACTCCGGTGGGCAGCGGGTGACGCCTGCCTACGGCCTTGCTTGTGCATCTCCGCCCACGTTCCGGCTGACTCCGGGCCGGGAGTACGAGGTCTACGGGTTCGCGCTGTTCGAGAAGGGCCCGGCCTTCCTCGTCCGCAACGACGACCAGGCCCCCGAGTGGTACGCCACTAGCGTGTTCGAGGTGCTCGACAGGGAGATACCGGCCGGGTGGCGAGCCGGTCGGGGCGAGGGGTACGAGCTGGTTCTCACCTATCCCGAGCTGGCCACGTCGGCGGCCGCGATGGCCGAGCTGGTCGAACTGCGGCAGGACGCGCTGCGGCCGGAGCACTTCCACCAGGACTACGACATCCACCTTTCGGCGTGATCCATCCGGGGCGGGGTGAGAGACAAGCCACGCCGGGGCCCCGATCATCCTCGTGAGGCGTTGACTCACTGGCGCCACAACTGGGGAAGGATCGTCATGCGCAGATTCCGCCTGGGATTCGTCACGCTCGTCGCCACCCTCGGGCTCGTCGGCCTGCCCGCCGTCGCCCAAGCCACCACCGAAGCCGTCCTCAACATCCAGTACCAGGTCCAGCAGACCGGGTACTGGTGCGGGCCCGCCGCGACCCGCATCGCCATGTCCGCGCGGACCGGGAACCTGCCCAGCCAGGGCACACTCGCCTCCCAGCTCGGCACCACCACCAACGGCACCGACTGGGTCGGGCAGGTCACCGGCGTCCTGAACTCCGACCTCGGCACCTCCTGGTACGAGACCAAGGAAATGCCGAACGACCCGCCCACCCAAGCCCAGCGCGACCTGCTCTGGCGGGACATCACCCTCGACATCAACAACGGCTACGCGATCGTCGCCAACATCGTCGCGCCCGCGAACAACCACCCGCCCGGCTACCCGAACTACACGATCTACCACTACTTCACGATCATCGGGTACGACAGCTCGGACATGACCGTCAAGATCGCCGACCCGGCGAGCTTCGGCGGGAACCAGATCTACTGGCTGAGCTTCAACCAGCTCGCGACGCTGATCCCGCCGAAGGGCTACTCCGCCTAGATCCCCAGCAGTCCCCAATAAACCGCCCAGGGGACGAACACCACGCCGCCGGCCAGGAGCACGCCGAGCCGCGGGGTTCGGTGCCGCCACCACGCCACCGCCGTGCCGATGGTGGCGGCCACCGCGCCCAACGACAGCAGCTGCAGTGCCAGCCACGGCAACGGCCGTCCCGCGAGAACCGGGCCCAGGTTCCGGCCCAGCGTCACCTGGATCAGCACGTCCACGACCAGGAAGCCCACCACCGTGAGCAACCCGGTCGCCGCCAGCCAGCGGGCCGGGCGGGCCGCGCCCCTGCCCAGTCCGAAGCCGAACGCCACCAGCAAGAACACCAGGACGGCGAGCTGCAGCCACGTCGACTCGTACCAAGCCAGCGGCGTGACCACGAAGCTCGGCCGGTCCTGCGGCGGCGGCGCGTCGGCGGAAGACGCGGCAGGCGGGTGGTTCACCCACGTGCCCACCAGTTCCAGGTACCCCGGTGCGTACCCGGGCAGCTTGTCGTAGCCGTCCGTGGTGCGGCGCAGCTGGTGCTGCGCGTCCGGGAAGACCCGCAACGTGTAGTGCTGCAACGAATCCCGGAAGATCGGCACCGCTTCACCCGGCGGCGTCAGGACGTCCTTCGCGCCCCACAACCCGAGCACCGGCTGACGCAGGCTCTTCAGCACCGCCACCGGGTCGTGGTGCGCCTCCGGGAACACGCCGCCGCCGACGAGCTGACGCATCATCGTCGACGACGCCATCCGCACCATCGACCCGTCCATCCCCAAGCGCCGCAACTGGTTCTCGATCGCCCACGCCTGCTGCCGCGACGGTTCGACGCCGTTCGCCCCCAGCGTCACGACGAAGGCGACGTGCGCGGAACGAGACGCCGCCAGCGGCGCCACCCAGCCGCCTTCGCTCAACCCCCACACGCCGACCCGCGACGGATCGACGTCCGCCCGCGTCCGCAGCACCTCCACCGCCGCCAAAGCGTCGTCCGCCAGTGTCGTATACGAGCGCGAGAACTGCGTGTAGCCCTCGGTGCGCTTGTCGTAGATCAGCGTCGCGATGCCTTGCCGCGCAAAGGCTTCCGCCTGCTCGCGGTAGTCCTCCCGGCTGTGTGCCCCCGAGCCGTGGATCATCACCAGGCCCGGCAGTTTCGTTCCCCCGGGCAGTGCGACGACCGTGCCGTGCAACGTCACCCCGCCGTTCGTGAACGTCACCTCCGAGCTGTCCGCCGCCGATGCCGGTGGCGCCGAAAGAGCCAGGATCACCCCGGCCAGTAGTAGAGCCCCTCTTCGCATACGAGATCCCCTGTCATGTCATTCCCCTGGTTCCGGGAACGCGAGCAGGCGCACGAGCACGCGCCGCGCTTCCGGTGACCGGTCGTCCTCGGCTCGCCAGTACCGGCGGAACAGCTCCATGTAGTCGTCCCAGAACTGCTTCAGCTCCTCGGCGGTGAGCCAGGTGCCGCCACGCGCGTAGAACAGCGCGTCCGGCCAGTCGCCGGGCAGCTCCTCCCGCTGTTCCGCGAACCGGCTGAGCTTCGCGAGGTCTTCCTCGAACCCCTGGCGCTGCATGTCGTCGAACAGCACCCGGGATTCGGCGCTCTGCTCGCTGCGGCGCGGCCAGCGGATGTCCCGCGGCCGCGTCCGCCACCACCGTTCCTTGCCCCGCGCGAGCTCCGGGACGTCCTCGACGAACCCGAACCGCGCCAGCTCCCGCAGGTGGTAGCTGGTCGCGCCGCTGTTCTCGCCCAGGGCTTGGGCGAGCTTCGTGGCTGTCGCCGGCCCGGCCGACAACACGCCGAGTATCCGCCGACGCAGCGGGTGCGTGACGGCCTTGAGGGCGTCCGGGTCGAGCTCTTCCGGTGGTGGAGCGCTGGTCATGACGCCACTGTAGCCGTGCAAAGAAAGTTGTGCAAAGAAATCTCTGCACGCGGGAATCCCAGATTGTCAGACCCGGGCCTTACTATCCGTGCCCATGTGGTTCCGAGGGGTCAGACGTCGTGGGTGAGCCGAACCTGCCCGCCCGGCAGATGGGGCGCCAGCTCAAGCGCATGCGCGAACGGCTCGGCATGACCCAGGACGAAGCCGGCGCGCCGCTGCGCATGTCGACGAGCAAGATGTCGCGGATCGAGATGGGGTACCTGCCGCCGTACCACGACTTCCGCGCGCTGCTGGACCGGTACAACGTGGTCGTCTCGGACTGGGGCGAGTACATCTCCGCCTACGACCGCGCCAAGGAGAAAGGCTGGTGGCACCACTACGGCGTGGGCAACCGCGGGTTCCTGCCGATCGAGGCCGAGGCGAGCAAGGTGAAGGTCTTCCAGTTCGGTTACATCCCCGGACTGCTGCAGACCGAGGCGTACATGCGCGAGGTCTTCGCGGCGGGGCGGCGGCCGATGAAGCCGAAGGTGCTGGAAAACGAGGTCACCGTGCGACTGCTGCGGCAGTTGCGCCTCACCGACGCGCCCATCCTGAAGTACCACGCGATCATCGACGAGCACGCGATCCGGAAGCCGATCCTCGGACGGGCGGACCAGGAGGAGCAGCTGCGGCACCTGGTCGAGCGGGCTCGGCTGCCGAACGTGACGCTGCAGGTGGTGCCGGAAGACGTGGGTGCCTACGACGGGCAGTTCGGGAACCTCATCGTCGCGAGCTTCGAAGATGCCGAGGAGCCGGATATCGCCTACGTGGAGCACATCTTTGGCTCGATTCACGTGGAAAAGGAGAGTGAGGTCTCCGCTGCTAAGCTGGCGTTCAAGGATTTCGCCGATCGGGCCTTGGATGCGGAGGATTCGATCGCGCTGATCGAACGGCTCTGAGCGGGGAGGCTGCGATGTCCACTGTAGACGCACGGTGGTTCAAGAGCAGCTACAGCGGCAGCGGCCAGGGCAGCGATTGTGTCGAGGTCGCGTGGCTGAAGAGCAGCTACAGCGGTGATGGCGCAGGCAGTGACTGCGTCGAGGTCGCGTTCGGTGCGCCCGTCGCCGTGCGGGACTCCAAGGCGCCCGCGGGCGAACTCCACCTGACCCCGGCCGCCTGGTCGGCTTTCCTCACCAAATCGGGTGATCGCTGAACTTCCGGAGCGTCTGCACCGACGGCCGCACGTAGAACATCCCCACCAGGAAACCCATGGTGGCGAAGGCGAGCGTCGAGAACGTCGTGAGCAGGTCCGGGGCCCGCAACCGCGGGTTGTCGTGCCACACCCGGAACACGATCGGGACCGCGAACGACCCGAGAATCAGCACGAGCGTCAGCACGTACGTGAACACGAGCGCGTTGCGCGCCGACGCCGCGCTGGCGACCACCAGGTAGTTCCCGCGCAGGCACCGGCGGCTGCTCAGCACCAGCACCGCGATCGCCAGCACGCCCAGCGGGGGCAGCACCGTCGCCGCCTTGCCGACCAGCGCGTCCGGGAAGGCGTGGCCGTGGACGATGCCCTGCAGGAACGTCGTGAGCCCGAAGAGCAGCACCATCGCGGCGATCATCGAGCACCCGACGACCACCGAGCCCCACCGCACGCGGTCGGCGAACCGGGGCGGCAGCGGCACGAACTCGACCTGTCCGAACGTTCCCTGCATCCACCACCTCCGAACGCCGTCAAGGCCACCTTACGGGCGTCGGACGCTCGCAAGGTGGCCTTGACGTCAGTTCGGACCGAAAGGGCTAGCCCGCCGCCAGCAAGTTGGCGCACCGGATCAGCCCGATGTGCGAATAGGCCTGCGGATGATTGCCGAGGGACCGTTCGGCGATGGGGTCGTACTGCTCGGGCAGCAGCCCCGTCGGGCCGGCGGCCGCGACGATCTGGTCGAACAGCTCCTGCGCCTCGGTGCGCCGCCCGGTGAGCAGGTACGCCTCGATCAGCCAAGCCGCGCAGATGTGGAAGCCGCCCTCGCCGCCCGGGAGGCCGTCGTCGCGGCGGTAACGGTACACAGTGGACCCACTCCGCAGCTCCGCCTCGATCGCGGTCACCGTCTGCTGGAAGCGCTCGTCGGCCGGGTCGATCAGGCCGGTGAGCCCGACGAACAGCGAGGCCGCGTCGAGGTCCGTGCCGTCGTAGGCCGTGGTGAAGGCCTGGACCTCGTCGTTCCAGCCGTGCTCGAGGACGTCGTTCTTGATCTCGTCGCGCAGGGTGGGCCACGCGCCCGGCACGCCCCGGCCGTACTGCTCGCCGAGCTTGACCGCGCGGTCGATGGTCACCCAGCACATGACGCGGGAGTAGACCCGGTGGCGCGGCACGTGCCGCTCCTCCCAGATCCCGTGGTCGGGCTCGTTCCAGCGCCGCGTCACGGCTTCCGCCATCGCGCGGACCATCTGCCAGTCTTCGTCGCGCAGCTCGCCGCGCGCCGCGGCCAGGGTGCCGACCAGCTCGACGACCGGGCCGAAGACGTCCAGCTGGACCTGGTGGTTCGCGAGGTTGCCGACGCGAACGGGGCGAGAACCGGCATAACCGGGCAGCGACTCGATGACCGCTTCCGCGCCGATCACGCCGCCGGACAGGGTGTACAGCGGGTGCAGCCGCTCGGGGCCGGCCAGCGTCGCGAGCACGCCGTGCAGCCACTTGAGGTAGCCCTCGGCCTCGTCGACCGAGCCCAGGTGCGCGAGCTCCCGCACGGTCATCGCGGCGTCGCGGATCCAGCAGTAGCGGTAGTCCCAGTTGCGGACGCCGCCGATCTCCTCCGGCAGCGACGACGTCGCCGCGGCGAGCACGCCGCCGGTGTCGGTGTTGACCAGGCCGCGCAGGGTCAGCGCCGAGCGCAGCACCAGGTCGGTCTGCACCTTCGGCAGCTGCAGCTTCGCCGTCCACTCGCTCCAGTAGCGGCCCGCGCGGTCGCGGCGTTCCACTTCGGACAGTTCGTGGTCGCCGAGGTCCGTGGTGCCGCAGCGCAGCTCCAGCACCACCGGCTGGGTCGGCGTCGGCTGCACGAGCGCGGTCGCGGTGTCGTGCAGGCCGTCGGAGGTGAGGGTCCACTCGACGCCCGGCGAGTAGAGCACGAACGGCTCCGACGTGCCGAGCACCCGCAGGCCGCCCTCGACGATCTCCAGCTTCACCGGCACACCGCCGAACTCCGGGCGCGGCGCGAACTTGACGCTCGCCACCGCCTCGCCCGAGATGACGCGGACGAGGTCCGTCCGGTGCTGCGGGCTCTCCGGCTCGAGGTAGTCGGTGACGAGCAGGCGCGACCAGCGCGTCTCGACCGTCATCGTGTTCGGCAGGTAGCGCTGGCCGAGCGGGAGGCCGTTGCGGTGCGGCTTGATGGAGAAGTGGCCCGCGCCCTCGCCGCCGAGCAGGTCGGCGAATACCGCGGGCGCGTCCGGGCCAGGGTGGCAGAGCCAGGTGAGCTTGGCGTCCGGCGTCAACAGCGCGACCGAGCGCTCGTTGGCCAGCATCGACAGCCGCTCGATCGGCGGCGCCGACTCGCCGTAGAGCCAGTTGCGCCGCTCTTCCAGCAGGAAGCCGAGGACCAGCGCGACGTCGACGGTGTCGGGCACGCGGTAGCCGGCCAGCGTCTCGCCGTCGCCGACCTTGATGCCCAGGTCGGGGCCGGAGAGGCGGGCGAAGGCCTTCTCGTCGGTGACGTCGTCGCCGAGGAAGATCGCCGCGGTGGCGCCGACCTGGTGGCGGAGGATGTCGAGCGCGCGTCCCTTGTCCGTCTGGACGACCGCGAGCTCGACCACCTCCTTGCCGTCGGTGGTCGACACGCCGTCCCATGTGGACGGTCCGGAGTGGACGGCCGCGAGCACGCGCCGGCCGGCCTCGTGCTCGGCGCGGCGCACGTGCACCGCGATGCTCGCCGGCTTGACCTCCAGGGACACGCCCGGGACGTCCAGCACGAGCTGTTCGAGCTCGGACTCGAGCCGTCGGTGCAGCTCCCGCGCCTTCTCGTCGAGGGCGTGGATGAAGCCGATGTCGAACTCCGAGCCGTGGCTGCCGACGAGGTTCACCTCGGACGGCAGCCGCGACAGCGTGGCGAGGTCACGCAGGGCGCGACCGGAGATGACCGCCGTGGTGGTCTCGTGCAGACCGGCGAGCGATCTGAGGGCCCCGACGGACTCGGGCAGCGGGCGTGCCTCGTCCGGGTTGAGCGTGATGGGTGCCAGCGTGCCGTCGTAGTCGCAAGCGACCAGCAGACGCGGAGTACGGGCGATCTGGACGATCGCGCGCCGCAACTCGGCGGGCAGGGCCTCGGCAGTCAACACTCCTCCTCGGGAGCTCGTGCATGGTCGGGACTATTTCAGTCGACCGCTTCGGCACCCAGAGCTTGGAGGAACGAGCGCGCCCATCGATCGACGTCATGAGTGAGGACCTGGCGACGCATGGCGCGCATCCGGCGACGGCCCTCAGCCGGGTCGAGCGTAATGGCAGCCACCAGAGCGTCCTTCACCCCGTCCAGGTCGTGAGGGTTGACGAGGAATGCGCTAGAGAGCTCGGCGGCCGCGCCGGCGAACTCGCTCAGCACGAGCGCGCCCCCGAGGTCGTGCCGGGCCGCGACGTACTCCTTGCAGACGAGGTTCATCCCGTCACGCAGCGGCGTCACGACCATGACGTCCGCCGCGGTGAAGAAAGCGGCCAGCTCGGTGCGGTCGACCGATTGGTGCAGGTAGTGCACGACCGGGTGGCCGACGCGGGAGAACTCGCCGTTGATCCGGCCGACCATCTGCTCGATCTCGCCGCGCATCCGCTGGTAGTGCTCGACGCGCTCGCGGCTGGGGGTGGCGAGCTGGACGAACGTGACGTCGTCCGGCTGCAGCCTGCCCTCGTGGAGCAGCTCGTGGAGCGCTTGCAGGCGCAGGTCGATGCCCTTGGTGTAGTCGAGGCGGTCGACGCCGAGCATCACGATCTTCGGGTTGCCGAGGTCGCGCCGCAGCTGCGCGGCCCGCTCCTGGACACCCTTCGTGCGGGCGAGGGTGTCGAGCCCGGCGGCGTCGATGGAGATGGGGAAGGCGCCGACCCGGACGGTCCGGTCGCCGACCTGCATGGTGCCCGGCCGCGACCGGACGCCGACCGCGCCGCGCGTCGACTCGAGGCCGATCAGCTGACGGCACAGCCAGAGGAAGTTCTGCGCCCCGCCGGGGCGGTGGAAGCCGACGAGGTCGGCGCCGGTGAGGCCGCGGATGATCGCGGCGCGCCACGGCATCTGCATGAACAGCTCGACCGGCGGGAACGGGATGTGCAGGAAGAAGCCGATGCGCAGGTCCGGTCTGAGCTCGCGCAGCATCGCCGGCACCAGCTGGAGCTGGTAGTCCTGGATCCAGACGGTCGCGCCCGGTGCGGCGACCTCGGCGCTGGCCTTCGCGAACCGCTGGTTCACCTTGACGTAGCTGTTCCACCACACCCGGTCGAACACCGGGCGCTCGACGACGTCGTGGTAGAGCGGCCAGAGCGTCGCGTTGGAGAAGCCCTCGTAGTAGTCGCGGACCTCGTCGGCGCTCAGCGAGACGGGGTGCAGCACCAGGCCGTCGTCGTCGAACTCGTCGACGTCGACGTCCGGGATGCCCGGCCAGCCGACCCAGGCGCCCTTCCTCGACCGCAGGAACGGCTCGAGGGCCGACACCAGGCCACCCGGGCTCGCCGTCCACCGGCGCTCGCCGTCGGTGCTGCGTTCCAAGTCGACCGGTAGCCGGTTCGCCACCACGACGAAGTCGGCCTGGTTCCCGTTCTCCTTCTGGTCACTCACAGCTGCTGCTCCTCGCGTCCTGGGTCGCGGCCCCAGAGTGAAACCCTATCGCGTGACCGATGAACAGCCGGTGACCGTCGGGTTACTCCAAGCGTCGATCGGCCGCTTCGAGCGGACCAGCCATGCGTGGTCCGGCGAACCGGCGCTCGAGCCTGCCCAAGCCGGTCCGTACCGGTTGGGCGAGCCATTCGCCGAGTACCACGCCCGCTGCCAGCGCAAGCCCGATAGCGACGGCCGTCATGAGCGTCGAGATGTTCCCGCCGGGCTCGACCCCGATCTGATACAGACCACGGTAGGTCGAGAGGCCTGGAAGCAGGGGAGTGATCCCGGACACGGCGACCACCAGTGGAGTAACGCCGAGTCGTCGCGCGAGCACGCCACCGCAGAAACCGACGAGCGTGGCGGCGATCGCGGACGAGCTGACGCCGTCGAGCTGGGACAGCATGAGCGCGCCGTAGACGGCGGCGCCGATGGTGCCGGCGGCCGCCGCGACCAGCATCGCGCGCATCTTG